>JAEEMP010000039.1 GCA_016283275.1 Lachnospiraceae bacterium
CGGTCTTAACCGCATCCTGTGCCTGCTTCTTGGTACCTACAAATAAAACGATACCACCCTGTGCTACGATATCGGAAATTGCGTTGTAGGCTTCGTCTACCTTACCGACAGATTTCTGAAGATCGATGATGTGGATACCGTTTCTCTCGGTGAAGATGTAAGGAGCCATCTTAGGGTTCCATCTTCTGGTCTGATGTCCGAAATGAACACCTGCTTCAAGTAACTGCTTCATAGAAATAACGCTCATTTTTGTACCTCCGTAAGTTGTTCTTCCGCGAAACTTCTTGATCCGACAACCCCAAGCGTTAAGGGCACCTGCGGGAAGACATTCGCGTGATTGATAGTTACATGCGCATTTTCGCGCGCTTGGTTATTTTATCATTGTTTGTCACGGTATGCAAGTAAAATTTACATGCATTGTGCAAAGTTTTGCATAAGGCCCCGGTTTAGCCGTGTCATAGTATTTATGCCATCAGTTGCTCTTTATCTCATGCTTAAGATAAATGATGCAGCCCGCGACCGTCAAGATGATGCTTAAAGCGATGTAGATCATCGGAGCGGCCTGGTATTCTGTAAGATACCGGCCGAGTTTTATGAGCCTGAAGTCATAAAGGATATTTGACGATACTATCGAAGGCGACAATATGCTTATCGTCTGGGATAAAATCCGCATTTTAAGCGGGACGGATGTTGACAGTGCAAAGATACCGAAACATGCTCCTATCACGATGCCCATCGACGCCAGACTGTTACGTGTAACATTCGACACAAAGAGAGCAAAAGCAGACAACATGAAAGTGAACGTAAACAACATTATGAGTATGATACCTTCAAGCTGCCACATAGTCATATCTTCTGCCGCCAGAGGCAAGTATATCTGAACGGCGGCCTGCATTCCGGTAAATCCCCATGCAAGCCCGACATATGTCAAAAACCCTGCAACGATGATCAGAAGACCTGTTAACGAATATGTCATACCGGCAAGTATCTTTGCAAAATACAGCTCCGTCCTTCCGTTTATGGATGATCTTATCATCGGATCCGTGCGGCGCTGCGTCTCGATCGCAAATATGGCCGCAAGACTTATCCCGACTATCATTATCATATATATGATAAAGTTTGTCGTTCCCTCCAGCACTCCGCTTATAATCGCAGTGTCATATATCGCAAAAGGCTTTTCAAGCTTCTGCTCCCGTTCCTGCCAGTATGCGATCTCACCTTCCGACAGTTTAAGATCTTCATATGTTTCCGCAATGGATTCTTCTCTTTTATGATATACGGTGCTTTCGTTTATCCCCGTAAGGGCCGTCCTGTAACCCCATATGTCCCGAACCCACGATCTGACCCCGTCATATTCAAGTTCATCGGGGTCAATGGGTTCTCCCATCTCATCGGTTGCCGCTAACATTTCGGATATGAATCCGTCGTCTATCACGCGCCCGTCCATAGCCTGATATCTCGGAAGATCCTCAGGGTCGAGGTTTCCGCGTACTTCAAATTCTCCCTGGATAAAAGAAAACACAAAGAATATCAGAAATGTCGCGAAAGCGACTTTGTTTTTGAATATTTTAAAAATTTCATATTTATACAGTGTAAAAAAACAATTTCTCTTTTTCATATCTCTCCGTTCCATGCCTGCCTATAAATGTTTCTGCACATTCCGTGCCGTTAAGATATATTACTCAAATTCCTTAAGATAAAACTCTTCAAGGCTTCCCTGTTCCTCTTTCCATGAACCCTGCCATATGATATGCCCGCTCTTCATCATGATGATGCGGTCGGCGATATGCTCGATATCGGACACGATATGGGTGGACAATACAACGACCGACACCTTGCCGAGTTCTTCGATAAGGCTTCTGAAACGCACACGCTCTTTGGGATCGAGGCCCGCCGTCGGTTCATCAAGGATAAGTACTTCCGGGCGGTTGATGATAGCCTGGGCTATCCCGAGACGCTGCTTCATGCCTCCCGAATACTTTTTAACCTTAACTTTTCCCATATCCTTTAAGCCGACAAGTTCAAGCAGTTCTTCGCACCTTGTATTTGCGGCCTTTTTGTCGATACCCTTGAGGGCGCAGAAATATTTAAGAAAATCCATCCCCGTAAATTCCGGATAATAGCCGAAATCCTGGGGAAGATATCCGAGAATGTTCCTGTACTCTTCGCTCTCAACCCTGTACCCGTCATATTCGATCTCACCGCTCGTGGGGGTAAGTATCCCGCACATCATTCGAATGAGTGTAGTCTTGCCCGCTCCGTTGGCGCCCAGCAAGCCCGTCACTCCTTTACCGATCTCAAAACTCATGTTGTCAACGGCCGTTTTGCTGCCGTATTGTTTGGTCAGTCCCGATGCTTTTAATTCCATTCGACTTCTCCTGTTCCTACTGTTCTCACTGTTTTATAAAATTCAAAGATCTGAACGATGATGAGCACTGCTGCCGCGATCGTAAGTGTTAAACTTCCCGGATCATAGCGGGCGAACGAGACGAGTGACTGTCTTATCGCAAAGACCGCTCCCGCAACCGCAAGGCATACCAAAACGTTTTCTCTTCCGAATCTCGTCCGCTCGACGATCAGGCATATGATAGCCGTAATACAATATGGAAGAACAAGCTTTACGCAATGATCGATAACGCTGCCGGTATCCGCGAATGCCATCAGCACTGCAGAAACGGGAATCAGTGCAAACTGCACGACACCTATCAGTATCATCCTTGCGTAAAAAACACCTTTTCCCGACAAAAGAGTGACCGATTCAAGTTCCGTCATATCATACATCCTGGCACGCATCGCCTCTATTATACCGACACCCGCCACAAAGGGCATAAGATCGGCCACGACGTCAAGTATCGCAAATCTGAACATATCGGCTCCGAAAAGGGGAAGACATGCGACGGCGATCGAGATCAGCCATACATATACTCTTATGTATCCTGCCTGAACGGCGATCATTTTAAATGTACTTACGTGTTCTTTGCCCGCGTCTTTTGTAACACTTCGTATAAATGTGTCTTTTTTAAGGTGACCGGGGTTTCCCGCGTATTCAGTCAGTATTATCTTTAAGTCTTTGTCTTTCATCATCAGTTCCCCCCTTCCAACAGTTTTTTAAGCCTGTTTCCGGCTTCTTTTATCCTTCTGTATACCGCAAACCTCGACATATCATAAAACCGTGCTATGTCCTGGATCGGTTCGCTGTTTACATACCTAAGTATCAGCATATCCCTGTCATCCGGATTAAGACTTTCAAGTGCCTTTCGCACCGTAAGGCTGTTTACAAGAGTGTTTTCAAACTCACACGAAACAGCCAAAGCCTCCTCATCCTCGGTACTTAACGGCTTAATGCGCCTGTATTCATCAATGCAAAGGTTCCTCGCGATCGTATAAAGAAACCGCTCGGGCTGTTCGCACTCGGCTCCCAAAAATCTTAAGAACGTTTCCTGTGTCAGATCTTCGGCGAGGGTTCTGTTATTGACTTTAAAAAAGATATACCTGTATATCTTGTCATAGTACAGTTCTATATCCATGGATTACCTCGTTCATAATGTTAGACGGATTAAGTATATAAGATGTGCGCGGATTTTTAAAATTTTTTCAAAAAAAATCCGGAGCATCTGCCCCGGATCGCCGTTTATCATCATTTTCCAAGTATTTTGTTCAGAGTCTTTAATATCTTATCTTTAATATATTCGCGTTCTCCCGGAAGCACCAGATAATACAGATATGATTCGATCACCATATCACGCGGAAGTCCTCTTCCCACTAACTTAAAGTTTACGAATCCACGGTCTGCATATGACGCCACCTCATCGGCACTTATAAAGTGAGGTCTTTTCATGCAATCGGAAAAAGAAGGCTTTCCTTTCTTGTTTGGACAGTCAAAGAACGTTCCGTTCTCGAAAGTAAGCTGCATGAGCGACTCGTCTTTGTAATGATCGGCGCGCTTTTTACAGTGCGGGAAACATACTTCATCTACTAAGATCTCTATCCTGCCGGCCTTTGGTTCAATTGCTTTAAGCACTTCCTCGTCACGATTAAGATCGTAGTCAAGAACTACCAGATAATAGTCCTTTTCAAGCTCAGCCATAAGTTCGGCCGGATCGACGATCCTCTTGGTGGTGCTTGAAAGATACTTAAAATCCGGATAGGTCTTTTTAAGGTAATCCTCAAGGACGGGACTGTTTACAAGCACCTGATTCATACCGTTATTCGCGATATCCATTATGAGATTGCAGTATGTATCGTTTAAATGCTTCTCGGTGAGTAAGGAATTGGTCCAGGTAAATCTCACGGGAACGTTCAGCTTATTATAAGTGGAAACGATCTTCTCCATGTCACCTTTTGAAGTAATGCCGAAAACCGCTCTTCCGCCGTTCCATATCGCACCCGGAAAAGTACCGTAGACGCTTGCGACTTTATACCCGTCGTTAAACTTCTCGGGATACTCTTCCATAAGGTTTATGATTATCTGATTTAAGTAAAAGAAATAATAAAATCCCGGAAGATGCCAGTATACTTCTTTTGCCATAACTACTCCTTACTTCCACGGTGCGGGCTTCGGCCTTGCGACATTGATGATATGCGAAGCCTGAAGATTCTTAAGAAGGAAAAGCCTTGCTTCACCGAAAAATTCGGGTTTTATCATAAAATAACAGTAGGTATCCACAAGTGAAAACAGGTTTGCGGTACGGCCTTCGATCTTAAAATTGTTGATACCCGCGGGAATATACTTATCCCAGATATCCTCGGGTTTTATGAATGTAGGATAATCCTTTATGGTCCATACGCAGTTATAATCGCCGTATTTGCATACCCATTCCTTGATGGGAACCTGCTGCTCTTTGGGAAGCGTACGATTTGAAAGGACCGTTCTCTGGTCTCTTGCTATCTGGCGGTAATGCTCGCCGCGTCTCGGGCAGTTGGGCTCACAAAGGGTATTGACGAGCACCTCAAGCTTTTCGGGATGAGTGAGCTTTCCCAAAAATTCCCAATGATTGTTTAAGTTATAGTCAAGGACCACATATTTATAGCCCTTTTCAAATTCCGCATTGATATCGTCAGCGCTTTTAAGTTCCTTACATGTGGAACTGTTATATGCAAAATCGGGATATTTTTCACGAAGGTATTTTTCAAGTATCGGTGACATTACCATGACCTCGTTCATACCGTTATCCGCTACCTGCATGCAGTAGTTGCAATACGGATCGTCAAGATCTTCTTCGGTAATGAGCGGATTTGTAAAAGTGTATCTTACGGGTATACCCTGCTCGTTTATGTTCTTGACCACATTCTCGATAAATTCGCGGTCACACTGATCATGCTGGATAAGCCTTCCGCCGTTCCAGAGCGCAACGGGAAAGCATCCGAAGAAAGAGCCTATTTCCACTCCCTCTCTGAACCATTCGGGTTTATTGTCAAGAAGACTCACCCACATCATATTGAGCGGGTAATTAAATCTGAGTCCCGGTAAATGAAATCTCGCCTTAACCATATTATCCTCCCAAAGCTTTAAGCCGCTTTCCGGCATGTGCCGGTTTTCGATCGGCACCGTTGTATCCTATAATTTTACGCCTCTTCGTCGGGCTTTGGCAACAATCTTTCATACGAGAAAGATTTAAAGTCAGCATATACAGGTTCTTCCCTGTCTTCACCGTCAGTCGCGAAGATCCCGACGGTACAGCCCACAAAGCCCCCCGCAACTTCCGTTGACAGTTCGGGAATGTTGTAATTTCTCACTAAAGGCTCAACGCCCTTATCGCTCATGATAAATAACGACGCCTTCGTACCCACGACTTTAAGTATAAGGGTAACAGGGCTTAAATCTGCGGGTGACGCCGTAAGGACTTCTTCCGTTCCGCCCTTTACAAGCACAACTCTTGCACGGTTTTCGTATACTTCAAATCTTAACTGATAGTCATTGCTCTGCATGTAGCAGATACCTGCGCGGGCACCGAGATATAAATTGTCAGGCACAAATGTTGCCCTTGCTTCAAACATATGGCTGTCCTGTCTTATAGCTATAAAAGAAGGATGGCCCGTTTCGGTCAGGTTATCGGTACCGCATTTAAGAAGCAGGCCGTCTTGTGTAAAAGAAACAAAATCCTTGTACGACTTTCTCAGTGAAAGCCACTCGGGCCCGAGTTCCTTCATGCGTGTAAAATCATATTTTTTGGATACATTCGGAAGACTTGTCTCGATCACTTCGGGTATGAACTCATCAAGTTTTACGATGAGCTCATCGGATAAAACACCGAGTCCCGGATTAACGAGCGGCCAGCCGTCTTCGAAAGTCACCTTCGCAAGGAAGGTCTCGCGTCCCATTGTCGTATAGCCCTTTGTGGGGCGCACTGCCAGCATTACCATATACCATTCGCCGTTTGCCGCAAGGAAAAGATCGCCGTGGCCCACATACTGTATCGGATAACGCTTTCCTAAATGTCTGTGCGTAAATATGGGATTATTGAAGTTATTCTCATAAGGTCCGAACACGGTCTTTGATCGTGCGCAGCATATGGCGTGATGGGGGCCCGTGCCTCCTTCCGCATGGATGATATAGTAATAGTCGTCTATCTTATAAAGATGCGGTCCCTCGGGCCAGTGAACACCTTTCACCGCTCCGTTCCATACATCGTGCTTTTCACCGATAAGCTTAAAATTCTCAATATCGATCTCCTGAATGTATATATACCAGTCGCCGTCATACTTACAGCCTTCGGGATTCGGATGTGTGCCGATATAATAACACTTTCCGTCATCATCAAAGAAAAGACTGGGATCTATACCTTCCGCTCCGTCGATATAATGAGGCTCCGACCAGGGACCTTCGGGTTCTTCGGCCGTTACTATGAAATTTCCTCCATGGGATACGTTTGTGCATATTACATAAAAGATTCCGTCGTTGTATCTTATGGTCGGTGCGAAAAGTCCCTGTGAATGGCCCGCATTTTCAAGCGGGAGCTGGGACTCTCTGTCAAGTACGTTTCCTATCTGCTCCCAATGTGCAAGATCCGTACTGTGCATGATCGGAAGACCCGGAAAATATGAAAATGACGAATTGACAATGTAATAATCCTCTCCGACGCTTATGGCCGAAGGATCCGGGTAAAATCCCTGTAATATCGGGTTTACGGCTTTTACTGACATTTAAAATCTCCCTTTTATTGTTCTTTTACCTGTTCTTTTACCTGTTCTTTTTCTTCTTTATCGGGGTTTCTTATTATGATCTCCCCGTCCTTAATGGTGATCGTAACCTTATTATCCTTAAGCTTTAAACTGTCTATAAGCTCGTGAGGTATCTGCACACGGTTCGCACGGTCCAAAACGGCATATTCTTCCTGAGTATCTTCGTTTCTCCAGTCGATTCCGCTTTCCTTAAGCCGGTCTGCATAGGCTTCCTTAAGTACACGCTCGGAACTTATCTTGCCGTCTCTTATCGCAACGACTCGCTTAACCTTCTTGGAAAGTGCCATATCATGCGTAACTATAAGGATGGTCTGTCCGTTTCTGTTAAGTTCGGTAAATACATCAAAGATATAATCTGCTGTGGCATGATCGACACTTCCCGTAGGCTCATCGGCCAAAAGAAGCTTCGGTGAATTGGCAAGTGCTATCGCTATCGCGATCCTCTGCTGTTCACCGCCGGAAAGCATGTTCATGCGGCTGTGCTTCTTATGAGCCATACCTACCATTTCAAGAAGCTCCATCGCCTTGTCATGCTTTTTGCCTGTGTTAGATAAGCTCATGGGGAGCATTACGTTTTCCAGAGCAGAAAGGTAGGGAAGTAAGTTTCTTCCGTTATTCTGCCACACAAATCCTACCGTGTCACGCTTATATCCTATAAGCTCGTGTTCGGACATCGTAAAAAGATTCTTTCCGTCCACCAAAAGGGCACCGGCGCTGGGCTTGTCAAGACCGCCTATCATGTTTAAAAAGGTGGATTTTCCGCTTCCGGAATTTCCGATGATCGCGGTAAGTTCTCCCTTGTTGACGATAAGATCAAGACCCTGAAGTGCAAGTACTTCGGTTTCTTTTGTCTTATAAATTTTCACAAGGCCGTCGGCCTTAATCATTATATCATTCTCAGCCATTTATTCTCTCCCCGTTCTCGAGTTCGATTATCATGTCTGCGGCATCCATAAGACCGACATCGTGTGTGGTCATAAGTACGGTGATGCCCTCTTTTCTGGTCATTTCTTTAAATATCTCTGTTACCTTTGCTGCCATGGCCGAGTCAAGCTCCGCCGTGGGCTCATCGGCAAGGATAAGCTTCGGGCCGTGTGCAAGAGACCTTGCTATCGCAACTCTCTGCTGCTCACCACCCGACATCTCTGCGGGCATGTGGTTCATTCGATTATGAAGTCCCACGAGATTTAGGCATTCCTCAACTCTCTTATCGCGTTCTTTTGACGGACGTATACCCGCCATGCGCATGGAAAATTCCACATTCTGAAAGGCATTTAAAGAGGGGATCAAAGAAACCGACTGGAACACAAAGCCCATTTCCTTACGTCTTAACTCTTCACGCTCATTCGCGTTCATGCCCTCTATCGCTTTTCCGTTAAGATAAACAACGCCTTTCGTGGGATCGTCGAGCGTACCTATAATGTTCATAAGCGTGGTCTTTCCCGAACCCGAACGACCTTTAAGTATGGCGAACGTCCCTTTCGGAACCTCCGCATTTATACCGTTAAGAGCGGTAAATTCACCGCCCGGCACAGGGAATATCCTTGTGATCCCTTCAGCCTTTATTACCAATTCATCTGCCATTATTCTTCACCCAACTTAAGTGCCTTGGTTACATTCATCTTGGAAAGTATAGCTATGAGTACCGCTATGGCCGTAAGCATTACGAATGCGATCACACCGTAAAGCTTATACATATCCGCCGCAACGGTATATAACTTCATGGGCAAAGCCTGATTTTCCGAAGCATATGCCCTTTGAAGGATCGGAACAAAGAGGATCGATGTGATCTTTCCTATTCCAATGCCCGCAAGTACCGAGAAAAGTCCGGAGAATATCTGCTCGTTTATGAGCATATGGAAGATCTCTCCCTTGTGAAGACCCGTTGCACGAAGTACACCGAAGATCAGCTCTCTTTCTCTTATGGACATTACCCAATAGATAAGGTATCCGACCGCACAGAGGATGATCGTGACCACGAATCCCATCGTAAGCACACCGTTTGTACCCTGAAGCAAAGGATCCGATAAGGTTGCATCCATCTTGGCCTCTCTGTTTACATACTTGCTCAATTGGATATGGTTGTCATCGATCCATTGATATACATCTTCCGAATCGTAACCGTCTTTAAGTTCTATCCACACTTCGTAGGGTGTCGTGCCCCACTTATTGATAAGATAATCATAGTGCGCGACCACAAGATAATTATCCTCGGAGTATGCGGTACCGTCGGGATTAAGTCCGTTAGCTACCGGAGAAAAACCGGGGAAGTAATCTATGAATCCGATGATGGTACCCGTAGTATACTTCTTCTGTGAATTGTAAAAGCTTACGGTATCACCGACCTTATAACCCAGTTTCGATCCGAAAGCCGACGATACGAGCACTCCGTTTTCCACGACCGCAAGGTCATTTAGATATTCGTAGTAATGCTTCTTTAAAAAGCCCTTATCCACCATGGTCATCGTACCGAATTCTTTGGTATTGATACCCATAGCGGTAACCTTGAAATTTTCATTGGAAAGATTGCTTCTTACATGAGCACCGGTATCGCATATAACTTTTGTGAAGCTTTTAGCCGCTTCCATGGAATTGTATTTTGCATAATCCGGCATAATATAATCACCCGTGGGGGTGCCGTATCTGTCTGTCATCTGCGTCCAGATCTCTTTAATGATGACATCCGTACCCGAAAGATATTTCGTATTCTCGATCGCATTCTGCAGAATGGTACGGGCTACGGTCGCATGATACATACCGAGTGATATCGTCATGATAAGGAACAGCATGATAAGCTGCTGTTTACGTCCGTTCTTTATGTTCTCCATAAAGGATACAAAGCTCGCGGGACCCCATTTGCTCTTTCCTATCGTATATATAAGCTTCACAATGTACGGCTGGATACGTAAAAAGAAAAGTCCGGCACCGAGAATGAAAAGCGATGAACTTATATAAAGAAGGGGATCCAGACTTTCACCGGCCATAACGGCGTTTGAAAGGTCTCCGCCGTTTTTGTTGAAACTGTAGAAACCGTAAAGCGAAGCTCCGAGAAGTATGACATCAAGAAACAGTTTCTCCCACCATGCCTTCTTTTTTAGTGCCTTGGACTGTTTTAGTTTTACGATCGTAACACTGCTGTGTTTGATCGAAGGGATCGTAATACTTAAAAGAGATACAAGAATTGCGCCGGCAAGATATATAAAGGTCTCTTTTGTATATGAAACATCCAAAGCCCTGTTAAAATCAAACTGAAGGAAATTCCGCGTCGATCCGAGAAGCCTTGCTATCATTGCACCGAGCGGAAGTCCTATTATCCCGCCCGTAACGGTAATGAAAAGTCCCTGATAAAAGTAAAGTCTTATGATCTGTGCACGCGAACTTCCTCGGCTCTTTATGACCGAGATCTCATTTTTCTCCATCTCGTACATCTGGCTTGAGATCATCAAAAGGAAGGTTGCCAGCATCGCAAGGACCGGAACCTGTAAGATCAAAAGAGTTGCCGATATTCTTTTAACACGGATATCGTAATCGTCGAGAACGGATGTATACACAGGCTTTCTCAAAACGCTCTTATAGCCGCTTTCTTCGAGAAGATATTCCGTAGCCTTTTCAATACGTTCGACATCAAAAGAAGTAAGATTATTGTAATCAAACATTGCTGTGCTTGAAGCATTCAAAGAAAACTTTACGGCATTGTCGCCTGTAAAACATTCTCTGAAGGTCTTCGGATTACAAAGCAACGAATCGTTTAATCTCTCGGGTTTTATGTACCAGAAATAGCCCGAATCGTCGGATGCATCAAAAACACCCTTTATATATACCCTTAAAGGTGTTCCGTCCGCAAAACGAAGATTATCAAAAGTGAAATATTCATTCACAAGAAGTCTTCTGTCAACAAGACATGACTGGCTCACCACGCATTCGATCGCACCGTCTTCGGTCATGCCGGATTCGGAATACATTTCGCCGGTCAAAAGTTTGCTGTTCTTATCAAGATCGTCTATAGCAGAAAGCTTAACAGAAAGCTCTTTGGCATCGCTTCTTTTTGTATCCGAACTCATTGTTGCGGCGGTAAGATTCAAATAATTAAATGTACTGAACTCATCAACATCAAGAGTTTCATATATATATGCCGCAAACTCATCCATCTTTTTGATCGTGGCGCCGCCTCTTTCCTTTTTGACGGATGCCGCACCCATGACAAGAGTCGGCCAGCGCCCCTCCGACACGGTATAATCATCAAATTGATCGATCAACATTCTGTCATAAGCCGCGGTACGGTAAATGGGAAAACTCACCACCGTCGCGGTAAGGAGAATACAGCCCAGCAAAAGGCATATATTCATCCATTTCTTATGCCACATTTTTTGTAACATTATTCCAAACATATCGTCATTCCTTCGGTAAGACCTTCAGCCACCCAATAATTATTATTATCCGATCCTCCCGCTATAAAGCTTAAGTAATCGGGATTTCCATTCTCATCCAAAACCTTTACGTACGTTACTCCGCCCTCGAATTTAACTGCACTCCTGGGTATCAGGATCACATTGTCCATCGAGCGTACTTCCGCGCTCACGCCAAACTGGGTTCTGGACCACCAACCGTCCGCACCTCTGTTGGTCTCTGCCATGGCGGCCATATCATCGGGCGAACACTGTATCAATGAATAATTCGTTGTAAGATTTTTTGACAGTGCACACGGTGCGACCGTAACAACTTCTCCGACAACCTGAACCTTCCGGTTATCGGCATCCGTGTAAGCAATGTCGGCTTTATTCCCGCATGAAAGCTGTCCGCTCGTATCTTCGACTACCACAAAGCAGTCTGTTTCGGAAGATATCTGGGCAACACGTCCGTCCTTCTGAAGAATATCGCCTTCCTCGAAAGTAATGATATCCGTGATGATACCGCTGTAAGGTGCCACGACGGTAGTCCTTACCTTATCTTTCTTCATATCGGACAGTTTCTCTTCAAGTTCCTTTATATACTCATTCTGATTCTTTATCTGCTTTTTGTTCCTGTCGTTCTCATTGTTCTTTTCAAGTTCGGCAAGATCTTCTTTAGCTCTTTGAAGCGTTCTTTCATTACGCCTTATATCGACATCATTGGCCTTAACTCTTATGACAGCTATTTCCTGGCCTTTTTCAACACGCTCGTAGCGGTGTACTTTAAGCTCATCTATATAAGTCGTACCGTATTCAACGGGGTTTTTGATCCACTCAACCTTGGAATAATAAAGATAACCGTTACCCTTGTAATTGGATGTGATCTTTCCTCTTGAAAGTGTCGAAGTTTTTGATGATTTTTCAACCTTAAACTCCGAGACGACCTTGTCTCCCTCATTTAAGCCGGATACTATCTCGGTATACAGACCGGAATTAAGTCCGATCTTTACGGGAGTATAATTTGTCTTTTCTCCGTCAAATACATATACGAATGCCCCGTCGGCATCGGTATTTATTGCATCTTTCGGAACTGATAACACATCATCCCGTTTATCCGTCACAAGAACGATCGCGGCATAATCACCTGCTTTGACCGTCTTTTCGGGATCCGAGATAAGAAACGTCGAAAAACTCTCCGTCTGTTCTGCTGCCGCTTCTTTTTCTTCAACGGTCAGTTCCTTATACATGGTATCGTATCTTACTCCGTTGACTATGGCATATACATCTACAGCCTTTTTGACCTCGCTTTGATATATCATCTCGGTCTTCACTTCCAGATTATTGAAATCACCGACCGCCGCAACGGAAATGTCTTTGCTTATATAGGAAGTCTCGTCAAAATAATTGATCGCGACAACCTTCCCGCTTATGGGCGCGGATGCTATTACATCGTTTCTCTTTGCACGAAGTCTTTTTAGCGTCTTTTTGTCAAAATCCGAGTCAAGTTCATAGAGTTCGGTTTTCTCTTTGATATCCTGTTCGCATCTTTCTTTTCTGGCTACAGCATTCTGATATCTTCCGGTATACTTCGCATACTCGGCATCATAGCCCATTCCGCCGTAGCTCGCCTTTTCCGCATCAGTCATTTTTTCAAAGTTTTGCACGATCTGACCGTAATAATCAACATCAAACTTTGCCTCCGCAAGGGTCTTGTTGTAATCGGCTATGGCTTCACTGTAATTCTCAAGCGCTTCGGAAATATGCTTTTCCATGTCTTCTATCTGCTTATCGATAGCTTCCGTGGAGGCATACATGACCGCATCACCGGCTTTAACCTCGGCACCCGGTAATTTTGCAAAAGATTTAAACTGCTGATTTGTGGGAAAGTGTGTTTCGACCGTCTTCGGCACCACTTTTCCTGAAAGGACCTTTGACTTTACAAGGTCGCGTCTTGTGACTACGGCATAATCAGCCGTAACTCCGACAGGTTCCACGAGTTCAACTTCCGTTTCGGACTCATCACTTGAACCGCATGCGGCAAATGATCCCATAATAAGCACGGATGCAATTGTCAAACATAATAATCTTTTTATTCTCATTTCTTAACTACCTTTTCACCCTCAGAAAGTCCGCTCAATATTTCGACTCTCTCATCACCCTTTAATCCGACCTCAACGTATCTGATCTCACGGTTATTATCGGCCGAAAGTGTATAAACATATGCCTTATCGCCTGCAATATGCAGAACATCGTTGGGGATTGAAAGAACCTGCGATCTCGATTCAACGGGAACGTTTATCGTACCCATCGTGCCCACCTCGGGCGATGCGTTATCGGGACCCGTAAATACTTCAAAAAGCATATTTTCTTCCCATTTGTCCATTTCGTAAGGAAGAAGAATGTAATCTCCCGAAGCGGAAGAATAACTTACTTTCATATTCACCTGCTGACCTTCTTTAAAAAGATCCTTGTACTCGGTGCCTTCCACCGTGAAAAGACAGTTTGAGTTATCGACTATAGTCATGATAACGGTACCTTCTTTGGTAGTGGAACCTTCAAGGTTTGTCTTGAGCTTATAGACTTTTCCGTCCATCTTGGCATAAAGACGGCTTCCCGCAAGTTCCTTCTTCTTAATGGCAAGCTCTTCCCTGTCAAACTCAAGGCTGTCATTTAAAAGAACTCTCTGTCTTGCGTATCTGTCCTGAATTCCCTTAACGGTGTCCGCATCGCCAAAACCCGATACCCAGACATCCTGGATATCCAGTGCCTCATCCATTTCAGTATAGCTTAATAAGAGCTCATTTCTTTTGATCTGATAAGTAAGTCTTTCGATCTCTTCCTCAAGCGAAGCGGAGGAAAGTTCGCACAAAAGATCTCCCTTTTTGACATCATCGCCCTCGTGAACGTATACCTTATCAACATACTTTCCGGTAACGTCAAAAGAAACCTCCTGGTCGTTGGTCTGTTTGTATCTGCAATCGAT
Organism: Lachnospiraceae bacterium; assembly: GCA_016283275.1. Classification (GTDB taxonomy): domain Bacteria; phylum Bacillota; class Clostridia; order Lachnospirales; family Lachnospiraceae; genus UBA1258. The sequence continues at coordinate 14,554 of JAEEMP010000039.1, forward strand.
ATTCTGTGTAAGAATGACATCATCGATCTGCGCGGTAACGAGACTGTAAGATATTACAGCCTCCTCGGAATCCACAACCACGGTATGATCTTCATCGACTTTTCCGCAGGAAGATACGCATGTAGCAAAAAGCGATATGACCATTAACCCACATAAAACTTTAGATTTCATATATATTCTCCTAAACACTATAAAGAATATTATATCGTAACCGTCAATCTTTCCTATTATATCTTGCTTTTTTTAAAGGCAATACTTGCCATTAAACAGGTAATTTCGAAGAAATTTCCTGTTAAGTAAAAAAAACAGGCAGTGCCCGGAAAACACTGCCTGTCTTTATCAATTATTCAGTTAATGTCGAAACTTAGTTTCCAGCGTTAGCTTCGTCAATGTAATTCTTAGCAATATCTCTAACACCATCAAGGATCTCGGAGATCGTCTGTGTGGTATCAGGACCGATAGCCCAAAGGAAAGGACCATTCATGAAATCGCCGTTGTTAGGAATTAAGTTCTGTAATTCGATAGTGGAGTTTGCACCCATAAGCGGAACTGTCTCGGTACATGCTCTCTCGTCGAAGTTACCGGTACGTGTTGTGTTAACGAAAGGATTGTAATCTTCGTAACCGGGAACAAGTTCATTCCAGGTATCGAATGCGAATGCGCACTTCCAAGCCTTATCTGCATCATAGCAGCCGGGGATTACATAAACGTTATCCTGAGCTGTCTGGATGAGGCTGCCCTTAGGTCCCTTCGGGAACATAGCGAAACCAAGTTCGTCTTCCATATCTGCGAAGAGGTTGCCGGGTGTAGCGCAGTACTGCTGATCGATACAGAATGCAGCACCACCGTTCTGGAACTGTCCCTGATAGTAATCCCATGAAGGAGCTGTGCCGTCTTCAGCTACAGGACCATTCCAGTCATACTTCTGGTAGATACCAAGAATCCACTCAAGAGCTTCAACTGTCTCGGGAGATTCGATTTCATATGTGTACTTGCCGTCAGCATCCTGACCAACATACTTACCACCGTTTGAGAATACAGCTGCAGATGTACCAACACCTTCGTTAACAGCTATACCCCAGATATCGATAGTACCGTCGTTATCTGTATCACGCTGAACCTGTGCAAGGATCTTTTCAAACTCTTCCCATGTCCAAGTGTCATTAGCCTGCATATCATAAATGCTGTCGGGATCAACACCTGCTTCGGTAAGAAGTCTCTTGTTAAAGTAAATACCGGTTCTGGGTTCTGCAGGACCTGCATGCATACCGAAGATACCGCCGTTAATGGAATATAACTTATGACATCCGTTTGCTACATACTTAGCATCGTTGAAGTCAAGACAATCAAGTGTAGAAAGGTCATAGCAAAGACCTGTCTGTGCTGCGGAAAGAAGTGTAGCATCGCCTGAATGGATTGTCCAAACGTAGTTCTCATCATCTCCGCCTGCGTTAACGTAATCAACGAAATCCTGAGCACCTGAACCCCAGTCACCCATTGTTACTGTGTGTACCTTGAAGTTGTAGGTCTCCTGGATCCATTCACGATACTCGTCACGAGCTTCCTCGTAATCTGTCTGAGGATCTGAAGGATTCTCAAAGTTATCGGGTGTAAACCAGTCACGGATCGTAACCGTAACACCGCCAAGGTCATAAGCTTCACCTGTTGCGGGATCGGTTAATACTGTGTACTTGCTTACTTCATCCTCTACTGAGGGCTCGGTGCTCTCAACAACAGAAGTCTCATCTGATGCGGAAGCGGCAGGCTCGGTAGAAGTAGAAGCTGCGGGCTGATCACCACAAGCTGCGATGCTCATGGTCATTGCTACTGCCATAGAAGCTGCAAGAACCTTCTTTGTCATAGCTCTTCTCATAATAATATTTCCTCCTTTTTAGCCGGCATAATCGCCATATTTATAAATCACACGCATTTTGAATTAATGCTTTCCGGGCTTCAAAACACTATGCGCTTTACAAACTATTAACATAATATCTCAAAAATTGTTACAAAACTTCTCATTTATTGCGATTACTGTACCCAAATAGTGGCAAAAAGTATCACATCTTGATACCGGTACTCGCAATACTCTCGACAAATGCCTTCTGAGCGAACAGATAAACCAGAAGAATAGGCATGATTATGAGTAATGTACCTGTTGAAAGGATACAGTTTGATAACTGGGTCGATACGCTTACCTGCTCATTTACCGCACCCTGCTGACGGGCAACATAAACACCGAGGGCATCGACTACGTTTGCAAGGGATGTACTTACAAGCACTTTTCCGCCAAGGAAAAGCTTTGAATAAAATCCGTCCGTCCACTGCCATACAAGAGCAAACAGGAAACATGAGGTAATGATCGGTTTCGACTGCGGAAGCATGATACGCGTAAATGTTTTGAACATACCGCATCCGTCCACATATGCAGCCTCTTCGAGGTCGACGGGGATGTTTCTGAAGAACTGTCTTACAAGATATATATAAAGTCCGTTCTTAAGGCCCATACAACCTGCACTCATAAGGTAATAAGGAAGAACACTTCCTCGAAGGTTCAATCCCTCTCCTTTGATCGCTCTTACGATCCCAAGGAAATCCCAGTATCTGAAGTGAAGATAGAGAGAACTTGAAAATGCCTGAGGCGGAATAATGATAAGTGCAAGCACAAATGCAAACCACATTTTCTTAAGCGGGAACTTAAATCTCGCGAACCCATAACCTACTATGGTACACATAGCGGTCTGAAGGATCGCTATCGTAAGAGAAATGATGGTTGAATTCTTAAGTCCTTTGCCGTATTGCATGATGTTTGCGGCCATAATGTAATTCTCTGCCGTAAATTTTGTAGGTATGGATACGACTATTGGATTGTAAAGATCCGATTCTTCCATAAAACTTACGGATATCTTATTGAGTATGGGCTGAAGTATCAGGAAACACATACCGAACAGAAGCACGAATCTGCACACCTTCACAAAGAAGTTCATGACATCTTTCTTAAAAAGATAACCGCCCGAAGCTCTGTTTCTTTCCCAATAGGAACCATACTTTTGAGTCTTAAGCAGTTCTTTTGCTTTAGCCTTAGTCATTGTAGTATACCCCCTTGGAGATAAAGAATGAAGTAATACCGATAAATGCGGTCACGATCAAGAAGTATGCCCACGACATCGCCGAAGCGGGGCCATAATCAAGCATTACGACCATAACTGTCTGTATCTTATCCATAACGTCGTTATCGGATCTCATACAGAAATCAACAACCGTATAAATCCAGTTTACAAGGAAGATTGAACTGATCATCGGGAAAGTGATCTTCCATAAACTTTCCCAGCTTGTACATCCTTCGATATCGGCTGCTTCATACATACTCTTCGGTATGGTCTGAAGACCCGATAAGAATATGATGATCTGAATACCGGATGCAACAGCGATATCGTAAATATTGTCTATGATCTCGAATACCCATTCGTATGCCCTTGTACCTACACCGGCAGTACGAAGTATCGTCTGCAATGCTCCCGTGACACTTATATTCTGTGTTGTGGTCTCAACCGTCTGCGAGATCATTGCCATAAGGTAGTTGTTCTCTTCAAGACCGAGCATAACACCTGACGATAATATAACGGGGAGGAAGAATATGGCTCTTACAAGACCTCTTCCTTTAAAGTCCTGATTAAGTATCAGTGCCACAAAGAAACTGAATACTATGATACCGATCGAATAAAGTATCATTCTGGACAATTCGTTAACCAGATTCTGCGAATAGTCGGGATCCACACGGAATGCGACACGGTAGTTCTCAATTCCGATCCACTGTTTTGCAACGGAACCCGGGCTTAATGTTACCAGACTGAAACTCATCTGAAGCGAATCCAGCATGGGCTTGACCATAAAAAGCAGGAAGCCTAATATGAACGGCAATATGAACAGATATCCCGCTATCGCTTTTCTTTTCTGAAGACCCGCCAATTTGTTTTTTTGTTTCTTCATATCAACTGACCTTTCAAATCAATTCTTTGTTATCTGACTACAAGATAATCTCTTGCAGGAACTTTTACTCCACCGTCGGAATATTCTCCGAAACCGTAATTAACGTATACCTTTGTACCGTCTTCATATGTTGTGACCGAAACATCATCGGTGATGATCCGGTGATCTTCTATAGTCTGATTGAATGTATGTCCGAGTTCCGAATCATATCTTTGATAAATTGCAAAGAGTTCGTCTGACCATGCACTGTAATCCGAAGCGTAATATTCCGTATACAGTGTCTTCTGAAGAGTAAACGGCGACTCCTTCATAAGCGAGAACGAAAGACCGGCACCGTACTCGGCTGCGTAAAGCACTGCCTCTTCCTCATTACCGCAGGTATTGATCGGGAAACCTGTGTAATCCACATAACCGTGAACAGCTATCTGGTAGAAAGGAACACAATAATCAATGATCGTGTATTCGCTTCCGCGAAGATCCATATTTGTGATCATATCGGCATAAGGAAGTGCATATGCATTGCCGTCGTTGATCATTATCTTCTGGCCGCTGTCTTTGACTCTTTTAAGAAGATCGACCTGCATATTCATGGCTTCGTCGCGGCTGGTGTAATCTTTTCTGTAAAAATCCGACGAAAGATCGTGTCCTATATCCTGGAAGGAAACTCCGGTGTTATAATCTTTGGTCTCTTCCACGAGGTTCTCGGCCATCTTTATTATGGTGTCCCCGTGTAAAAGGAAGTAGCTGTCAAGACCCTCTCTTGCCGAATATGTTACGGCACTGTATTCATAAAGTTCCGCACGTTTCCTTGAAAGGAACTTTGCCGCATCCCTGTAAGAGAAGAAACCGTGGAAAATATTGCTTTCAAACTCATACTCGGTAATACCGTCAAGATATAAGTCCACGCCGAGGTTTGCAGCCAGAGCCGACAGATCTTTTAGATCTCTCTTGCTTCCGAGTGCTCCGATCGTATGTATGTGTTTTAAATATTTCTGTCTCACACCGCCGTTGCACCAGCCCGTATATTTAACGGAAAGATTGTCGATACCGCCATCGGTCAGCTCCGTAATAAGCTCTGAAGCTTCATCGTATGTGGTAAGTGCAAGCGGTCTTGAAACGGGAATACCCATTATCTGCTTAACCTTATCGACCGCGCCTACGACTTCTACCGCAACCGGTGTTGAAGCATCGTCATTCTCGGTAAAATATCCGGGATACTTATCGATAAGATAGGACCTGTAGTCTTTTGCCATATCCACATAACTTCCCGAATCGATAAAACTGTATCTCTTTACGATACTTTCATCGGGCAGTTCCGGAAGATATACATACATATCCGTATTTGCTGCGGAACCGAGATCGTATTTTTCACGCGGCTTGATGGAATATACAGCCGTTACATAGTTGTAACTTGAAGTCTTTCCGCTTATATCGGCCTGAATGGAAGCATATGACGAACCATCTTCAAGAATACAGATAAATGAATCTTTATAGTCCGATATACCGTATACATTCATACTTGCAAGTGTGTTATGTACCACAGCTTCCCTCTCAAGCGCCATATCCCAGCCGTAAAGGTTTGCGTAATAAACACTCTGTGATGTACGACCGTTGTTAAAGTTTATGATCGAACCTCCGCCTTCGGGCACAAGCATGTAACCCTCATCCGATGTACTGCCGGATCCGAAGTAAGGAAGTATATTGATCGTATATATGGGATACTCTTCTTTGCCTTCAAGCGATGACATGGGAACTTCAACCAGAAGATCGTCTCCGTCAAGCTTGTATATGACCGAAGCCTTGAAAACGGGATTATCGTTTGACGCTTCCTTCATGTTAAGTTCTTTGTCGGCAAGATACTCCTCATAAGTGTAACCTGCTGCTTCAAACTGCTTTTCAAGTGACTTCTTTGCCGTATCCTTAAGACCGTCACGAAGTATATACATGGGCTGTGTCTCAAGAATAGGATAATTGGCAATAAGCTCATCCTTGTTCTTGGCATCTTTTTTACTTAAGTTGTTGATATCATATTTTTTATAGAACTGTTTAACGTTTTCGGAATCCGTAACGGACATCGTGCTTGTAAGTTCCGTAAGTCTTTCCACACTTATTACCGGAGGGATCACAAACTCTTTGGCCACTTTACCGAGCGAATAATCAACTCGTACGGAATCGCCTTCGGTCACTATGTTGAATATCTGATTTAAAGAACTGAAATAATATGAATCATATGATGTATCAAGACCCGCATCGGTTCCGTAAGTCAGTATGAACGAAGAATTAAGTTTGTTCTTTTCCTCATTGATCGCTGCGGAATCGTCAATGCCGCCTACCGCATAGGAACTCCAGACCTTTCCCGAACTCTTGACCGTGACCGTAAAGTTTGTGGTCGCGGGATCCAAAACAAATTTAAGACTGTCATTTTCAAGAACGACTTCCTTGCCGTCACCGTCATATGCCTCGGGCTGTATAGGCTCTTCTTCGACCTTGATCTTTTGATATGTCATAACAAAAAATACGACACCGGCTATCAATAGAAGGACTATGGTAGGAAATATAAGAGATTTAAGCTCTTTTATGACCGCGTTCTTTATTTCCCTTTTTCTCTCTTCACTTATAGGATTTAATCTGCTCATAATTGCTCCCGTTTATTTTACTTAAGGATAAAAACTACATTCGGTACAGCATTTCCTTGCCGAGGGATATGAAATATGCAACACCCTGGGAAACCATACTGAAGAAAAGCATTAATATGAATATCATGACAAGCATGGCGAAAACCGTTGCCACCATGAAAAGAATATTTTTACCGAATGAATATTCGTGAACCTGACTCATACCGAAGATACCGATAAAAGCTATCCAGATAAGAGCTATCATGGCCATTGTCGAATAAAACTCGGCTTCATCCACCGTGATAAAATTACTGAATATCATAAGCGGGAAGTGGATGAGCGGATAAGGAGTAAGTGCATAGCAGGTTGCAATATATACCTGCCCGAGACGACCTTTACCGTCAAACAATGTCGTAAGCGCCCAGTTACCGATCACAAAAAGTGCAAGAGGAAACAGGATACTCAAAATATACGTGAGAATATTCAGTTCTTCCCAATAAACCTGTATGAATATAAAGCTTGTGTAACGAAGCGATAATATTCTCGCAAGGATCGTTAAAAATAAAATTGTATTGGCAGCCGCATAAGAACCGCGCCTTTCATGCGTAAGATCCCAGAAACCGTCAATGGGATGTGTGATTACATACAGCGAATATTTAAGGCTTTTTAAATAACGCTGCCAATTTTCTTTACTGGTCAAGGAAGCAAACATATTTGTTCTCCGTCTTAGTTGTTATATTTAAAAGCATCAGATGTCTCAAATTCATATTTGATCGATTTATACTTTCCTATTCCGAGAGGCACAAGGAATAAGAGCAGGATAACGATCACAATAGGAACTATATGTTCTTCGACCCATATCTTTCGATACTGTCGATATGCTTTCGAATAATTGTCCGCATCATACTTAAGTTCAAAGTATTCCATAGCGGTCTTGTAATCTTTCTGTCTTAAATACGAACGACCGATACCGATGTATGCAAGATCGTAGTTGCCGTTCATTTCGATAACCTTTTCCCATACCGCCTGGGATTCCTCATATTTACCTTCATCGAAAAGATCCATTGCCTCAAATACCTTGGCACCGAAATCCGTCTGGGTAAACATCGTGATAGCGCAGTCAAGCTGGTCGAGTACAAAAAGATCGTATCCCATATGATCGAGACCTATGGGCTTTCTGAAGTAACCGTCCATGTTACCGTTACCGCCGCAGATAAACACCATCTTTCCCTGATCGTCGTATGAGAAAAGACGCCCTCTGTTCTTATCCAGACATACATAAATGTCATTCTCAAAACAGGTTACATCCGAGAAATATGAGGGACCGGAATATCCTCCGCCCGAACCCATATAAAGGTCGCCGTATACAGGGAATTTACCGTCATAATAAACACCGTTTCTTACAAGGATATCGTTGCCGAGAAGGTTTAACTGGCGGACGGCATCAACCTTTCCGCTCTTAAGATCCTCTTCTGCAACGGAACCTGTGCAGGCATATATAAATCCGTCACCGTCCATGTATATATTGTCGTACTCTGTGGGAACAAATGCTTCCATCTTTGCAAGCTGTTCCTGAGAAGCGATCTTTTTCCAGATAAACTGTACAAAGTCATATGATGCGGGGGTAGCTCCGACGAAACCCGAAAATTCTCCGTCCGCCTCATATTTGATAAGACCTTTGTTGATACCTGTTGCTATACAATAAACACGCTCTGCCGTATCAACGACCAGCTTGTTGGGAGCAAAAGGCACCTTGGGATCCAGCGTATTGTCCGAAGGCTTCGTAAACTGCATGATAAAGTTTAAATCCTTATCAAGTTTAAGAATTCTTGAGTTGCCCTTGTCGGCTATGAAAATATTACCTTCTGCCGAAATAGCGATATCGGTGGGACCCGAAAGTGTATTTACATCCGGAGCTCCCTTTACTTCCTCGATAATATTCTTAACCGTAAGAGATTCTCTTGCGGTTCTCTCAAGCTCGATGATACGGTTGTTACCTGTATCGCAGATAAATACCGAATTATCATGAACATAAAGTCCCTGAGGGTTAGCAAGCTTTTTTTCAAGTTTAAGATCGGAAGAAGTGAATACCTTACATACCGAATAAAGGTCGGGGGAATCCTGAACATCTCCCCAGTAATCGTAATTATAGGTATAACTTCTTTCTTTTGCTTCCGCCGTGATCGGTGTACATGCAACAATGACGGCGCATAAAGCAACAGCCGTGAGCCTTGCAATAGTCTTTCTCATACCAAACCTCGTCTCATCAGTCTTTTAATCCGGAGCTTGCCATAGTCTCAAGTATCTGGCTCTCCGAGAAAATGAATATAGCTATCGGAACGATCATAACGACAACCATGACCGCCGCACTCTGTCCGGCTCTGGCGATACCGCCGGCCTGGATCTGCTGAAGTGCATAAACAAGCGTCTTCTTTGCTTCGGAATAAATGTATGTTGAAGCTCTGTTGTTCCAAAGACCCTGAACAGAGAAGATGATAAGGGTCATCCATGCAGGCTTAACATTCGGCATAACTATATTTGCGAATACCTTCCATTCATTCGCACCGTCTATCTTGGCGGCTTCGATAAGCGCCGTCGGAAGACCTTCCATGAACTGTTTCATAAGGAACAAGCCCATCGGGGAAGCGAATGCGGGTATTATGATCGCCCAGTATGTATCGATCCAGCCAAGCTTGTTTAAGATAAGATAGTTGGGGATCTGTGTAACATATCCCGTAAACATAAGGGCTGTGGTCGCAAGTTTGAAGAAACCGTTTCCGCCGGGGAATTCATACTTTGCAAGCACGAAAGCTGCCATGGATGCGATTATAAGGTGTCCGAGCGTACCTACAAATGTAATGAATACCGTATTGAAGAGGTATCTTGAGAAGGTAACGGTGGACTTGCCCATATTTACAAACAGATCGGCATAATTGTCCAGCGTGGGATGCTGTGCATATATCCTCGGAGGGAATTTAAACAACTCGTCCAAAGGCTTAAGTGAATTGCTGACCGTGAAGATAATCGGGAAAGCCATGATGTAAGCCATCAGAATAAGGAATATGTAAAGTACAACATCGCCCGCGATCGAGCGGTTGGGTTTTCTTCTTTTGATCACCGGTTTCTTATATTCTTTTTCGATAACCGGTTTTTCTTTTCTTTTTCTACTCATATCAGGTTCCTACTCTTCTTAACAGACTCTGAACTGCTTTATTACATAAGATCATCATCAAGAACAAAATTGTTGCTATGGCACATGCATAACCCATTTCAAATCTTGAGAAACCGTAGTCAAACAAGTGAGTTACTATCGTACGTGCCGCATAGTCGGTACTTGGATAACCGCAAAGGGCCATCGTAACATCGCAGACGCCGAATGAAGTCGTAATGGTCATGACCGCACCGAACAAAAGCATGGGCTTCATGTTGGGAAGGGTGATGTACCAAAGCTCCTGCCAACGGTTCTTGATACCGTCCATATAACCGGCCTCGTACTGCGAACCGTCAATACCCTGAAGTCCGGCAACGAAAGAAAGGAATCCGGTTCCGAGACTCATCCAGAGGATAACGATCATACAGATCGGAAGCATGTATACGGGATTGATGAGCCAGAGGATAGGCGTATCGATTATACCTATGTTCATCAGCAGCGCATTAACATGTCCGTAAGCATCTCCTCTGAAGAAGATCGAGAAGATTATGTAACAGTTACCCGCGATACTCGGTGCGTAGAATATGATGACCGCAACCGATCTGATCCATCTGGGAAGCTCATTTATGAGCCATGCAAACAGGAAAGAAAGTATATATCCGAGCGGTCCCGTTATGATGGCTATCATCAACGTATTCTTCAAACCGATCAGGAAGATATCATCCTGAAGTATCAGGTTAATGTAGTTTGTAAGGCCCAAAAATCTGGGGCTTTCAAGTATGTTGTAGTAGGTAAACGAAAAATAGATCGACGCTACTACAGGGAAAACAAAGAACATTGTAAACAGTATCGCGTACGGCGCGAGGAACAGATAACACATCTTGCTTCTCTTTGCCTTTTTCCATGCGACCGTTATGTTATGTTTTCTGAGTTTGATGTACTTTTGAAAAAATTCTGCCATCGGTCTGCTCCTTAGGTTAATCGGTACTCATGCCGAATTCTGTACGTTTCTTTAGAATCTCTTCATCTATCTTGATAGAGTAATCTATGATAGTCTCACGCGAATCGTCCTTTTCGTTTATACACTTTCTGATCGCGTTCGAAATATGACGTCCCGTGTAGTATCCGCCGGGTACTTCTCTGATCCCTACCGTGGAATCCCACTGTTCGTTAAGTACCTTGATGTCCGCACTGCTCCAGCTTAAGCTTGAGAATGCGTCACGGTTTGCGGTCGCATATCGTGCCGAAGAGCCAAGGAGTGCTTCGATCTCTCTGCCGAACCTGATCTGTGTATCGGGCTGTGCCCACCACTTCATGAACTCCCATGACTTCTGCTTGATGCTGTCATCGTCGGAAGCGATCATCATCGTGGCACTTCCGGTTATGAAGTCCGAACGGTCAATATATTCTTCACCGTTCTCATCGGTATATACGGTACCGGGGATCAATGTGAAGTCCCAAAGGCCTCTGATCTCGGGTGCTGAAACCATAAGTGTGTTGTACATGGAGTAAGGTCCGATAACTATCGGCATCTCGCCGGAACGGAAACGGCTTACCGCATCGTATATAACAGGAAGACCGTAATCGTTAAAATATGTTACGTAATCATCGAATGCCGCAACACCGGCTTCGGTATCTACCGTTGTATGTGTGCCCGCTTCATTGTACATATCTCCGCCGTACTGATACAGTAGCGAGAAGTACATTGAAAGGTCGGGAATGTTCGACATGGTCTGTGTTGATGCGGCACCTGCGTTGCTGGCACCTGCTGCGGTGGGAATACCTACCGTTAAGTTGTTACCCTGGATAGTGGGCAATAATTCTATAAGTTCATCCCATGTGTTGGGAACTTCAAGTTCAAGTTCGTCAAGAACGTCTTTCCTGTAGAACATAACGTTGAAGGTCTGTGTCTCGGGAAGACCGTATATGTGTCCGTCAAGTCTGTACTGTTCGTAAGAACTTTCGGAATAATGCGAGAATACTTCCTCCCATCCTTCAAACTGCGTAAGGTCTTCCGAAGCATGTCTTAATGCGTAGTTGACAGGCTGGTCCGCACCGACCGAAAGAACGACATTGGGACCCCGGCCTGCAAGTACCGCGTTGAGAAGCGCATCCTGCGCGATAACTTCGGCATTGACCTTGATGCCCGACTGCGGAATGAATTCCTCATCGATCATGGCCTTAAGGATGGTTACCTGATCACGTCCGGTAAGAACCCAGACCTTTAATACTTCATCGTCGCCTTCTGTCTCGTATACGTCGCCGACCGCATTGTAGTCGACAACAAACGAAGCGAAGAACGATCTGATCTCGTACCATGCTTTTCCGAAGAAGTTTGTTTTATCTTTTGCGGGCTTGGTGTCGGTACCGAATACGGTAATGTAATCGATATCGAGTTTGGTCTCGCTCATGTTGAGCTGCGCCGTACCTAACGCCGTAATATTGTCCTTGAAAGTGGTGAACTCCGTCGTGATCTTCTGGGGTCTTCTTACGAATCTCTCAAGCTGTACCGCAACGGTCTGCGCGCTTGCTATCTGATCGGATTTCTGTCCCGAGAACAATGTCATATCATCAACTATCTTATAAAGACGCTTCTCTTCCATCTCCATTGCATCGATGATCTCGGGATAATCGGAGTTGATCTTATAATCTCTGTACTTATCGGGGTTGGCACCCGTAAGCACAAGGAGTTTTCTGTATATCTGGTTAAGTCTGAATGTGGAATCTTCAAGATCGGAAAGGATTGCGCCCACGCCGCCCAAAGTATTCTCAAGACGGATGGTATGCTTTCCGGCTGTAAGGAATACACTGTAAGGGGTTCCGTTTTCATCAGAGATCGTCTTGCATTCCCAGTCATTGGAATATGCAAATGCAACTTCGCTCATCTCCTTAAAAGGGATCTCGCCGTCAATATAGACCGCACGGCTGGATACGGCGCCTCGCTGATAATTCTGGCGTCCTTTTACCATAATGTTGTAATAACCGTCTGCGGGAACTTCAAAATCCCATTCTATCCACTGACCCGAATTCTTCCAGGGGTCGCCGCCCGTATAATTAAGCACTGTGTGCATAACGCTGCTGGGCTGTGTGGTGGGTGACGATCTGTCATATTTGGCATAAAGTGATGATTCCGAACGATAGGTGGATTCTTCACCCTGGATCACGGTAAGATAATCGGCGCCGCCGTTTGCGGACGGAACACCTGTCTTATATTCATCGTAGCTTGGAATTTCCGTAACGGCTTTGATCGTAACGGACTTAAGAACCATGGGCTCGTTGGTCGCTTCAAGAGCGATCTCGTTCGGGCCCTTTTCGAAATAGAATTTGTAGGGCTCGACCTCGTAGCCCAATTTGTCTTTAAGATAAGAAGACTGCCAGTCAAAATATTCGACCTGGCTGGGTCTTATTTCATTGCCCTGATTGTCCACTCTCTTGTTGCCGCCGTCTGTCCAGATACGTGCAAAAGAAAGATTCAATGCGTTATCAAAAGGAAGCTCTCCGTTTATATAGAAAGCTCTTTCTGCCGCAACACCTCGGGATTCGGGAATGAGATATTCAAGATATACATTATAAAAGCCTGTCTCCGGAATGTTGACGGTCCAGGTGACCAAAGACTCTTCTTCCGTATAAAGAACCTTGCTCTCACCTTCATAATCGGTCTCAACCTTTGCGCTTCCTTCTCCTTCGACTTCATATTTAAAAAGATCGACTTCGACATCTTTGGAAGGATTGACCGCATCGGCATGACTGTTTAAGTATCCGTTGTAGGTTCCGGTATGTTCAAGACCGATGATCTCTTTCGTAAAATCGGTACCCGCATACTTTTCCTGGAAGCTGTCTGCCTTTCTTAATGACAGCAAAACGCAAAGAAGCACTATGGCTGCCACTACACCTACTACCGTGAGAAATTTCTGTAAGTTCTTGTTCATATTAAATCTCCATCCGTTCACATAAACCGGGCAATTTATTTAAATCTGAATCTTATTATATTTACTAAGTCTTGGTCACACTTACTAAATAATGCTAAGTATCAAGCATTATTTGCGATTTTGGCAGGTGACTTTTGTATGCTTTTCACAACTATGATTGGCTTAGTTTGTGCACATTGACAGCAATTTGCCATCCCTTGCTCTTTTTTAGTGTACAAAGTGCAAATTTTGCTGTCAATGTTTTTTGCAAACTTACTTATTTTGTATTAGCAAAAACATAGAAGCACGGTTTGGGCTCATAGTTTTCGTCAAACAGAAGCGGCATCTGAGGAAGTCCCGTGGTATTGCCTCCTCCGACGTTCGATCTTGACTGAAGCCACGAATAATGATCGACCGTTCCCCAGAATGTGAAGCCTTCAAAATCGACATAATCTATCTTTGTAGAACCCTGAATGGCAAAATATATGAGGTTGTAACGCTTCCTTAACTTCTCGTTTTCCGCTTCCTTCTGATCTTCCTGTCCTTTGTAATCGGAACTTGCGGTTATATCCATCTCGGTTATCTGTACTTTCCCGACAACTCTTGCATAGTTCTTGATCGAAGCAAGGATAATGTCGCTTGAAGGATCGTCCATTGAGTAATGACCCTGCATGCCCATTGCATCTATCCTTGTACCCTCACCGGGTGCGCCTTCTTCTGCTTTTATGGCTTCAAGCAGTTTGAGTATGTTATTTCTCTTATTAAAATTACACTCGTTATAATCATTGTAATAAAGTTCAAGATCTGCAGGAGCGTATTTATTGGCATACTTAAACGCATTGATTATGAATTCGTTGCTTTGATAGATGTGATACCAGCTTGAATTGCTGCCGTGGCGGTCTTCGTTTAACGATTCGGAGTTCTCGGCATCGGTCCTTATACCGTCGGGTCCGCCCGTTCCGTCGCTTATCGCTTCGTTAACAACATCCCATCCGTAGAACATTCCTTTATATTTGCTGTCCTCGCCGGTAAAGTGTGTGAGAACGGTTGAGATATACCATTCAAGACGTTTGTTCATAGTGGCTTTGTCAACGTAAGGCTTTGTCTTGTCGTATTCCTCGTGGAAAAACCATTCGGGAGTCTGTGAGTGCCATACAAGAACGTGACCCCTTATCTTGATCTCACGATCGGGATTTTCCCGGTTCCATTCAAGGAACTTATTGAGTATCTTTTCCGCTCTTGAGTAGTCAAGCTTAGGAACCTCAAGCTCCTCTCCGTTAAAGGTTACGGTCTCTTTGCCGGGACAGGTCGTTACGCTGTAATTAAAAAGCGCATCGGGCTTAAGCTCGTTGCCTAATGTCACACGGTTAAAGTGGGTGGTGATGATCTCCCAGACCTGTGCATCATCGATCTCGGAACCGGTTACCGCACATCCCACGAACATGCCTGCTTTGGCTTCCACCGCATCTCTTAAGGCAATGTCCGGAAGTTCATCCTTTTCATCTGTTGATGCTGATGTCTTATTGTCTTCCGCAATATCCGCATCATTATCGTTATCTTCGCTTACTTCTTGCGAAACGGTAGTTTCCGTGCTTGACGAAGATACCGAAGTATCGGCTGATGTTACAGTATTTTCGGTACTTCCCGAACCCGAACACCCTGTGAGCGAAAGAACAAGTGCAACTGCTGTTAATAAGGAAAATAGTCTTTTCATTGTTACTCCTTTACCAAGTTTATACAAATTTTATTTCTCAACTTTTGCTACTGTGCAAATTTTGTGCTATTATATATTTGTTTCTTTTTGTTATACCCAAACATTCCTTTTTGATATGAATGTTTCAGGAGGAAAAATGACAACTTCCGAATACGCTACAAATCTACAGACATATAATCAGGTCAACTCTGACTTTGTGGGTTTCCGTTCCATGCAGGATACCCAGGAGGTTGTGCAGTTTAAAGAAAGTTCCGCACATCGTATATGGCTTAACGATCTTACGGTCAATTATCCCAGCCACTGGCATTCCGCACTTGAAATAATCATGCCTGTGGAAAATCACTATGATGTGATAGCCTCAAACGTTATGTATCATGTTCCTCAGGGCGGCATTATAATCATCCCTCCCGGAGAACTTCATGAACTGCGCGCTCCCGAAACCGGAAAGCGTTTTATATTCTTAATGAACATCTCTTTGATAAGCCGGCTTAAAGGCTACACCGGTATTCAGGCCCTAATGACAAGGCCGCTTCTTATCACCAACGAACTCTACCCGCAGATATATGACGATATCTACAATATCCTTATCCAGATAAGAAACGAATATTTTCAGAACAGCGAATATGCCGAACTTATAATTCAGGCCAAAATGCTTGAAATGTTCATCAAGATCGGTGAAAATCACATAAACGCCGATGAGCTTTTCCCTGCCGTAAGACCCTATAAGCAAAAGGAATATGTGCAAAAGTTCAATCAGACGCTTGAATACATCGACTCCCATTATATGGAGGATATAAGTCTTGAGAGCGTCGCCTCTCAGGCAGGATTTTCAAAATTCCACTTTTCAAGGCTGTTTAAGCAGTATACCGACTATACTTTCTGTGACTATCTGTGTTACAGACGTATAAAAGCGGCCGAGGAATTTCTTGCGGTTCCGAGTTTTTCGATCACCGATGTTGCGATGCAGGCAGGATTTTCAAGCATATCCACTTTCAACAGACTGTTCAAACAGCAAAAGGGATGCTCGCCGAGCGAATACCGGTCCCGTTCTCAAAGCTATGTGAAACGCAGATCCAAACAGTGATCTTTATTTATTTGTTTATTTCTCCCGGGGATCAATCATTCCCGGGATCTTTTATTCGTATCTGTACTTAAAATCCGTAAATACCGCTTTGCCGCCGATCTGTCTCGTTGAATACACAAAAAGGCCGAATCTGCAACCCGTAAAGTGGTCAAGTTTAAAGAAAAGTCTGTGGGCGGCTCCGACTTTTGTCCATTTTTCGCCGTCCTTAAGATAGAAGAAATCAAGTTTGTCCTGTAATCCTTCAAAGTTCGGTTTTAAGCAAAATGTAACTTTTGAACCTTTAAGCCTTATCTTTTCAACAACTTCTCCGGGCATGAAATCGCCGCATTCTCCGATCCTTATAGGACCGTCCGGTACTGTACGGATCACCTTTATAAGGTAATAGCAGCCGGAATTTTTGGTGATACCCAAAAGTCCGTATGAACTCTGAAGAGCACATAATCCCGCCACATCGCCTTCATTTAAGTCTTTTGCTTCGACCGTTACTTCAGCCTCGCATCTTGGGAACATCATACGCTGGGTAAGCGTATTCTGTGCATATGTGAGATTGGAACATATCTTATCGGTCTTTATCACCAGCCCGCCTTCGGGCTTAAAATACCATAACTTATTGTCGGGGCAGTGATTCCACTCCCACTGAAGCTTAAGCCTACTCTCTCCCGTCTCGGGATCCGGCATGAAGCTGTCCGAAGTATATACGGGTTCATATCTGTAATAAGGCTTGCTGCTTGCAACATCGAGCCTTTTTACGACTTTGCCGTTTATACCGAATACGGGGAAATCATTTTCCCATGTTACCGGCACAAGCATCGGCATCCTGCCTACGGCACCGGAATCGCGGAAAAGAATCGCATACCATTTTCCGTTCATCGAATCCACAATGCCGCCCTGAGCAACACCCATGCCAAAAAAGCCGCCGTCATCGGAAAATACATCTTTTCCCTTAAATTCTCCGTCTATCCTGTCCGACACAAAACATGCTTCGGTACGCATCTTTCCCTGCGGCCAGTGTATAAAGAAAATGTAGTACTTTCCGTTTATCTTGTAGATATGCGAGCCTTCGTAGCCGAGTCCCTTGTACCCTTCGGGTTCTTTGACAATCACTCTGTCGCTTCCTTCGACCGGTGCCTTTAGGTCCTTATCGAGTTCGACAAGATGTATCTCATTATTGCCGTATACAAGGTAATTTCTGCCATCATCGTCAAACAAAAGCGAACAATCGTGATAATAGCCCTTTACGGTATCCTTTTTCCATTTCCCGCATACATCGGTTGCGGTAAAATGATACGTGGTCTGAGTAAAATGGCTTACAAAAAGAACATGGAACACACCGTCCTTATACCTTATGCACGGTGCCCACATGCCGCCGCCGTAACTGTTAAGCTCTCTCTCAAGCCTTTCCTCGGGCGTATCGTCAAGTGTATCGAATATATACGATGCGATTTCCCAGTTCTTAAGATCGTATGAACGCAGAATCGCACCACCCGGCATAAAATACATGGTCGTGCTCACCATATAAAATGTATCGTTAACCCTTATTACATCGGGATCCGGATAATCGCATTTGATTATCGGATTCAATTCCGTATCAGTCATCTGTATCTCCAACCTCTTATTCTACAACGCCAAACCCGCAGATCGTGAATTCCCCGGTCTCAAACCCGTCCTTCATCTTAACTTCGATATGATGGCGTTTTGTCTTTGTTTCCTCAAATACTATAAGCGGATTGGCATGTGTCCAGCCTATGATCTTGGGATCGATCGTAAGCTTAAGCTCCCCGTCCGCATACACCTTAGCTGTGGCCGCATTCGGATCCCCCGAATCCTTATATATGATCAAAAGGCTCTTGCAGTCTATATCCATTGTAAACGGCCTGTTTGAGCCCCCTTTATACATCCAGTTATCCGGAAATTCCGGGCTTACCGTAAGATCCATGTTTCGCTCAACGCACTGCACCTGCTTATCTGTATGGATAAAATCGCCTGCCGATATATCCGCTTTGACGGGACTGTGTTTTTTGTCCAAAAGCTTTACATTCGAAAACTGTGCGCCAATGGGAGGCTTTATATCCTTAAGCGTCTTTATCTCTTCATCTTCCGGCGCTTTATCGATATCTTTAAAGAGTTTTAAGATACCGTCAGCCATTATAGTATGGCCGATATTGGTGGGATGGAAGCAATCGTAAAAGAACTGGTTCTTGGAGACCACCCTTCCTTCCGAAGCCTTAAGATAAAACTGCTTTGTAACGCACTTTTTTGTGCTTACCATGGGAAGGTCATAACCAAATCCCACGGGCAAAAGACGTTCTTCAAGATTGAAATCATCCTGGAATACCGCAAAAAGAAGTATTACCGCAGGACTTCCGGGGCCGTTATATATCATCTGTACCAAAGAGTCGTAACATCTGCCGCCCGTCTCGTCTCCCGCATCGTTGACCGCAAATTCAACGACCACGATATCCGGAGTTACCTTGCCGTCGTAAAGAACATCGGTCTCATATCTTAACATTCCAAGCTCCGACGGAGTTCCGCCGACACCTGCTTTTACATAATGGATGTTTTCATCCGTCCCTTTTCCCGCAAGCTCGCAGAAACCTTTAAATGTCTTGTATGCGTAACACTCGGTATTTATGGGAATGGCTCCCGCACCCTGTGTGATGGACCCTCCTATAAAAGCGACGGTGACATCCTCACCGGCTCTCGCCTTTTTAATCGCCCTCTTTATACGTGCATTGTTGCCATAACTTACAACCGAATTGTCTATCATATCGACATAGGCTTTAAGAGAAGTATCCACGGGATCTTCATCCTCCTGCACCGGAGCGGTGAAGCCGTCGTTTAAGTAAAACTTGACCGTTGCCTTCCCTATTATGCCGGCTTTTTCAAAATCAAACCGAAATTGCCCGGGTTCCTTGTCGTCGTCCGACCAGTCGACCTTGTCAAGCTCTATAAGCTTTTCGGAGCCGTCGCACCTTACATTTGTGATGATCTGTGTACCCGAACCGTAAAGATCTTTCTTACCGTACATATGGAAACAAAACTTAACTTCCGTATCCGGCTCATCCGTTTCAACCGATACCCCGATCTGTGCAACAAGTTTTCTCAAACCTTCGGTCGTCTTTAAAAGATTCAGTTCTTCTTCATCTTCGATCCCGCCCGCAAGCTTTGCGCTTGAAACAAGTCTTCCGTCCGTCAAAAAAACAAACTGCACAAAAGAACCGTCATCAAGCGGCATGGCTGCAACGTCTTTGTTTCTCAGTATAAAAAACGACTGTGATTTTTTGATGGGGTCCTTCGGAGCCTTGGGCTCTAAGGAAACATCGGGTGAATTATTCATCTCATTCCTCCGGAAAAACGGTCCGTTTTGATTTCCTGTAATAAGAAAATATGCTTAGTTTTATTCCGATTTTACTGTTTACATTTTATTAATACATTCGTCATTATTCTCCCTATCGTTTGCCCTCGTGTGGTCAATTTATGCGAAAAAAGCAATAAAAAAGGAGTTTCTCATAAAGAGAAACTCCCAAATCCTTACGCTGTCTTCTGTTATTCGAACTTTCTGTAATTACCGCTTAAAGCAAGAAATGCAAAGAAATAAAGACAATTATCGTAGTAACGTCTTTTGCCCTTTCTAAGCGGTGAATTATACAAAGCAGAAAGCCATTCCTTTGAAAGGTCGTTTATGCCGGTCACGATAGCGGTCTCGGCGATCGTAGCCATAAGTCCGACGGGATGAAGCGCGTCGGGACCCGCTACGGTTCCGTCGACCTCATATATGTGAAAACTGTTGTTTCTTAAGTCATCAACAAGAAACTTCTGTATATTCTCACAAGCCTTAAGCTGTCCCACGTCTTTTCGGTTCCAAAGATAATCAAGAGAGATATTGGCTGCCGTTCTGTATGAATCGGAATAAAACCAGTCATGTCTGTCCTTTGTCCAGGAAAGGGGCTTCTTAAGCGGCGAACCGTCAAACTCCGCATATTCTGCAGAAAACCCGGTAACGGGATGGCAGGCCTTTACAAGATACTCGCGGCTTACCCTTGCGGCTTCTTCAAAAAACGGTCTGTCTTCTTCATATGCCCACTTGGCAAAAAAATCGTAGAAGTGAGGCAGATGATATGATGGATCCGTGAAGGGTGAGCCCGGTGTAAACAATATCTGGTGATTTTCGTTGTTAAACATCGGAGCTCCGATCCTTTCGGGGCTTCCCTTATGTATCATGGCGGAAAGGATCTCTTTAGCCTCATGGGAATAGTTAAATATCCCTTCACCGTCTCCCCAGCGCTTTGATGCAAATAAAAGAGCCAGTGCGTAGTATTCTTCGCCGTCCGGAGCGGGTCCTGTGGCGTTCTTTGTACCGTCGGTCTGACATGACCAGGCAAAAAAACCTTCATTGAAGCCTTCGGTCATATACATGTATGTTTTGGACCATTTCCAGATACGGTCAAACTGTTCTTTCATGTCAAGCTGGACACAGAGCATCATGCCGTAACTCATGCCTTCGGTCCTTGCATCAAAGTTACCGGTGTCCATGATATATCCCATATCATCGCCCGCATCAAAATATACCCTGTCTTCGCCGAAGAAATATTCCTGTTTTATCTCTTCAAGTCTTTTAAGTGTTTCCGCATCGGATACACCGATGGCATTAAAATAGTTTTTATACTCCATAATCATCCTCGTGTTATTATGTTATCTGCGTGTTATGATCCTTGCCATCTCCTCGAATGACAATCCGTACGGAATGTTATATGTCCCTACGCATATAACTTTATCATAACCGTTTTCGCACAGATACCGGTCAAACTCTACAGCGGACTCCACTAATTCCGCTTCATACATACGTCTTGCGACGCTGACCGAACTGTCGCCTCTTATTACCACTATCTCAACTCCCTGATCTCCTGCGGTAAATCCCGGCTCATCGTCGGGAAGCGGATTGATCGGGGGCGGGGTGACTTCCTCCGGAATGATCGGCGGAACCGTCTCCTCATCGGGTTCTTTAAATTCCGGGCCGTCCGATTCCGTCTTATCCGATACATCCGTATCTTTTCCGTCTTCGGTCGAAGTCCCTGTTTCATCTGCCCCGGTCGAGGTCTGCGTACTTACGGATGTTTCGGTCCCGCTATTTATATCTTCTTTATCATCGGATACAGTAACATCTTTATCTGTTGATGTTGTATCCGATATACTTGTTGTCAGATCGGTAAGGGTTTGAGACTCTATCATGCCAAGCTCCGAAGCACGCTTTTTAACTGCCGCATCGGACATCTTCTCGGGTTTTGCACCAAGCCCTAACACAAGTGCCGCCACGATAAGCCCCGCGCCTATTCCCCTTGAATAGGATTTTAAATTCATATCTTTTCCTTTTATTTCTTATTTGCAAAAAGATCTATGACAAGTTTGACTTCTCCTACGCCAAGATTCAATTCTTTGGCTATGGCCATGTTTGACTTGCCTTCTTCATGCATCTTCCTTATTATCTCGTTAGAATTTTTACGGCTGTCGTTATCTTTGTCAAAGTGAAGTTCCACATCGGGTTCACCTTTAAATTCATCGGTCATCGGCTTCTTTGTCTCGATGATCGGAGCCTTTACAGCCTTTCCGGTCACGGGTTTTTTAACCGTGCGCGGCTTTGAAGGCTTCAGCGCGGCATCAAAAGAAACGACCGTATCTTCGGTTTTTACACTGTCTTCAACCGTATCGTTACTTAACAGTTCTATCTTTTCGGGCATGAAAGGAACGAAACTCTCCGCCTCTTTGGCCTGTTTTTCTTTTTCCTTAAGCTCCTCATCCTTTTCTTTGAGTTTTTCTTCTTTTTCAAGAAGAAGCCTGTCTTTTTCTTTTAACTCCTCATCCTTTTCCTTAAGTTCTTCGTCTTTCTCCTTAAGTTCCTCGCCGGAGTTTTTAAGCTTTTCGCCCTTATCGTTTAACATATCATACAGGAATACCGCTTCCTGATGATTGTCGTTAATGCGCTTTAAGACGGTCTCCGAATACTCGTCAACGGCCATGATCTTTTCGTTGGAAAGTTTTTCAAGCTGTCTTTCCGTTTTTTCCACGGAATAATTGACGGTCTCATCCACCATGTCCTCGATACGCTCTCTGGCACCCAGAACTTCCCGCTCGACCATGTCCTTGATAAGCCTGTCGTCCACTATTTTGTTCCCGTCATCGTTCTTTTTACCGTCCGGCAAAAAGAAGGAGGCTGTAAAAAACAGCACTCCTATCACAAGTAATACAATTGCTGTAACGCTCATAATAAACTATATCCTCACGTCAAAAGAACCCGGTTGACCTTTTACGATAACCTTTCCTTCCGCATCCTTTTCTTCAGATTTACGATGTTTTCCGCCGTCTCCGGAATATTCATTGGAGCCTTTTTCACGTGCATCAAACCGTTTCTGGTTATTGGATACATCGTCGGCCCTGTTAACGGCGTTTGACTTATCTTCGGTCTCCCGCTGCACATCATGCACAACCGCAGCCTGATCGGATGCGATCTTGGCATCCTCGCCCTGCCGCTGGATAGCGAAGTCCTGAACTCTCGTTATGGCACCCTGTAATTCAATAGGTCCGATAGCCATACCCTCACCTCATTTCCGTTAAACCTTAGTAGATGGCTGCCATCTTTACATCGCCGCCTTCTTTGATGAAACGGCAATATTTCATAGCACTCTTTACAACGGTAGATACGTCGCCTATGCAGATCTTTGTACCGGGATATACATCTCCTGTAACGATCACCTGGCCCTGTGTATCGGCATCAAGAACCGACTGATACTGTTCAAGTTCCTGCATGCACTCCGCAAGCCTAGCAGAGCTGTTCTTACTTACGGTAGCAAGTTTTTGTATCTGTGCAAGCTGATCGGGAAGCATCTTGACACCCGCCTGAAGTTTTTGCTTGGCTCCCTCAAGAACAGGCTTGATCGCAGAAAGCGACTTGTTTAACTCTGCTATCTCTTTTTGAAGGGCTGCCACAGCCTGCTTGACGGTTGCATCGACACCGACTTCCACTATGGTATCGGCTCCCATCTGTGAACCTAAATTCTTGACCGATATCGATACCGTTGCACAGACCTTTCCGCCTGTGATAAAGCCTCTCTTACCTGTAACATGTACTTCCGTACCTGCCACAACATTACTGTGCAATATGGATTCCGCATCAATATAGCCTTCGGCGGTGGCTGTCGCATTTTCCAGAAACTTGCTTACTATGTTTCCGCCGGCTTTAAGAACGCCTTTATGCATACCGTTCATACCGTGCGCGATCGTAATGTTTTCGCCCGCCTCAAGATATGCTCCCTCGACAACTCCCACAACTTCTATGGAGCCCTGGGCTTTTACGCTGAAATTCTCGCAAACGTTGCCGTTTACCTTTACGCTTCCTTCGTAATCTATATTTCCGACCGAGTTATCGACATTTTCGACTTCCAGGATATTTGAAACGAAAACCTTGCCTTCTACCAAAGAAACATGACCGGATACATCGGAATAAAGTTCGGTCTTGTCTTCGCTCTGCGTAATGTTTCGACCGAATTTTAAGATTGCGGCTTTTACGTCCGCAGGCCTTATCTTTTCGCCTCGTACATTGACACCGGGCTCACCGTGTACAGCCGGAGTAAGCCTTGCAAGAAGATCGCCCTTCTTACAGTGGTTGATCGTATTTAAGTTAAAGAAGTCAACGCTTCCGTCTTCGTTAAGAGTGGGACGGACTCTGGGATCGGTGTTAAAGAAATACTCAATGGAAGCATTGTGACCCTGTTTGGCCGGAGTACCCCTTGCAACAACGATATCCGTACAATACTGTCTGTTTCTAAGGAAATTATCTATCGCATTATTATCGATACCTTCAACAATACCACGCGAAGAAAGTTCACTCATGAACTCTCTTAAACTCATCTGCTCTCCGCCTTCAAAAGGAGCGATGACCCTTGCGGTAACCGTCATATTGTCGGGTGAAATAATGATCTTTACGAACTCACCGTCTGCGTGAGTAAAAGAATTTGGCGTGGGAACTTCGAGCTCCTCTGTAGAGATAAGAGCAGCCATAAGATCCTTGGGATCATACATGATATCCTTAAGCTGCAGATATTCGACGAGTTCCTCTCTTCTTAAGTTCTCGCCTCCGTCCGTAGCAGGATAAACCTTGATGGAACATTTCCCGTCCTTTGAGATGATTTGGAAATATGCGTTCATTTGTACCCCCCTGTCCAGTGATTTCCCGTGTACCTTTCGGCTTATGCCAATATTCCCATATATTTTCCGAGTTTTTCTTTCATCTTCTGAAGTGCTCTTGTGTGAAGCTGTGACACTCTCGACTCGGATACTTCAAGAGTATAACTGATTTCTTTTAATGTAAGTTCTTCGTAATAATATAAAAGAATAACCTGTTTTTCCTTTTCGGTCAGAACTTCGAGCGACTTTGCAAGCTGCTCTTTAAGTTCCGCCTTTTCAAAAACCTCTTCCGGGCCGTCGAAATGCGATGCGAGATTTTTCTCGTTCGGTATCTCACTTCCCGATTCCATAAACTCGTTTAAAGAAACAACATTTGTAACCTTCATCTGTGACTGCCAGTCACAAAGCTCATCGGATGAAATGCCTAACTTAACGGCTATTTCTTCGTCGGTCGCGGGTCTGCCCTTTTCGACCTCAATCTCTTTCATTGCGGAATCTATCTGGCGCTGGCGCTGACGTACGGTTCTCGGTATCCAGTCCATTTTCCTGATCTGATCAAGTATCGAACCGCGGATCCTTAAGCTTGCATATGTCTCGAATTTGACATCCTTCGAAAGTTCAAACTTATCGATTGCATCGATAAGACCGAAAATACCGTAACTTACCAGATCGTCGTACTCAACATTATACCCTAAATACATGCTGAGCCTTCCGGCGACAACCTTAACAAGCGGTGCATACTCAAGTATCAGCTGTTCTCTGAGTTCGGGCGACCGCTTGGCTGCATATTCATCCCATAATTTTTTCTTACCCTGTTCATCCATGTACTGTGTTTCCTTTTGGCCTCCGGCCTGATTTTATTAAGGATTGGGATTTTCCTCATTCCCGTCCTCTTGACTTTCATTGTCGGTCACGGGTTCCTTCTCGATAACCTCTCCTTCATCGGCAACCTTGCGCTCGTTCTTTTTATCAAAAGAATCAAGTATCATTTTGATGACACAGCCTATAAAATAGAACACCACAAGCGTTGAGAGCAATGCAACGAGCATCGCATTTAATGTAAAGCCGCGAAAATATGCTACAAGCGCAGTAACAAGGCCCGCCAAGAGCATCAATATAAGCGGCATTTCTTTCCTAGTCATTAATTAAATAGTCCTTTCAGGTTTGCCTACCGCGCGGATCACGTAATCGCCGGTCTCCGGATAAAAAATAACCGTTCTACCGTAACTGTCGCCGGTATCTTCGGAAAGAATCGGAATACCCAATTCTTTAAGTTTTTTCTTGCTGGCTTCAACGTTTCTGTCGCCTACGCGCACAAGCTCGGATTTGTTCTGAAAAGCGAACATCTGGGCTCCGCCCGCGATCTTGGCAACCATTCGGCTTCTTTTTGCACCCTCTGCTTCCATAAGGCGCACAAGCTCGGCAATACCTGTATCGGCAAATTTATATATATTGTTGTTTTGTCTTATTGCTGTCGAATCAGGCAGCATAACATGTGCCAAGCCCCCTATTTTTGTCTGCGGGTCCCTGATAGCTATTCCTACACAGGATCCCAGCCCCAACGTTGTCACACTGTTAGGGCTAAGACAAACCTTAAGGTCGGCCATGCCTACCTTTATCACTTCACTCATATATGTCCCCTGCGGCGCCTTTTGGCACTTTTTTTAACCCAGTCCTAATGCAGACATTATTTTTGCATAGGACTCAAGATCCGGAACAAGGATAAAATATCCGTCCAACTCATAATCATCGGTAAACTGAGTCTGGATCAAAAGGATCTTGTCTCCCAGAGTTCCGAACTCAATAGCCGGAACACTCAATATCGCTCCCGCCATGTCGATCGTCAGATCCGGTACCGAAGGGTATATCTTCAAATTCGTGATCGTTGAAAGCGAATTTAAGTACGCTCCGGTTATTATATTGCCTATCTCCTTCAGTGCGGATATTTCCATTTCGCCGAATTCTTCATCGGGAAGTTCCATACCCATCAGCTTGGATACCAGATGCCTTGCTGAATTCTTCTCAAGCAAGAACATGATACTTCCGGTAATATCTCCCTCAACACAGAGATAAATGCCCGCCATTATCTGTTCTTCACCGCCCATAAGCTCCCCGACTTCATTGAACTCGAGAAGCTTAACCTGCGGTACCTTCATATCAACTTTACACTGAAGTAATTGCGCCAGCGCAGTCGTGGCATTGCCGGCGCCAATATTACCTAATTCTTTAAGCACATCGAAATACTGCTCCGATACGCTTTCCAATGTCATATCACCCATATGCTCCTACGCTCCGATTGTAACCCTTGCCTATTCGGTTGCCACAACGTTAAGATCCAATAATGATACAAGACCGTCGGCACACTTTCCTACGCTGGTTACGAAATTGCCATGTTCAAGTGACGCATCGGCAGACACTTTTTCGATCTGTTCTTCGGTAAGGGTAACAACTTCCTTTACCTCATCAACTATGATACCGATCGTTCCGTGCTGCTCGAGCTTAAGAATTATGATACGTGTTGCTTTGGTGTACTCATCGTCTTCAAGTCCCATCTTAAGGCGAAGACTCATGACCGGCACAACCTCACCTCTTAAGTTTATCACACCTTTTAAATAAGGGGCAACCTTGGGTACTCTTCTGATGTTTACCATACGGGATATGTTTTCAACATATGAAATGTTTATACCGTAGGATTCATCACCGACTTTGATAACGATATATTGCATATTGCCGTCATTGTTTCCGACTCTTAATTCATCCATTATTTGTCCCTCCCTTAAATAAGCGCATTGGCATCGATTATCAATGCAACTCCGCCGTCGCCTAAGATAGCGGCGCCGCTTATGAACTTGCACTTGCTGATATATTTGCCAAGAGACTTAATAACGATTTCCTGCTGCCCTATAAGCTCGTCTACCACAAGACCTGCAAGTTTGTCGCCCTTCTTGACGATAACAACTATAAGGTTATCATCGGGTGATTTTGACGACTCTATATCAAGGACATCGCTCATACGGATTATCGGGATCACGTTACCACGAAGGGTAATAACCTCTTTGGACTGTACAAGCTGGATATCTTTTGCGGAAATATCTTCTATGGTCTGGATCGAGCCGAGTGAAATAGCATACTTCTCGCCGCCTACCGTAACCATCAAAGCCTGTATGATCGCGAGTGTAAGAGGAAGTCTTACTATCCATGTACTGCCTTCGCCAAGCTTACTCTTAACTTCCACTTCACCGCTCAATGCCTCGATCTTTGACTTAACAACGTCAAGACCGACGCCTCGTCCGGATACTTCAGATATAACCTTTGCGGTTGAGAAACTGGGCAGGAAAAGAAGGTCGATGATCTCCTTGGGAGTCATGTTCTCAGCCTGCTCGGCCGTGATCGTACCTCTTTCGATCGCCTTGGCTTTAACCTTTTCAACATCAATACCGTTACCGTCATCTCTTACTTCGATAACGACATTGTTACCGTCCTGATATGCATCGAGGAAGATAGAACCTACTTCGGGCTTACCTCTCTCCTTACGTACTTCTGCCGACTCAAGACCATGATCTGCGGCATTACGGAGCAAGTGCATAAGGGGATCTCCGATCTCATCGACAACGGTACGGTCAAGCTCGGTCTCCTCACCAGTCATATATAATTCCATCTTCTTACCGAGGGTCTTCTGAAGATCTCTGATCATTCTCGGGAACTTACTTACAACGCTCTCGATAGGAACCATTCGAACCTTCATGACCGATTCATGTAAGGATGTTGTTACACTTTCAAGATATTCGATATGCTCCGAGAAACCGTTGCCTCTTGAAGCTTCATCGGAACTTGTTGCCGATACAAGAGAGTTCTTTGCGATGATAAGCTCACTGACAAGGTTCATCAACGCATCGAGTTTTTCAATATCGACACGAACAGTACGGTTTACAACCGGCTTTGAAACGGCTTTCTTTTCCGTCTTTGCAGGTGCATCCTTGACTGCGGGTGCAGCCGCGGGCTTTGTCTCGGGTTCCGAAGCCTTTTCTTCTTTGACTTCTTCCTTCTTGTCATCGGAAGCGTCGGAACCTGCGTTTGCAAAATCAGCATCAGTCATAACAGCACCTTCGGCCGATTCGATCTCAGATACTCCTTTGACCGCCTCGATAAGTGTTTCGAGCGGATCTTCAGATACGGTTATAACGCTGAAATCATTTTCAAACTTTTCATCTTCGATATCCTGGCTTGAAGGCTGGGAAAGAATGATCTCACCGTGTTCTTCCAAAGCTTTGAATACCAAAAATGCTCTTGCTGCCTTAAGGATACAGCTTTCCTGTATGGTAACCGTAATACCGTAGAAGTTCTTGCCTTCTGTCTTTGCGGCTTCGTAAAGATTTTTCTCGGTATCGGTAAGCTTGATATCACGCCATTTTTCACCGCCCGCGCTTTCTTTTGCGGGAGCCTCTTCTTTGGCTTCTTCTTTGGCGGGAGCATCGGACTTATCAGCCGCAGCGCCCGAATTGCCGTTAAGGATATCGTTAAGTGCTTTGATCAAAGGTTCATTATCATTGGTCCCTTCATCAGCTGTTTCCTGAATGGAGGTGGTATACTCTTCCAAAGCGTCAAGGCACTGGAAAAGGATATCGATCATGTTGGGCTGAACCTTAATGTTACCGTTCCTAACCTCAGAAAATACATTCTCCATGTCATGAGTAAGATTCTGCATGCGCTTATAGCCCATGGTTCCTGCCATACCCTTAAGGGAATGGGCAGCACGGAATATCTCATTGATGGTATCCATGTTTTCGGAATCCTGCTCAAGTTCCAGAATCTGTGTGTTAAGACTCTGAAGGTGCTCCTTGGTCTCGTCAAGGAAAATCTCGAGATATTGACTTACATCCATTTTAATTTACCCCCACGTTCATAATGATCTCCTGGGCAATCTGTTTAAGGGTAACTACCTGATTTGAAAGTCCGGCTTGGAAAGCACTCTTGGGCATACCGTAAACAGTGCAGGAGTCTTCGTCCTGTGTGAGCACAAATATATTTTTGTGCTGTTTAAGGTTACTGATTCCTTTGGTCCCATCGGCCCCCATACCTGTCATTACTACGCAGACGATCCTGTCGGCAGCGCTGTCGGCTAAGGATTCGTACATATAGTTTGCTGAAGGTTTTACTCCTTCTCTGGTTGGCTCATCACTGTAACGGATAACAAACTTACCCATAACGGTATCTATGTTGAGATGTTTGCCGCCCTTAGCAATATATACGTGTCCGTTTTCCAGAGTGTCACCGTCTTCGGCTTCCGTTACTTTACACTCGGAAAGAGCATCAAGTCGTTCAGCCAGGGAAGCGGTAAACCCTGCAGGCATATGCTG
This sequence comes from Lachnospiraceae bacterium, assembly GCA_016283275.1. Classification (GTDB taxonomy): domain Bacteria; phylum Bacillota; class Clostridia; order Lachnospirales; family Lachnospiraceae; genus UBA1258. The sequence continues at coordinate 44,548 of JAEEMP010000039.1, forward strand.
TACGATAACAACCGGCGCCTTAAGCGAGGCGGGAAGAAAAGGAATGACCTCCTGTAATGCCTTCGGTCCGCCCGTTGAACTTGCTATAGCCACAACCTGTCGATTTTTTGAATTTCTCGAGGATTTGGAGGCAAGTTCAATAAGTTTCCTGTTGGCTTCAAGACGTGACTTTTCATCTTCTTCCTTGACATCGAAATCGGATGCCTTACTGTTGCATACAACTTCAAGAATGCTTAAAAGTCTTGTGTTAAAGACTCCGTCCTTGCAATCCCTTGCGTTTTCGGGTTTGTGGACAAAATCGATAGCACCCAGACTCAATGCATCAAGTGTAGTCTTTGCACCTTCCCTTGTATCCGTACTGGCCATTATGACTCTTGCGGGTATACGACGTTTCCTTAACTCCTTAAGAAGTTCAAGTCCCGTCATCTTGGGCATGTTGACATCCAATATTACGGCATCATAGGTTTTCCTCATCAGAAGCTCTAAGGCTTCCTCGCCGTTTGTTGCACGATCTGACACATGGAATCTTGAATCTGACTCGATTATATCACAGATTACCCTTCTCATAAGTGCAGAGTCATCAACTACAAGTACATTTTTCATGAAATTGCCTCTTTTTTTGGTTAATTTTCAGTTAATTTTGTAAATTTTATACAATTACTTGGCTTTATTTCTTCTGATACGACGTTCTTCTTCGAAGATAAATTTTATGATCTCTTCACGGGTATCATTGTCAAGATTTACATACTGAACTCTGTGTTCAAACTCTCCGGGACGGTTTGCGACTTCTCTGACGCTTAACACTCTTCCCACGACTTCATAATCTTTTGCGGTACCTTCATATACAAGCTGGTAAGTGCAATAGACCATGCTTCCTTCTTCATAGGCGTGATCGGAAATAAATCTTATCCCGCCGCCGCTTATATCCACTATAAGGCTTCTTCTGAGCGGAAGCCCGGGCACCAGTAATACCTGATTGGCTTCCACAGCCTGAACTTCTTCGCTCTTAAGCTCCCTTGTCTTCATATCGAGAACGCAGCTGAAACGGTAGTAATCACGTCTTTGATGCTTGCGGAGATTGCTTGTAAGCTCAAATACCAGAACATATACGTTATTGCTCTTGTATCTGTCGATAATACGGGCAAAACACTGATAAAGCCCGAGTGATGTGTAAAAACACAGATCATATTCTCCGTCTATCGGAAGCAGGATAAGTTTGGTCTTTTCCATGGGCATCACGACTTCAAGACGGTCATCGGTTATAACGTCGTATACTTTTGTTGTATACACCTTTTTAATTTCGCTTCCCTCGCTTGCCAGTCTGTCAACCGCCTGAAGGTCTACCTTATCTCCCGCAAAGACATATTTCGATAGCATGGCATTACTCCTTTATTGAATCGTATTATTCTGGTTAAATTTCTTGGCAGTGACTATATGTGAAAAGAACGCTGCCATACCCCTCTTTTTCACTGTTTGGGTTATTTCTTTGTTCATAAGGATCTGAGCGATCTGTTCGTATGCCAGAGCAGACTTTGCATTCGGAGTCTGTATGGATACCGGCATCTGCTGCATTACGGCCTTAGAAAGCTGCGGATCTTCGGGAACCGCACCGAGATAAGAAAGCGGAAGCTTTAAATATCTTGCCACAACGGCATTCAATTTATTGAAAAGCGCCTGCCCTTCCTGCACGTTTTCCACTTTGTTGGCTATAACCTTGACAAGTGAATTTTCCGATGAAAATCTGCTGTGCCTTGACAATGCCTTTAAAAGCGAATACGAATCGGTGATCGATGTGGGCTCGGGTGTGGTCACCAGAAGGATCTCACCGCTTGCCACCAAAAATTCAAGTACCGCATCGCTTATTCCCGCGCCCGTATCAACGATAATGATATCCGTGATCGCATCAAGTTCCGCGAGATTCTGCACTATATAGGTAAGGTGTTCGCGGTTTAGATTGCTCATTCCCGCTATACCGGAGCCGCCCGATATAAAGCCCACGTCATTGGGCCCCCAGGTAATGATATCCTTGATGTTCATTCCCTGATATATAAGGTCCGCAAGATTGTGTTTGGGAACAGCTCCGAACATTACCTCGATATTGGCAAGTCCGAAATCGGCATCGAGAATGATGACCCTCTGTCCCATCTTGCGAAACTGTATCGCGAGATTGATCGAGGTA
>JAEEMP010000040.1 GCA_016283275.1 Lachnospiraceae bacterium
CTTCCATGCCTATCCGTATATACCCTTCCGCCTTATAGGTAATATGTTTTTCATCATAAGCGCTCAGCCTGTCTTCAATATCTTCAAGCTGTTCTTCGTTTAATTCAATGATCTCCATTTTCGTCGTTATACCCCCTTGATCCGGGATTAAAATACCTGCAAACAGCAAAAACAATAATCGTACTTCTCATTTATTATGCAAAAAAATGTGCAGATACTCAACCTTTATCTGCACATTCCGTCCATATTTGTATAACAGTCGTCCTAAAAACAAGACCCGCAGAATATGACTGCGGGTCTTGTTTTGATCATTATAATGTGAAGTTCTTGAGATCTTCCCGGATAGTGGCCGAGAATCCGTTTAACTGCTCGGATACATCCGTAAGCTTACCGGTCTCTTCGGAAATAACACTGCTCTCATTGACTATCGATTCGCTTAAGTCGAGGATCTGGTTGACCGTCGCTGCCTGCTCTTCGGTAGCGGCTGCGTTGTTGGAAGCAACATCGTTGATCCTTGTAACTCCGTCAGCTATCTCACCGATGGCATCTGTAGCTTTGGTTATATCCTCATATATCGTATTGAACGACTCGTTCGAACGTTCAACACCGGCAATACACTTCTCCATATCTGCCAGACAGTCGTCCGCTTTCCTGTTGATGTCCACGATATTCTTTGTAATGGTCTCTACAAGGGAACTGATATTTGTAGCCGCATCCGTAGACTGGTTGGCCAGTGCTCCTACCTCGCTTGCCACAACTGCGAAGCCCTTGCCGAGTTCGCCGGCTCTTGCGGCTTCTATGGAAGCATTCAGTGAAAGAAGGTTGGTCTGCGAAGAGATCTCACCTATCGTGACCGTAATACCCTTGATCTCATCAACCGTAGCACCCGTAACACGGATTATCTTGATAAGTTCGCCGATCGTATCGTTAAGTGTCGTAACACTCTGGGTCATACCCTTCATCTCTGCCCTGCCGTCTTCGGAAGACTTAACCGTCGCCGCACAAAGTTCTCTGACCTGAGTGGAATTATCGGCAAGACCCTGAGATACGCCCGCAAGCTCGGTAGCAGCATCGGCAACTTCATCAATGGACTTGTTGAGTCCTTCAAGGTAACCGTTGAGTCTCTCGATCAGCTCATCCTGCGAAGCGTGAGAATCATTGAGTCTGCCCGATATGCTGTGACAGTCCTCTGCGCTTGAATTCATATCATCGGTGATATTCTTAAGATGCAACAGCATATCACGCATACGCGTGATGTAGCCGTTTAACTGCTCGCTTAAGGTTGTGATCTCGTTGTTGCCTTCCGGGCTTAACTCTGTGGTGAAATCACCGCCGCTTAAGTCGCCGATCTTACCGCTCACCTTAGAAACGGGATTTAAGAACCTGCTTATTACAAAGTACAGATACCCTGCAAGAAGTACCAAAAGGAGCACTGCCACAAGAAGTGTAACGTTTGCGGAAGCACCTATCTTCTGTGTTACAAAGGCATAAGGAGTTGCACTTACAACCATCCATGATGTTCCTTCGATCTCTGTTGCGGCATACATCATCCTGCCTGCAGCGGTATTTATCGTTGTGACTTTGTTCTCTGCAAAAGAACGTGACGTGTTAAGGGAAGCATATATCCCGTCAAGTCCCTTTACGACAGGATCCTGTGCATCGGAAACCAATGTTCCGATAACACTTTCATCGGTGCTTAAAAGTATATCCTTTGTTTCTTTGTTTATAATATATATCTTTACATCGGGCGAGCTTGAGATAAATCCGCTCATCTTTGCTGCCATCTGGTCGAATGTGATATCACTGCTTAAAACCGTATCCTTGCCGACCATTATGGCACATGCAAGACAGGTCTTGCCGGTGGAAGCATCCACATAAGGATCGGAGGTATATATCGCTCCGTTGGCTGCCAGCGCACCCTGATACCATGCTCTGTCGGTAAACACAAAGTCCGGACCCGGTATCCATCCGGAACCGTCCAAAAACGTCATATCCCCGCCGTAAGCCATATAGATATCCTGAGAGTCGGGATCTTCGGCCGTCAGCGCAAGTAACAGTTGACGTGTTTCTTCATAACTCATTTCCGGAGCGTTCTTTATAACATCTGCCGTCTGCTCAACTCTGTTCTCGATCAGGCTCCACCAGTTGTAGATTTCATAAGAATATGATACCGACTCTCTTCCGAGAAGTGACTGGGTAAGACTTTCGATATCCTTAGCCTGCCTGCCTATGCTCACATAAGTGAGGATTCCTATGATGAGGACAACTGCGGCAATGGTCAATACCAGAAAGATCTGCTTCAACGATCTTCTTTTCTTTTGCATTTCTTCAAACCTCCCGATAAATATTGTATTAAAATCACATAAAACTACTATATATCAGGGCAATTATCAAATAATTATATATATTGTATATTTTTTAAAAAACAAAAGAGAAATTTGTATATCGGACGAGCATATCCTTACGGCCAAAGAGCCGCAATAACTATGGCAGGCAGCATATTCGCGACTTTGATCTCCTTTTTCCATACAAGATTTATGCCGACGCAAAAGATCAATATATTGCCCACATACGATAAATGCGACAGTGCCGTATCGGTCATAAAAGAACCCGCCAGATGAGCGATAAAAGTGATCGTCCCCTGAAACAATAAAACCGGGATCGCGGAAAAAATACAGCCCTTGCCCATCGTCGCAGTCAGCACCAGTATTATGACAAAGTCCAGTATCCCCTTAGCCATCAAAGTGGAATGGTCGCTCATAACACCGTCCTGTATGGAGCCCACCACAGCCATGGCACCGATGCATACCGTGCATGTCGCCGTTATAAATGCGTTCAGAAACGCCGAATCCTTCTGATTTCCCGTTTTATTCTTAAGCCATTCGCCGAACTTCTCTATCCCGCTGTGTATATGCAAAAGTTCGCCGATCAGCGTTCCCGCCGCAAGGCTTACGATCATCATCATGGTACCGTTTTGTGTAAGCACACCGCCTTCTGCAGAAAGCATATTGCTCATCACTCCGCCGATCGCAAGTATCATCACTGCGATCCCGTTAGCGATCATGATCGCTTCCTGTATCTGAGGCTTAAGCTTCTTGCCAAACAGAAGCCCGCAGACTCCTCCCAATATGATCATCGCAACATTTATCAATGTTCCCATATCAAATACCTCACGGATCTAAAAATTCAGGACCGGATCACTCCGGTCCTTTATCGAACTAATCTCACTTTTTGGCAACGTCATTACCGATATCAAGAACATTGTACGGGGTTGCCTGATATACGTAATAGTTAAGCCAGTTGGTGTATAAAAGCTGCCCGGTTGAACGCCAGTTTACGATGGGTTCTTTGGTCGGATCGTCGTCCGGGAAATAGTTGACCGGGATCTTCGGGTTCATGCCCTTGTTTAAATCTCTGAAATATTCGTCCTTAAGGGTGTTCTTGTCATATTCAGCGTGAAGACCCACAAAGAACTTATGTGAATCAACGGTCTTAGAGATCGCAACACCCGCTTCATCAGAGTATGCCATGAGTTCAAGTTCCGGAACGGATTCGATCTTCTCTTTCGCAATGCCCATCGCTCTTGAATGAGGCGCCCAGAAAATATCGTCAAAACCTCTGAAAAGCGGCGAAGTGGGCTTACATACGATATGCTTGTATACTCCCGAAAGTTTTTCTTCTCTGTCGTAACGCTCAAGCCCGTAGTAATAATAGAGTGCGGCGTAGCATGCCCAGCACAGATAAAATGTGCAATGCACATGAGTCTCACACCAGTCGAATATCTCGGTCATTTCTTTCCAGTAAGCTACATCCTCAAATTTGACATAATCAAGAGGGGCTCCGGTAATTATCATACCGTCGAACTTTCTGTCCTTTATCTGATCAAAGGTCGTATAAAATGAATCAAGATAGCTTGCATCCACATGTGTGGGAGTATAACTCTGTGTCTGTAAAAGCTCAACGTTTACCTGAAGGGGACTGTTGGAAAGTTTTCGAAGTATCTGTGTTTCCGTTACTTCCTTATTGGGCATCAGGTTCATTATGAGTACTTCAAGAGGTCTAATATCCTGATGCATCGCACGATACTCGTCCATTACGAATATATTTTCTTTTTCAAGAGTCTCCCTTGCGGGCAGATCGCTTTTGATCTTAATAGGCATTTATCATCACCGTCCTAATTCAAATATTCTTTAACAAAATCCTCTTCCGTCATTATCGGCACACCAAGTTCCTTGGCCGTCTTATTCTTGGATGAGGTTGACATGATATCGTTATTTACAAGCACAAACGTGTTGTTAGATACAGAACCCGAAACCTTACCGCCTTTGGCCTCTATCGCATCTTTCAAGGCATTTCTGTTCTCAAAGAGGTTGAGCGACCCCGTTACCACGACCGTCTTGCCCGACAGCGCGCCGGTTGTGTCCTGAGGCGCATCTTTAGTGATTATAACGACTTTTAAAAGATCATTCAAGACTCTTAAATTCCCGGGATCCTTAAAATATCCGGAAAAAGAAGCTGCGATGACCTCTCCCACTCCGTCTATGGCCGAAAGGTCTTCCGCTTTTGCGGATATCATATCGTTTAATTCATCGTTGTAAAATCTGCATATGAGCTTGGCTGTGGAAAGTCCGACATTTTCTATACCGAGCGAATATATAAACTTGGCTGTCGGGATCGTCCTTGCCTTTTCGATACTTGTTATAAGATTTTCATATGATTTCTCACCGAAGCCTTCCATGGACACGATCGCATCCTTATGCTTTGAAATATCGAAAAGGTCCGCGTATTCCTTTATAAAACCCATCTGTATGAACTTTTCAAGCGTAGCCTCGCTTAAACCGTCCACATTGAAGGCATCCCTTGATACAAAAAGCGAGAACTTCTTTATGTGCTTTGCCGGACACTCGGGATTAATACAGTAAAGGCTGACCGCTTCTTTTACGGCACGCTCTTCGGTCGGTCCGTTACAGCACGGACAGGTCTTCGGGATCTTGATGTTTCCGCTCTTTGTAACATTTTCGCTTATCTGCGGTATTATCATATTGGCCTTATATACCTTTATATGATCACCGATACCCAGCTTAAGCTCTCTTAAGACCGAAAGATTGTGCACACTCGCACGGCTGACGCTTGTGCCCTCAAGTTCGACCGTATCGAAGATCGCAACTGGATTTATAAGCCCGGTCCTGGACGGACTCCATTCTATTTCTCTGAGTACCGTATCCGCAGTCTCATCCTGCCACTTAAATGCAATGGAATCTCTCGGGAACTTGGCCGTCATTCCGAGGCTCTTTCCGTATTCTATATCATCATAAGCAAGTACGAGTCCGTCTGACGGTATCTCATATGTTTTGACCGCTTCCGCAAATTCTTTGACTCTTTCATGCATAGTGGCACCGGTCACTTTGTAATGCTCCACCACTTCAAAACCGAGACCCTTTAAGAAATCAAACTGTTCGCTTCTTAGCTTAAACTCTTTACCTTCGGAAAGAACAAGAGAAAATGCGATAAGCCTTACACGCCTCTTTGCGGTAATGCCGCTGTTTAACTGCCTTACCGAACCCGAGCATAAGTTTCTCGGATTTTTGTACTTTTCATCCGGGTTTTCTATCTCATCGTTTATCTTATTAAAATCCGCATAGGAAATAACCGCTTCGCCTCTTAAAACAAGCTTGCCGGTAAATGCGATCTTAAGCGGTATATTGATAAAAGTCTTCGCGTTGGCCGTAATGACCTCGCCGACTTCACCGTTTCCTCTTGTTACGGCTTTTACAAGCTCGCCGTTTTCATAGGTCAAAACTATCGTAAGACCGTCAAGCTTCCAGCTTATAAGGCAGTCCCTGTCACCGGCCCAGTCCGCAAGTTCATCAACACTCTTTGTCTTTGAAAGGGAAAGCATAGGCCTGTCGTGGCGTTCTTTTGGCAGAAAATCCACCGCTTCATAGCCTACGTTGCGTGTCGGACTGTTGCTCAATACTATCCCGGTCTCTTCTTCAAGTTTTGAAAGTTCATCATAGAGGGCATCATACTCATAGTCGGAAAGAAACGACTCATCCTTGGCATAGTATTCCTCGGATGCCTTATTAAGAAGATCCACTAATTCCCGCATTCTCTCCATAACCTGTCAACTTCCTCTCTTGAAAGTACTCTGTATTCGCCGGGTTTGAGCCCGTCCAATGTAACGCTTAAAACTCTTACTCTTTTAAGGCTCATGACCTTATTGTCAAGAGCGGCCGTCATACGTCTTATCTGTCGGTTCAACCCTTGTGTAAGCACTATATTGAAGGTGTTTTTGGATACCCTCTTTACCTTGCACGGTCTTGTGACCGTATCAAGATCTTTAAGATATACTCCTGCTGACATCTTATCCGTAAATGCCTGGGTTACAGGCTTACTGGTACGCACCACATATTCCTTTTCGTGATTATTGGAAGCTTTCATCATCTTTTCGATAAGCTTTCCGTCATTTGTGAGCAAAAGAAGCCCTTCCGAATCCTTATCAAGCCTTCCTGCATACGTGACTCTTTCCTTGTATCTGACCGCATCCATGACCGTAATATCAGCAAAGGGATCTCTTTCGGTACAGGTAACTCCGACAGGCTTATAATAGGCAAGGACCACCTTTTCGTCCTTGGGTTTTATAAGTTTTGAGCCCACTTTAACGCTGTCGCCTTCAAACACTCTGGTACCCGGCTCAGCTTTTTTCCCGTTAACGGTCACGCTTCCCTTTGCCACAAGGTCATCAGCATCACGACGTGAACATATTCCCGCATCGGCTATATATTTATTTATCCTTATACCGTTATTGTCCATCAGACTCTTTGTCCTCTATAAGAAAAGAATATTTGGCGCTTCCTCTGAAACTTGCATGATCCCAGACCACGCAGACATCATAAATGTATCCGTTAAAATCATCACCCGAAAGCACCAAAGGAAAATTGAATTTTTCTTCGTCCGTAAGCTCGATTTCAATATAATCTTCGTATTCCACTCTTCTCTCTATCGCTTCGGTAAGCGGAAGATCGTCGGGGTCTTCGACCGCAAGCAGCATCGAGATCGGGTATTTATGTACATACGTGACTGCATCGGGTTTATATGCTCCCGTATAATCTATGGTAAGCTTGCCTTCCGAAGCGGCCTCGAAATAATTCTTATAAGTTCTGTCTATCGGATGAGCGGTATCGGTAGCGACACTGCTCCATTCTTCCTCGTTGACCTCATAAGCCCAGTTGACCTCCCATGGTGCCACGAGCATATTCTTTCCGCTGTAACTTACTTTGATATCGCTCGGATATGTCAGCGTAGCCTCTGTGATGTTTTCTCCTATCGGCTCATTTCCCGGCAGATCTGAAGAAGAACTGTCATAACCGCAGCAACCTAACGAGAGCATAAGACAATATGCCGTCAAAAAAGAAAAAACTCTCTTTAAAACTTTCATCCTAACCGTTTCCACACTTTGATCTTTGTTATAAAATCCCGCAAACATTGAGCTTGCGGGATAAATCACACATAAATTTTCTGTATACTACTGCTTCTCGGTATATTCGGTCTTCACATAACCGATCTGATCGTTGTACTTTATCTTGGACCAGTCGCCCACTTCCTCGACAAGTTCAACTATGTCGCCTGAATTTAAAACGCCTAACTTGGCGGCCGTCTGATCGGGCTCACTTCTTACATTTAAGAAATCGGTTGCCTTTATTTTGCCTACCGTGGGGATCTTACCGATATCTTCCATTTGATCCAGGAATTCGGATTTGATATAAGCTTCCGTCCCGTCGTAGTTGATCTTGGTCCAGCCGTTACGCATGACTTCTATAACTTCATATACCGTTCCGACAGAAGCGGTTCCCATTTTCTCGGCTTCGGCACTTGCGGATTTACGGACGTTTACAAGAGTATTGACCTTAACCTTTATTACTTCGGGTTCCTCTTCCACATAGTTTGGATCGTTTTTCCGTTCTTCCTCTTCACGGGCCTTGCGTTCATCTTCGAGTCTTGCCTGTATAACGGCTTCCTCGGTAAGCTGCTCGCCTACGGAAGAGTCAATTTCAACCGAGATCTGAGCCCAGTAGTTCTTAAGCTTCTCATCGGATTCCATAAGCTCCGCATACTGGACATTGACCGTATTCTTAAGATCCACAACATCTGCCTGTTCGGTAATGTCTTTGATAAATGCCGCTTCATCCTCGGCAAGCTCGCCTACATTGATATAATAAGTATCGTCTATATCCTTGCAAACATAAAATGACTCAAGTCCCGGGATCGAGGGCTCTGCTTCCTTAAGATACACATCCACGGTCACATATGCGATATATGTATCTATATATGGTCCGGGTTTAGTGTATACATTGATATTATCATATCTGTCGATATAAGGACTCATAGCCTCAAGCCTTAACTTCTCGGTATCCGATACGCTTCCCTGAATACCTTCCAGTGCGTCCACATCGACTGCCTTGATGGCATCATAATACGCTTTTATAAGAGCATTGATCTCCGGATAAGCGTTTTCTTCAAACACTGTCTCTTTAACTTCAATAACTTCGGTCTTTGACTCGATCAAAGCTTCCTCGGCAGCTCTCTGAGCTTCCTCGACACGGGTCCTGGCCTTTATGGCTACGACAAGTGTTATTCCGACACATACAAAAAGAATGATCGGAAGAATGATATGACCGTAATCCGTGAGCCATTCTTTGATAAGGATCATATAATCCTTTAATCCGTTATCGAATTTGTGAATGTTTTCTTTAAAAGAGACCGCTTTACGCGACTTTTTTATATTCATTTTTACACCTTGTTTCCTTAAATGCAGCCGACAGGAATCGAACCTGCATCAAAGGCGTCGGAGGCCTCCGTTCTATCCATTATACTACGGCTGCATATTGATTAACTACCGTCGGATATGCCATAAATACAAGAATTATGGCACACCAACGGAGATTATTTTATCATAAGCCTCAGTTTATGTCAAAAACGCTAAGCCGTACAGGCAAGCCTTACTTTGCCCTGTTTTCTTTCGAAATAGTAGACATTGTCGGACAGCACTTCACCCGGTTCAAGCTGTTCGGTATTTACCTGTCTGACCATCATCCTTAAGTTATCCGGCTCTTCGTTTCCGCTGTCGGGTATGATGATCAGCTCGTGAATGGAACTCGGAAGTATATACAGGTCGTTTTCCATCTTATCGGCAAAGTTTTTGAGCATATCTTCATACAGCATGCATGATGCGCCGAAATGTCCCGTTTTATTGGAAAGGATATACATCGGTATTTCTTCTTGGGTGTTTAGTCCTAAAAGCATTTCATTGACATCACTGTCATCCCCTCCACGGCTTAGTATCATATTCTTAAGCACTTCCGTGATATTGGATATCTCGCATCCGAGTATATTCCTTGTATTATAGAAAGCGTCTTCGTATACGGTATCTATGTCCGTACCCCACTTTTCAAAGCAGCTGTTTTTTATTATTATGGCTCCTTCTCCCATCATTTTATGCTTTATCTCCACATAAAACACTGCCGCAAGGTCCATGATCTTTACGTACGGAGCTTCACGCAAGAATTCCTTGTTTTTCTCATAATTGACAAGCTTGATCATTATACGCTTGGAAACTTCTTCGTAGTCGGTCATAAAATCAAGGTCCGGTGCTTCCTCGATCTCGTACCTTGAATAGCCCTCCACTAAAGTATCGATGATACTTTTTAATGATTCGCCCTTTTCGAAACTTTCATAAAATCCTTCAAGATAAAAAGTGGGAGAAATCGCGTTTCCGGTCCTGTGTACGCTTAACCCGGTAAGCTTGATACCGTTGTTTTTGATGACCTGAGTATGGGTATATTCATAATCTTCTCCCAATGCCGATGTTACCGCCTCAGATACATAAAGTTTAAATTCGTTAAAATTCATTGTAACCCTCCTGATCAAAATGCCGGGCCTTATACGATCTTTCGATTGCCCGGTTTTCTTTTATTGCAATAAAAAGGAGACAACTTATAAAAGTTGTCTCCGGACAGTCACAATCAATTTTATATCGATCAAACTTAAACTCTTGAAAGATACTCGCCTGTACGTGTATCGATCTTGATGATGTCGCCCTGGTTAACAAACAACGGAACCGCTACCTGTGCACCCGTCTCAACTGTTGCGGGCTTTGTAGCGCCTGTTGCGGTATCACCCTTGAAGCCGGGCTCTGTATCGGTAATCTCAAGCTCTACGAATAACGGAGGTTCAACGGAGAAGATATTTCCGTTATATGCCAAAACCTTACACATTTCGTTTTCCTTTACGAACTTAAGCGCATCGCCGATAGTATCCCGGTTTAATGCTACCTGCTCGTAGTTCTCTACGTTCATGAAGTAAAAAAGATCGCCGTCATTGTAAAGATACTGCATATCACTTCTGTCGATACGTGCCTGAGGGAACTTTTCGGTAGGACGGAAAGTACGCTCAACAACACCGCCGTTAATAACGTTCTTTAACTTAGTACGAACGAAAGCTGCTCCCTTACCGGGCTTAACATGCTGGAACTCGATAATCTGGAATACAGCGCCTTCTATTTCAATAGTAACGCCATTTCTGAAATCACCTGCAGAAATCATAAAAATCCTCCTAAATAATCAAAACACATAATTCCCGATTATTTTATACGAAATGTTTCAATAAATCAACTGTTTTTTTCTTTGAGCTTTAATCCAGTTTCGATTGCCGCAGTCAGAGAGTGACACAGCAAAAGCGAAACAACTATTCCCCTGATCTGACAAAGAAAAGCGTTACAAAGAACGGAAGTGTCAGTATCCACGGGTATGCATATCGAAACTGTACGACCGGCCCCAAAAACATCGTAAGTATATACATGATCGAAAAAGTTATGAGTGCAAGACCTTTTTTGTTCTTCTTATAGATAAACAGTAACGCCGCAAGTACGGTGGACATTGTATAAAACGATATCTTAAACAAAAGGTTTATGACCGGTGCCCGCAGCAGCACATCTTCGCTTACCACGGATTCGTAAAGGTATTCCACAAAAGGAAGTTTTGACTCATGCTTGATCTCA
>JAEEMP010000041.1 GCA_016283275.1 Lachnospiraceae bacterium
GTTATCATTATCATTGTCGGTCTTCTTGCCGTAATCTTTTACCGTTTCCTGTGGGGAAGGTTCAATATAGGCAAATCCATATTATTCCTGGGTGCTGTGATGACTGCCGCGGGGATCTGGATGCTGAGTGAGTCCAAACTGAGGCAGCTTATATTTGCAAGACCGTCTTTAAGCAGTTATTTTTCATTTTTCTCGATCGAGATCGCATCGGTCTTTATATGCCTGTACTTTGATGAGATTCAGCAGAAAAGATATCATAAAAGATACCTTTTGATCGAAGGACTCATGGTCGCACAGATACTCATAAATGTTGTGCTCAATGCCGCCGGGATAATGGAACTTTACAAATCCTTGATCTTTTCGCATATATGGATAGGCATTGGGATCATGATCATCCTTACAAATCTGATCACGGATATAGTCAAAAAGCATGTTAACGAATACAGCGCAATACTTCGCGGAATGATCGTATTTACGGTCTTTGCATTCCTTGAACTTGTTAATTTCTACCTTGTGCCGTTCAGAAGTCTTGGGTTGTTCATGTGCGCCGGGCTGATTTCTTTGCTTGTTTCGACCATTGTACAGGAAACCGAAAAGATCAGGATGATAGAGGTCGAAAAGACCGTTGCCGATGAGTCCAATAAGGCAAAGAGCGCATTTTTAGCCAACATGTCCCACGAGGTCAGAACGCCTATAAATGCGGTACTCGGAATGAACGAACTTATCCTGCGGGAGTCAAAAGAAAGCGAGATCAGGGAATATGCAGGCTATATAGACCGTGCGGGAAGATCGCTCTTGAGCATAATAAACGATATTCTTGATTTTTCAAAGATCGAAAGCGGAAGAATGAGCCTAATACCTGCGGATTATGATACCGCACTTATGATAAACGATGCCTGTGAAATGATACGCGAGAGGGCCAAAGAAAAAGAACTTGTATTTGAGACAGAGATAGATCCGATAATTCCTTCAAGACTCCACGGTGATGACGTAAGGTTAAAGCAGATAATAGTCAATCTTCTTACAAATGCGGTCAAATACACAAAGAAGGGCAAGATAAGGCTTTGGGTCAAACTTAAGGCGACCGGTGAGGATTACGTTAAGCTCCGTATCAGTGTTAAGGATACCGGAATAGGTATAAAGCCCGAGGACATGGACGGACTGTTTAAGTCGTTTGCAAGAGTCGACGAATATAAGAACAGAAATGTGGAAGGCTCGGGACTTGGGCTTTCGATCGTGTCGAATCTTCTTTCAATGATGGGAAGCGAATTGAAACTTGAAAGCGTTTATGGTGAGGGTTCTGAATTTTATTTTGATATCATTCAGCAGATATCGGATCCTGCTCCCATAGGTGATTTTGAAGATTACATCCGCGAGAATGCGGCTGAAGTCAGGCAAAGAGAGTATGTGTATGCACCCGATGCACAGATACTCGTCATAGATGACAGAAAAATGAACCTTGAAGTCGTAAAGGGACTTCTTAAAAAAAGCGGTATCAGGGTAGATACGGCAATGTCGGGAAAAGAAGGCATAAGCCTTATGAAAGAAAAACACTATAATATCGTGTTCTTTGACCATATGATGCCTGAGTTGAGCGGTATAGAAACTTACAAAGAGTGCATAAAAGAAGGAATACTGACCGAAGATTTCCCGGCTGTGATGATGACCGCCAATGCGGTCGTGGGTGCCAAGGACGAATATATAGAGGCAGGTTTTGCGGATTATATCTCAAAACCCGTCAGTCCGTCCGAACTTGAAAGAGTTCTTGTTAAATATCTTCCGAAATCGATGGTAACGATAGTCTCCGAAAAGATCGATAAGCCGGACGAAAGAAAAAGACCGGAAAAACCCGCGCCTATACCCGAGAAATATTTAAATTGCGATGAAGATACGGAAATTTCGGCTGCCGATCTTATCGACGTAAGATCCGCGCTTGATTATTACGAAGGCGATAAAAAGATGTATGCGGGGATACTTAAGGAGTTTATAAAAGATGAGAGTTTAAAAGCGATAGAGTCGTTTTATGAAAACAAGGACTGGAAAAACTTTGCAATAACGGCGCACAGCTTAAAATCGGGTGCGGCATATATGGCTGCATATCCGCTCTCAAAGAAGGCTGCCGATATCGAAGCGGCCGTTAAAAGAGAAGATATCGACTATTTACTTAACAATAAAGATGCATTTATAAAACTGTATCGGGAGACTAAATCCGTTGCCGAAAAAATCTTGGACAATATTTGGTAAGAAAGATGGCAATAAGTCGGCTTGACCTTGACGGTTTTAATGGTGTATCGTTCAAGAATAGAATAAAAACACGAGGAGAGTTAAAATGGCAGAACAGAGGAGACCTTTAGTATCACACATCTTTACGGCCGATCCTTCGGCCCATGTTTTTAACGATAAGATCTATATCTATCCTTCACATGACCTTGCTCACGACGGTGAGGACAATGATGAGGGCGATGAATATCAGATGGAAGACTATCATGTTCTTTCGCTTGATAATCTTGAGGCTGACTGTGTCGATAACGGCGAAGCGCTTCACATGAGGGACGTTCCGTGGGTGAGCAAGCAGATGTGGGCGCCCGATATAGCATTTAAGGACGGAAAGTATTATCTCTATTTTCCGGCACGCGACAAAGAAGGCATCTTCCGTATCGGCGTGGCTGTAAGCGACAGCCCGGTCGGACCTTTCAAGGCAGAAGATAATTATATTCAGGGAACTTTCAGTATCGATCCGGCTGTACTTGTGGATGATGACGGAAAAGTTTATCTCTATAACGGCGGCCTCTGGGGCGGACAGCTTGAGAAGTGGAAGACGGGCAAGTTCGATCCGAACGGTAAGGAAAATGCACCCGATGAACCGGAAGTGGGGCCTATGGTCGGCGAGCTTTCGGAAAACATGAAGGAACTTAAAGGCGAGTACAAGCACATAAAGATCCTTGACGAGAACGGCGAAGAACTTCGCGCGGGAGACGAGGACAGGAGATATTTCGAAGATCCATGGATGCATAAGTACAACGGAAAGTACTATTTCTCGTATTCAACCGGTACGACCCATTTCCTTGTATATGCTGTGGGAGACAGCCCCGAGGGTCCTTTCACCTATAAGGGTAAGATCATGGAGCCGGTACTTGGCTGGACCACTCATCACTCTATCGTTGAGTATCACGGAAAATGGTATCTTTTCTATCATGACTGTGAGCTTTCGAACGGTATCAACCACAGAAGAAACGTTAAGTACACAGAGCTTAATTACCGCGAAGACGGCAGTATCGTGACCATTAAGCCTTACGACAAATAAACGAACATAAAAAAGGCTTCTTTTAAATGTTTTAAAAGAAGCCTTTTTATTTTGTAATATGATCGTCGGGCATCTTAAATGTCCATTACGGGCTTTATCTTATCGGCAGGAAGATGAAGCGCCACGACTCTTAATAACTCTTTTATCTCCAAGGGCTTGCTTAAGTAGTCGGTAAAACCTTTTTCAAGGTATTCTTCGCGCATTCCGCTTAAAGCATTTGCGGTCATCATGATCATCGGAGTATCGATATTCAGGTTTTCCGGATCCTTTAAAGAAAGCTCATATGTTTTGATACCGTCAAGCTCGGGCATCATATGATCCATAAAAATGAGATCGTATTTTTTTGCTTTCATTTTTTCAAGCGCTTCCGCCCCGCTCATTACGGTTTCGATAACGCCGCCAAGTCCGTCTAAGAAATGCTGCGCCACCACAAGGTTTAAGCGGTTATCGTCCACCACGAGGTAGTTACAGTCGGGCGTGCGATAGTAGATCTTTTCAAGAAGTTTTCTCTTTGAAACTTCGGGAGCGGGATCGTTTTCATGAGGCGAGCTGTCTGTCTTTTGAGGAATCAGCACGGTAAATACCGAACCCTTGCCGTATTCGCTTTCTACGCTTACGGTACCGTCCATTAAACCTGTCATACGCTTGACTATGGCAAGTCCGAGTCCGGTGCCTTCTATTTTTTCATTGTTCTTTTCGTTAAGACGTTGGAAATCGTTGAAGATCTTAGGGAGATCTTCTTTGCGTATTCCTATTCCGGTATCCTTTATTTTGATACATAAGGTTACGGCATCGTCGGTTTTGTCTTTCATGGAAACTTCAAGTTCCACTTTTCCGGACTTTGTATATTTAACGGCATTATTCAGAAGATTTATGAGTATCTGCCTGATTCTTAATGCGTCACCGATAAGATAGTCAGGAACGGAGGGATCCGTCTTGTGGATATATACAAGCCCTTTTTGTTCGGCTTTTACGTTGATCATGGGAGTTATGCCGTCGATCAGTGTACTTAATCTGTACGGTGCGGGGTTTAACTCCATTTTGCCGGATTCTATCTTTGAAAGATCCAGGATATCGTTAATGACATAAAGAAGAACCTGTCCGGCATCGCGAATGTTTACGGCATATTCATTGATACGCTTAATGGATTCGCTATCGGGAACGGCGTCCTCATCGGTCTCTCTTAATATTAGTTCATCCATTCCGAGCACGGCATTTAACGGAGTCCTTATCTCGTGCGACATACTTGCGAGGAAATCACTTTTTGCACGGTTGGCCTTGATCGCATCCCGTTCGGCTATCCTGAGCTTTTCGTTGTTTCTGAGTAACTTATGATAGTCGGATGTCTCGAGCGAAAAGTACAGTACAAAGATGCCGACGGAACCAAACGGAAGAGAAAGAAGGATGACCCCGTCGGTGGCGGCCTGGATTATCGTTCCGAAAAGCGTTACTAAAGAAGCGATCGATAATGCCGCTTTTTCTCGAAAATGAAGGATCTTAAGACGTTTTAGCAGGATGAAGATGCCGCTCGCCATATAGTAGATCGGTGCGGAAAATACGATCGGCACAAAGAGTTTTCCGTGCATATATACACCTTCGGGCGTGTACCAGAGGATGAATTTAAAGAAAAGATTCATTACCATGCATATAAGATATACGGAGAAGATGATATTACCGATAACGGAGATGGGCTTAAGCCTTTGGTCCGTATCAACATAAGCAAAAAGATAGATGGCGAATATCCTTGATGCCAATACGCACATAACGGAATCCATTGTCCTGAGCATCGTGCATACCGGGATGGGCGTGCCGAGTTCGGGATAGGCAAACGTATATGTAAGGATGCTGACGACAAGCGCAAGCAACATATCAAGTTCGAGAATGCGGAATACTCTGTATGTACGGATATTGCGATTGGGGTCATGAAAAGAGATCAGATACAGGATCAACAGGTACCCGAGTGATGCTATCTCAAAATAGGTCTTGGGCGGTATTGAATAATTGCCGAGCATTTATACCTCCGAATGGATATTAAAATATGCCCTGTTTGTATACCTGTTTATTTTACTATATAGAGGATTGCATGTAAATGTTTCTGTGCGGGAAGAAAAATATCGGCACTTGAGTACTTTGCCGACGGTAATTATAATTTAGTGTATAGAGAAAGATCACAAACAGTGTTTTTATTTGATCACGGAGGCGCTTATGTCGATAGTTGCAGCATTTATGGTACCGCATCCGCCGCTCATAGTTCCCAATGTCGGAAAAGGCGGAGAGGCAGAGATAGAAGAAACCACACGTTCATATGATGAAGTCGGAAGGCAGATAGCTAAGCTTAAGCCCGATACGATCGTGATATCAAGCCCGCATTCCGTTATGTATGCGGATTATTTTCATATTTCACCGGGCCGCCATGCATCGGGTTCTTTTTCAAGGTTTAATGCTCCCGAAGTTAAGTTTGATGAAGATTATGACGATGTGCTTGTGAAGAAAATAGAAAAGATCTGCGAAGAAAAGGATTTTCCCGCGGGTACACTCGGCGAACGTGACAAAGAACTCGATCACGGCACAATGGTCCCGCTTTACTTTATAAGAAAGTATTTAAATGACTTTAAGCTTGTAAGGCTTGGGCTGTCGGGACTTGATCTTACACGCCATTATGAGCTTGGGCAGATCATAAATGAGGCGGTCGAAGAACTTAAACGTCGTGTCGTCTATGTGGCAAGCGGCGATCTTTCGCATAAACTCAAAGATTACGGTCCGTACGGTTTTGCCAAGGAAGGCCCGGTCTACGATGAGCGCATAATGGATGTATGCTCCCGCGGTGCATTTTTAGAGCTCTTTGATTTTGATGAAAACTTTTGCGAAAAGGCCGCCGAATGCGGGCACAGATCGTTTGTGATCATGGCCGGCGCCCTTGACGGAAAAGCACTTTCGATCAATAAACTGTCCCATCAGGATGTGACCGGTGTGGGCTACGGAATATGTACTTTTTATCCCGAAGGAGAAGATGACAAAAGGCATTTTCTTAAAACATACAGGGAAAAGAAAATGAGCGAACTTACCGAAAGACAGTCAAAAAGCGATGCTTACGTAAAGCTTGCAAGAAAAACGATCAATGAATATATAGTTGAGCACAGGACGATCGGGGCGCCCAAAGATCTTCCCGAAGAAATGTTAAAAAATAAAGCCGGAGCGTTTGTGTCCATCCATGAAAACGGAAGATTAAGAGGTTGTATAGGAACATTTCTTCCCACAACCGATTGCATAGCGGAAGAGATCATCCAAAATGCGATAAGTGCGGCTACGCGCGATCCGAGGTTTGACCCGATAAAAGCTTCCGAACTTCCTTTTCTTGAGATCAATGTGGATATACTGTCAAAGCCCGAAGATATCGATTCTCCCGATATGCTCGATGTAAAGAGATACGGAGTGATCGTAAAAAGCGGGTTAAAAAGAGGGCTTCTTTTACCCGATCTTGATGGAGTCGATACGGTTGAAGAACAGATAGAGATTGCCAGAAACAAAGCCGGCATATCGGCATCGGAACCTATAACGCTTCAAAGGTTTGAAGTTGTAAGACATTATTAAAGTTAAGGAGTATATATGGCGGTCTGCGGTGTATGTTTCAGGCATTGTGAACTGGATGAAGGAAAGATCGGATTTTGCGGAGCCAGGACAAACATAAACGGGAAAGTTGTGGCTTCAAACTATGGGAAAATAACGTCCCTTGCGCTGGATCCCATTGAAAAAAAGCCGTTAAGCAGATTTTTTCCGGGTAGTAAGATCTTATCGGTGGGAAGTTACGGATGCAATCTTCGCTGCCCTTTTTGTCAGAATCATGAGATATCATGGTCAGCGGAAGCCTTTAAGTACGCAGATACTGCTGAAACGCTTACCCCAAAAGAACTGACTGAGATTGCAATAAGTCAGATCCCGAAAGGCAATATAGGTGTTGCCTATACTTATAACGAGCCTCTTGTGGGCTATGAATTTGTGAGGGATACGGCAAAGCTTGTGCATGAAAACGGGATGAAGAACGTACTTGTAAGTTCAGGCATGGCGGATCTAAGCATACTTGAGGAGATCTCACCGTATATAGATGCCATGAATATAGACCTTAAAGGTTTTACTGATTATTTTTATAACGATCTTATTCACGGTAATTTCGATATGGTGCTTGATTTTATAAAAGAAGCTGTCAAGGTATGCCATGTGGAACTTACAACGCTTATCGTGCCGGGTGAAAACGATACGGTTAAAGAGATGAGAGAAATATCCTCGTTTATAGCGGGCCTTAAGGATGCAAAAGGAAATGTAGTGGGAGCGGATATCCCGCTTCATATTTCGAGATTCTTTCCGAGATTTCACATGACCGACAGAGCTCCGACCGATGTCGGTCTTATATATAAGCTTACGGATGTCGCAAAAGAAAAACTTAACTTTGTTTATCCCGGAAATGTATGAAAAAAGGTGCGATCTTTCGCACCTTTTATTGTTCTTTATCCTTTTTTGCTTCTTCGATGTATTCGGTATATAATTTCGGCTTTCCGAGATAAAACCCCTGCATTAAGTCGATGTCCTGATCGAGAAGATAATAGTATTCTTCTTCGGTCTCGATACCTTCCGCAAGTGTCATTATGCCTCGCTTTTTGATCTCATGGCACATTAAGTCCACTATTCGCTGGTTTTCCCTGTCAAAGGCAATGTTTGCAATGTAAGAACGGTCTATCTTGACTATTGCCGGCTTATATTTATCGAGGACTTCAAACATTATGTTATCACCGGTTCCGAAATCATCTACGGCGAATTGGGCATTTGAATTGCTTTCGCGAATGGCATTGATCTTTGCATTCCATGCCTCTTCATTATGTTCGGTATATTCAAGTATTTCGTAAATATTTCGCCCTCTTAAAGGTTTAAGGCCTATCCTTCTGCATTTTTCCATGACTTCGGGGGACAGACTCGCTTCGGGAAGAGTATTGAAAAATGCTTTACCTTTTAGTCCCGCTTCAAGAAGATGCATTGTGCCGTATATCATGGTGATCTCTTCTATATTGCCGAGTCTGTTAAGCGAACGGGCTGCTTCTATAAATTCGATCGGATTAAAAGGAGCCGGCCGCATTAATGTTTCATAACCGTAGACAGTATTATCTTTTGCATTAAAAATAGGCTGATAAGCAAAAGAGATCTCATCAGGATGATCGAGCAGATATTCAACTTTTTTAATATCCTCTTTATCCATATGCATTAAGAATTATAGAGTAATATTATTAACGGATTTTTAACAGTGAAACTGTAGTATCAAATTAATGATTGATTATATTCTGATTTTATAATGTCTCTTTGCATGTTGTCAAATAAATGATATAATTATCAGACAAATTGGGGTATCTGTATTAAGTTGTAAAATGAATATTCTGCTTGGAGGATTTTATGAAAAGAGAGTTGGAAGAGTTTATCGTCAACAACTTTGATACCGCGGTTTCATCAGGCCACATCAAGGCTTTTTTTCAGCCGATCTTCCGTGCGCTCACAAAGAATGTATCATGCGTTGAAACTTTATCAAGATGGGAAGATCCTGACAGGGGGATGCTTTCTCCGCTTGATTTTGTTCCCGTGCTCGAAAAGCATGATCTTATCACAAAACTTGATATTTATATGCTTAAGTGCATATGTGAAACATATAATATGATATCGGCATATAAAAAGGATATTCCGCCGTTTTCGATCAATCTTTCAAGATGTGATTTCAAAGATCCCGAACTGTTTCAAAAATTCAAGGCCGTTCTTAATGAATATAATGTGCCGGCATCGGCGATCCGTGTAGAAGTGACCGAAAGTGTAATGCTAAACGATGAATATGACTTCCGCAACATTCTTTATAATTTTCAGAGTGCCGGATTTGCCGTTTGGATGGATGATTTCGGAAGCGGCTATTCATCCCTGAATGTTCTTAAGGACTACGAATTTGATCTTCTTAAGATCGATATGATATTTTTGAAGGATTTTGATCCCCGCACCAAGCAGATGCTTTCCGCAGTAATTAATATGGCTAAGATGCTGGGTATACATACACTTACCGAAGGTGTTGAAACCGAGGAACAGTACAGGTTCTTACTTGATGCCGGATGTGAGCATCTTCAGGGGTATTATTTTTCAAAGCCATTAAGGGAAAAAGATTATATTGAGTTTTTAAGCGCACATTCAAAAAACATTGAAGCAAAAGAAGAGATCACTTATTGGGACAATGTGGGCAGATTCAACTTTTTGAGCGCCAATCCTTTGGAAAGCCTTGTTTTGAATGAAAATTTTATTGCTTGCCAGGGAGAAGAGGGGTTAAAGAGTAAGATCGCATTGGCCCTTTTGGAATATAAGGACGGCATTTCAAAATGTATCTATTATAACAATGCATATTTTGAAAGGATAAAGGAACTCGGATACAGATCGGTCGAAGAGGTTGAAAGGTCGTTTAATGCACGTGATGCGGTACAACACAGGATGATGGAGGAAAGTCTTAACCATTCGATCGCATATAATTCGGTTGAGAGGGTGGACTATGTGGAAAATGACGTGTTTTTTACCATTAAGTCCAAGTGTATCTCAAAATGCGGCGACAAATATATGATCGCGATCGCACTGTATACTTTTGATGCGGATTCCGATGAGCAAAAGGGCGATGAGATCTTAAAGTACAGTCAGTCATTGTTCCTTACCTACAATCTTATCTCGGTAATATATCCAAATACGGATACAACAAAGAATATATATAATTACAAAGGTATAGATCTTGGCGGGTATTCCGATATGGATTTAAGGAGCGGTATAAAAAAGTTCTGTGAACGTGAAGTTCATCCCGATGACCGCGCAAGATATTTAAGATTGCTTGATCCGGATACCTTGAGAGAACGTATCGATAATTCCAAGTATAATTTTGTACAGCAGACATTCAGACTTAAGAATCTTGACGGAGAATACAGCTGGCAGAGTGTACGTCTTACCATGCTTACGGATCCCACGGTCGAAAGTTATATGTATACGATCCAGGATGTATCGGATTGGGATATATCGCTTACGGATGTGATCGCTCAGATCGATCCCGGTCTTTAAGAACGGTTTTAAGATAAGCACGGATCTGCCCCGAATGTCGGATTTGTCTGATATCCGGGGCGTTTTTTTGCATCTTTTTTTGAATGATGGGTTATAAATATTTTGGGTTTCATATATAATGTTATCATTAAACATTTGATGAGGATGAACGGGTTGAGTTTTTGAATGATAAACCTGACGGAAAGAAAACATGAGAAAGATCTTGATCACAAATGATGACGGCATAAATGCCGGCGGACTTATACGCCTTGCAAAGGCGGCGAAAGAATTCGGCGAGGTATGGGTCGTGGCGCCTGAAAAGCAGAGAAGCGCCATATCGCATGCGATCACTTTGCATAAAGATATAGAAGCATGGGAGGTTTCTTTTCCCATTGAGGGCGTGCACGCCTATGCCTGCGACGGAATGCCTGCGGATTGCATAAGGATCGGCGTTTTAAATATCGTGCCGGGCGGTCCCGACAATGTACTGTGCGGGATAAATTACGGGGTAAATGTGGCTAATGACATACAGTATTCCGCTACTATCGCCGCGGCGATGGAAGCTGCTTTTCAAAAGATCCACGCGATAGCGTTTTCGGAAGATTTTTCGGATAACATAGCGGTGACCGAAAAATATCTTAAGGAAATAATCGGGGATCTTATAACCAGGCCGCTTTTGATGAACGAGATCTGGAACGTTAATTTCCCCTGCTGTGATCTTTCGGACTTTAAGGGAATACTTGACGATGCGAAAGTTTCAAAGGAAGTTTACTACCACGATCACTACAATGAGAAAAAACTTGAAAACGGCCATGTCGCGTATACGATCGAAGGCGTGAGAAATTATGATGCAGAGGACGGCACCGATCTTTGGGCGGTCTTACATGATCATATTTCCGTCGGTAAGGTTAAAAACATAGGATAGGCGGGAAAACAAAGAGGTATTTATCATGTTCGGCAATTTTTTCTTTTGGCTTATATGGTCTGCAATGTGGGGCATTATCATTAAAAATATGATGCGAAAAAAAGGATACCCCGGGAACTGGTTTATCGTAGGGTTTGTCCTTAATATCTTTGCACTTCTTTTTGTTTTTCTAAAACCCGACAGGAAAGAAGATCAACAGGATCCTGTTGCATATGCACCGGAGAGAAATATTTATAAAGGAAATGCGG
This sequence comes from Lachnospiraceae bacterium, assembly GCA_016283275.1. GTDB lineage: Bacteria > Bacillota > Clostridia > Lachnospirales > Lachnospiraceae > UBA1258. The sequence continues at coordinate 11,567 of JAEEMP010000041.1, forward strand.
CGCAAGCACCGACAACATACCAAAAACCGGCAGTTCCCGCATATATGCCGAAGCCGGATGTGCATTCCCTGCCTGAAAAGACCGTGCAGATGGGATACGGGCACGATCTTTACAATAAAAGCATATCGGATACCAAAAGAATTGAGGCTTACAGGGATCTTTACAAGGCGGGGATCATGTCGCATGCGGAGTTTGTAAAGAAACAGGAAGAGATCATTAGGGGAAACGACCGGACCTGACCTGACCTTAAAAGCTGCCGTTTTATACTGTAAGGACGAGAGGTGACATTATGACGATAAGAAAAGGCGCAGAAAAAGATATAGATGATATTTTAAGACTTCTGGTGCAGGTCAACATGGTGCATCACAATATCCGTCCGGATCTTTTTAAGGGGCCGGCCACAAAATATAATGCAAAAGAACTTTCCGCGATCCTTGCCGAAGAAGAAAATCCTGTCTTTGTATGTGTCGACGATAACGACCGGGTGCTCGGTTATATTTTTTGCCGTACGGAAGTCATAGAGGAATCGGCGCTTCGAACAGGTATAAAGACTCTTTATATCGACGATCTTTGCGTGGATGAATGTGCACGCGGGATGAATGTCGGAAGGACTTTGTATGAATATGTGTTAAACTATGCAAAAGAACACGGGTTTTACAATGTAACTCTTCATGTATGGGGAGGAAATGACGGAGCCATTAAGTTTTATCAAAAGATGGGCATGACAGAGCAGTATACCTGTCTTGAAAAGATCCTTTAGTCGGACGCTTGTCAACGCGAAGCGGGAATGGAGGGAAAGCGTGTTTAATTGTCCTAAGTGTAACGAATTATTGAATTACAATGTTAAGATCTGCCCGTTTTGCAGGACGGATGTTTCAAAGAAGGCCGCCGAGGCCGAAAAGGCATTTGAAGCCGAGATCGATAATGAAGAGGAGATGATCCTTAATGTCTTCAAAAGAAAAAGGATCATTTACTTCATCGTATGCATAGCGTTTGCTTTGATCGGTCATATCATATGCCTGATCGCTTCGAACAGTGACAATCTGCGATTTTTTGCCGGCTCGATGATCGCGATAGCCTTGGGCGCATTGATACTTATTGTATTGGGTATCGTATCGGGGGCAATGATATGTCCGTATTGCGGCAAGTTCTTATACAGAAACCACCTGTATTATTGCGGTAATTGCGGAAAAAGGATCTGGTAGGTAAAGGAATATAGATTTTTAGCCCGTCAATTGACGGGCATATTTTTTGCTTGACAATATTGGTCTAATGCGTTAGACTAACCATAGGTCGAACATATTAGACCATTTTTGCGCGCATATTTAAAGAAAGAAGACAGTGATATGAAGGAAACACCGAAGGTTTTTGAAAGTGAATTTAAGTTTTGTCTTATCGTATGGAGAGAGGAGCCGGTTAAGAGCACGGAACTTGCAAAGATGTGCGAAACGGAGCTTGGCTGGAAAAAAGCCACCACTTATACGGTGATAAAGAGACTTACCGAACGGGGCATCCTTAAGAGCGAGAATGCGACCATAACATCTCTTGTGTCGAAGGATGAGGTCCAGGCTGCAGAAGTCGATGCGCTTGTGGAAAAGACCTTTGAGGGCAATATTCCTTCCTTTGTGGCAGCATTTATGTCGTCGAGAAAGCTTAATAAGGATGAGATAGCCAAACTTAAAAAGATGATCGATGATTATGAGGGATAATTATGGGTTTGTTATTTGTAAGAATTTTTAACATAAGCATAATGGCTTCGTGGCTTATACTTGCCGTTGTCTTGTTAAGGGCGTTTTTTGGAAAACTGCCCAAATGGGTAAGAGGTTTTCTGTGGCTTTTGGTGGGCATAAGACTTTTAATGCCTTTTAATATCGAAAGCCCGTTAAGCGTACTTCCGTGGACCGATACGATCGTATATGAAAAAGAAGCGGACACTGCGTCTTTTAAGAGTCCTGAGCAGATAAACGATACGGTTGTTTATGACGTAAACGACATGCCCGAAATTACTTATAAGCCGGACAAAGAACTTCCGGTTCATCAAAGCAGGCTTTTTAAGGATTTCGATCTTTTAAAGGTTACATCGGTGATATGGATCTTCGGAGCGTGTTTTTTGACATGCTATGGGGTCGTATCCTACATAAGGCTTAAACGAAGCATAAGTGATGCCGTCAGATTTAAAGAAAACATATTTAGAACGGAAAAGATAACTTCCCCCTTTGTACTGGGATTCATTAAACCGCGTATCTATCTTCCTTTCGGACTTACAAAGGAAGAAGAGTTCATGGTCTTAAGACACGAAGAAGCGCATATAAAAAGAAAAGATCATCTTGTTAAGCCGTTGGGCTATATATTGCTTTCGATATATTGGTTCAATCCGTTTGTGTGGGTTGCATTTATACTCATGTGCAGGGATATAGAACTTGCATGTGATGAAAAGGTCATAAACGAGATCGGCTTTCACAACAAGAAGACTTATTCAGCCGTACTTCTGGAACTTTCCGCACCCGGACGGGTGATCGCGGCGTGTCCTGTTGCATTCGGGGAGCACATAGTGTCTGAAAGGATTAAAAACGTGCTTAAAATGAAAAGAACGGGAAAGATCTTACTTGCTCTTGCGATAGTGATATGTGTGGTGACCGGTGTTGTATTTCTTACAAATCCCCCCGGAAACAAGGCTTATGCGGATTCGGGAAGTGAAGATGCAACGACTGTGGCCTCAAACGGTGATGAAGAAGCAAAAGTAAAAACCGATATTTCCGAAAACGAGTCTGAGACAGAGATCTCTGCGCAGGAGCCGACAGAAGTTAATGAAACAGATAACGGATCCGATGAAAACGGAGAAGATACCGCTGAGGTTTCCGTTATGAACGAAGATAAAGAGGTTACATATCTCTGGCCTTTACCCGAAGGGAAAAGCGGTTTTATCACTTCCCTGTACGGCTTTAGAGAAGATGCTTTGGGAGGTACCCTTTTTCACCGGGGCGTTGATATTGCCGGAGAACCCGGAACAGAAATACTGGCTGTCTATGACGGCGTGATCGAGTATGAAGGCTATGTAGGCATCACGGATGAGGAAGAACAGGATATCGATGCGGAAAGAGTATCGGGTGCAAACGGTTATGTGGTGATACTTTCGCTTGATGACGGCAATAAGGCCGTTTACGGTACGCTTGAGGAAGATTTCCCGCTTAAGGAAGGCGACCGTGTAACTGCGGGTCAGACCATAGGATATCTCGGAAATTCCGGCGCAAGCACCGGACCTCATCTTCATTTTGAACTACAGACACCTGCGGATACGGAAACCGACGGCGAAGCAGGCATGATGTATGTCGATCCGCTTACATACATCCAAAAACCGGAATAAATTATCCTGTGGATTATTTGTCTTATTTAAAGTAAGATAAAAGAAAAAATCCGAGGAAGCCATGAGTAATACAAACAGATATAAAAAGACACTGATTGCCTGTTATCTTGGTTTTGTGACACAGGCAATCTGTGCCAATTTTGTGCCGCTTTTATTTTTGACATTTCATTTATCTTACAACATTTCTTTCGGTAAGTTAGCGCTTATCTCAACTTTATTCTTTTTCACACAGATATTGACGGATTCCGTGTGTGCAAAGATCTCCGATAAGATAGGATACAGATTGAGCGTGGTCCTGGCGGAAGTAACTTCGGGCGCGGGACTTTTGGCTCTTGCGTTTATACCGGATCTGCTTCCCGATCCTTTTGTCGGGATACTGATCTCAGTGATCATATATGCGATAGGAAGCGGACTTACGGAAGTTCTGGTAAGCCCCATTGTGGAAGCGTGTCCTTTTGAAAACAAAGCATCCATGATGAGTCTTCTTCACTCATTTTATTGCTGGGGATCCGTTGGGACCATCGTATTATCGACTTTGTTCTTTGCCGTGTTCGGAATTGAAAACTGGCGCATAATGGCGATGATCTGGGCGCTTGTCCCTCTTGTAAACATCTATAACTTCGCAACATGTCCCATAGAAAAACTCGTTGAAGACGGCGAGAGCATGAGCTTAAGCCGGCTTTTTAAAACAGGTGTATTCTGGATATTTATCGTCCTTATGGTATGCGCGGGTTCTTCCGAACTTGCTATGGCACAGTGGGCTTCGGCTTTTGCGGAGTCTGCCCTTCATGTATCGAAGGCGGTCGGAGATCTTGCGGGCCCGTGCGGTTTTGCGGTACTTATGGGCTTAAGCCGTGTATGGTACGGAAAGTTCGGCGAAAAGGTCGATCTTACGGTATTTATGACGGGTTCGGGTATTTTGTGCCTTGCCTGCTACTTACTTGCCGGCCTTGCAAATATACCGATCTTAGGTTTGGCCGGCTGTGCGATCTGCGGGTTCTCCGTAGGGATCATGTGGCCCGGTTCCATCAGTATATCTTCGAAGATAATGCCAAAAGGCGGTACCGCAATGTTTGCTATACTTGCGCTTGCAGGTGACCTTGGCGGCGCGGCGGGCCCCACGATAGTGGGAAATGTATCGCAAAGAGCAGGCGATAACCTTAAGGCCGGAGTACTAGCCGGAATAGGTTTTCCGATAGTACTGGTGATCTGTGTATTATGTGTAAGAAAGAAATATAAAGCGGAAAAGTGATTACGGACCTTAAAATGGATTATATCAAAGTCGATGATCTTAATTTAAAAGAACTTAACATATATCATTCGGTCAATGAAGTCGGGCTTATGCATTATTATGAACCCGATGAAGGCATATTTATAGCGGAGACCGCGCTTGTGGTCTTAAGGGCGCTTGATGCAGGCTACGAACCGCTTTCCGTGCTCATTGAAGATAAGCTTGTTTTAAAGGATGATGAAAACTTATCTGTTCAAAAGGATCCCGAAGAGATCTTAAGTGATAACGATCCGGTTCGGGAAGTTCTGTCAAGAATTAAAAACATACCGGTGTATGTTGCTTCGCATGAGACTTTAAAAGGTATTACGGGATATGAAGTCACAAGAGGCATTCTCTGTGCGATGCGGCGCAAAGTGCTGCCCTTGGTCGGGGATACGCTTAAGGGCGCGAGCAGGATAACGGTTTTGGACGGTGTCGTTAATCCCACGAATGTGGGCGCCATAGTAAGGAGTGCCGCCGCGCTTGACATTGATGCGATACTGTTTACAAAAGACTGCGCAGATCCTTTGTACAGGCGTGCGATCAGGGTCAGCATGGGCAATATTTTCAATATCCCGTGGACGATCATATCAAATGACAGGCTAAAGAACATGGATGAGCTTAAGTCGCTCGGATTTGAGACCGTTTCCATGGCACTTTGCGAAAACTCGATCGGGATAGATGACTCAAGACTTTTAAACGCCGATAAACTTGCTATAATAATGGGGACGGAGGGTGAAGGTCTTTCGGATGAGGTTATAAAGGCTTCGGATCATACGGCAAAGATACCGATGTCAAACGGTGTGGATTCTTTAAATGTGGCGGCGGCGAGCGCGGTCATTTTCTGGGAATTGTCGAAGCGTAAAAGATCGTAAGGATTGTCGGGCCTTGAAAGGTTTGGAGGATATATGAAGATAAGACAGTTGAAGGGTAATGAAAGAAAAGACGCATATCTTATATCGACTTTTTGTTTCCACGTAAGAGTTGAGGATGAAGAAGAGGGCGCAGAAAAATCTCTGGCCGCAAACATAGAGGACTGGGGTGCTTTTAACGATGACGGCACGCTTATGGCCAGGATACTTAACAATAAATATGAGTTTTATGTGGACGGAACACCGGTCAAGTCAGGCGGTATCGGTGCTGTCTCAACACTCCCCGAGTACAGAAATACCGGCGCCATAAAAGAGATATTTAAGGCTTTGCTTAAGAAAGCGTACAAAAACGGTGAAGTGATATCGACCTTATATCCGTTCAACCATGAGTTTTACGGTAAAGTCGGATATCGTACGGTCACAAAGATGAATACATACGAGTTTAAACCCGATGTACTTTCAAAATACAGATTTAACGGAACCGTGAAAAGATATAACCCCGGTGAACCTGTGACGGAGTATTTAAAGCTTTACAACGGCTTTGCAAAAAAATACAATCTTGCCGCAGCCCGCGACGAAAAGATGATGGAAGACCATATGAAGGTCGAACATCTTTATAAGGACAGACGTTTCTGCTATATGTTCAGTGAAGGAGGTAAAAACATCGGATATATCCTCTTTACGGATATATACGATCCCGAGGCCGCGATTCTTTCCGCCGATGAAGTCGTATGGAACTGCCGTGAAGGCTTTAATGCGATACTTGCGTTTATGGGAAGGTTCACCGCGGATTACGGTAAGGTAAGGCTCGATCTTCCAAAGGGCATCGATCTTTTACGCATCATAGACAGCAAAAACGCTTACGGTATAGAAAAGCACTGCCAGCAGGATTTTATGGTAAGGACTGTCAATGCGGTCAAACTTCTTGAAGCGATCGATAAACCTTTTGATTGTTCTTTTACCGTTAAGGTAAGTGACGATATCATCCCTGAAAATGACGGGGTATTTTGTGTTACTTCGTCGAAGGTCTCGGTTTCGAAGTCAAAGAAAAAAGCCGATATCGAGCTTAACGAGGGTACGCTCGCACAGCTTTGCCTGGGTGTTTTAAACCTTGATGAAGCCTGCCTTAAGGCGGATGTAAAGATAAATTCAAACGAAGACATGCTTAAAAAGGTGTTTACCGAAAAGAAGATCTTTGTGGGAGAACACTTCTGATATAAAACAAAAAGAGGCAAATGAAATGGCGAAAGAGATCAAAACAAGTGATGTAAAAGCGATAAACAGGGAGCTTCTTGATTTCATTAACGAAAGCCCCGACGCATATCATGCAGTCGACAATATGGCGGATATGCTCTCAAAAGCCGGATTTACAAGGCTTTACGAAAGCGATGAGTGGAAGATAAAACCCGGAAAAGCATATTTTACGGTCCGTGACGGTTCTTCGATCATCGCTTTTAAGATGCCTGTGGAGAAAGCATACAACGGTTTTCAGATCATGGCGGCCCACAGCGATTCGCCTGCTTTTAAGATAAAACCGTCTTCCGAGATAACGGTCGAAGATAAGTATATAAAGCTTAATACCGAAAAGTACGGCGGAATGATCATGTATACATGGCTGGACAGACCCCTGTCGGTTGCCGGAAGGATAACGGTAGATGACGGTGATGAGATAAAGACAAAGCTTGTAAAGCTCGATAAGGATGTTCTGATCATTCCAAGTCTTGCAATCCATATGGACAGAACACTTAACGACGGATATGCGTTCAATGCGCAGAAGGATATGCTTCCATTATTTGCCGGGAAGACCGATAAGAAAAAGACATTGATGTCTCTTATCGCAAAAGAAGCAAAGGTAAAGGAAGAAAATATACTTGATACCGATCTTTATCTTTACAACAGGGTTAAAGGAACGTTTGTGGGAGCTGACGGCGAGTTTATCGCAAGCGCACGCCTTGACGATATACAGTGTGCTTTTACCGCGGTCAAAAGCATCATTGACGCAGAAACTTCAAAGAGTGTTTCCGTATGCGCGATATTCAATAACGAAGAGGTAGGGAGCAGCACCAAGCAGGGCGCGGCTTCGTCATTCCTTGAATGCGTGCTCGAAAGGATAAATGCTTCATGCTTAAAGAGTGAGACGGAGTATAAAAGAACGCTTGTGAACAGCTTTTTATTGTCGGCCGACAATGCGCATGCGGTGCATCCCAATCACACAGACAAGGCCGACCCGACAAACAGACCTTACATGAACGGCGGTATAGTCATTAAATACAATGCAAACCAGAAATATACATCGGATGCGGTTTCGGGCGGGATATTTAAAAAGTTGGCAAAGAAAGCCGGAGTACCTGTTCAGACTTATGTAAACCGCTCGGATATAGCCGGAGGATCGACCCTCGGAAGTATAGCGGTTTCAAGAGTATCGATGAATTCCGCGGATATAGGACTCCCGCAGCTTGCGATGCATTCTGCATACGAAACCGCGGGAGCACATGACACTTTATATCTTTATCTTTTGGCCAAGACATTTTTTGAAAGCAGTATTACCGTTACAAAGGACGGTAATTATAAGATCTGACCTTATTAAGCCGGTTTAACTTCTTCGGAAGTTGAATCGGTTTCTTTTTCCGTGTCTTTTCCGACAGTTACAAAGAGATGAGCCTTCTTAAGAGCGGGACGGAGCACATTGTAAAGGATGATCGCGATAACGGAGTTGATCACGGCGTTTACGAGTGTGGTCCAAGTGGTAACCGCAACCATTGCCTTGATGGCAGATGCTGCCTTATCGGGGTTGGGTGTAAGAAGAGTAAACCATACATACTTTAATGCGGGCTCAAAAATGCAGTTAAACAATAAAGCCGCGATCGTTGCGACAGCCGAGAAGGTCAGGACTTTTGCATGATTCTGTTCTTTTGAGATCTTACCGATCTTATGAGCCACAAGACCGACGATAAGACCGATCACAAGCTTTGTGATGAAGGTTCTCGGTGCGGAAGCCGCATAGCCGCTTACTATATCGGCAATCGAAAGACCGACCGCTCCGGAAAGACCTCCGAGAGGACCTCCGAGTAAAAGTGCAGCGAGTACCACAAAGGCATTACCTACATGAACTTTGGTGCCGGATGCGCTTATAGCCGGGAATACCACATATCCTACAAAGCACAATGCAGCCATCAGGCCGGCATAAGCTGTTTTTTTGATGTTTTCGTTTTTCATAACTTAATTCTCCCTTGAAAAATTTCTTAACTCAATATATCATCGAACTGGTACTATAAAAATTACCAAAAAGAGAAAATATTATAAGACCAGATTGACGAGCCATGAAAGAGAACAAGACAAAATACATAGAACTTTATGAAACATTAAGAGACGATATCCTTAAGGGAAGATTTATCAAAGGCGATAAACTTCCTTCAAAAAGGGTGACTGCCGAAAAATACGGATTAAGCGTCATAACCGTGGAACATGCTTATGAACTTTTGCTTGAAGAGGGATATATCTCATCAAAAGAAAAGAGCGGTTTTTTTGTGATATATGATGCAAACGATCTTTACTTTAACCCCGGCACAGGGAGCGTGAACCTTGTTGAGTCTTTGATAAACGGATCCGCGGGGATCGCCGTTCCCGAAGGCTTTCCGATATCTTTGTATGCAAAGACCGCGAGGCGTGTCATGAGCGAGGCCGGCGACTATATCATGTTAAAAGCGCCGATGAAAGGTATGCCCGTACTTCGTGAGGCGATCGCAAAGTATTTAAACCGGAGCAAAAGAATGAAAGTTGAAGCCGATCAGATATTTGTGGGAGCCGGAGCGGAGTATCTGTACGGCCTTATCATTCAGACTTTCGGACGAAACATCATATACGGGGTGGAAAGCCCTTCATATAACGTTATCGCAAAGGTTTACGAAAGCGGCGGTGCAACTATCGAGATGCTCAAACTCAAAAAGGACGGTATTGAAAGTGAGGCTTTATGGAAAAGCGATGCGGGGATACTTCATATTTCGCCGTTCCGTTCTTTCCCGAGCGGGGTTACCGCTTCGGTGTCGAAGCGGAGAGAATATATTAAATGGAGCCGGAGCCGTGATGCTATTATAATAGAAGATGATTTTGAGTCGGAATTTACATTGAGCCGTAAGCCTCAGGAAACTTTATATTCGATGGATGAAGAGGGAAGAGTCATATATGTCAATACTTTTACCCAGACGATAGGTCCCGCGATAAGAGCCGCATATATGGTGGTCCCGAAGAATATGGTAAAACTCTTTGAAGAAAAAGTCGGCTTCTACGCATGCCCTATGCCCACGCTTGAGCAGCTTATCCTGGCGGAAATAATAGACAGCGGAGATTTTGAAAGGCATATAAACCGTGTCAGAAGACACAACAGAAAAGGAATTTAACTAAAAAATATAAAGCCTTGCTTAAATTTAAGTAAGGCTTTAATATTATTAAGTAATAGAAAATATCATTACGGAGTGGCTTATGGCTAAAAAGATAAGACTTATCGATATAGGAAAAACGCTCGGAGTGAGCGCGGTCACGGTTTCAAATGCTCTTTCCGGACAGCCGGGCGTATCGGACGAGATGCGCACAAAGATAAAGGACACCGCTGAAAAACTGGGTTATCAGCCGCCCAGGACCGCCAGGGAAAAGAACACAAAGACCTACAATATCGGTATCATCATATCGGAGAAATATTTCGATCAGACCCAGTCGTTTTACTGGAGGATGTACAGGGAGGTGGCTACAAAAGCCGCCGCAAAGGGTTGTTTTACATTGCTTGAGATCGTTAATCCCGAAGATGAGAAGAACCTGACCACTCCGCTTCTTACAGACGGCAACAAGGTCGACGGGCTTGTGATCGTGGGCCTTATGAGCAAGGCATATCTTGATATGCTCGAGTCAAAACTTTCGGTTCCGTATATCTTCCTTGATTTTTACAGCAAGGAAAAAGAAAGCGACGCCGTTATAACGGATAATTTCTTAAGCATGTACAGGCTTGTGAACCATCTTATAGAGATGGGGCACAAAGATATTGCCTATGTGGGAACGTTAATGTCCACAAGCAGTATAACGGACAGATATTTCGGCTACTGCAAAGCACTTATGGAGCATGATATTCCCATAAGGGAAGATTATATCGTAAATGACAGAAAGATATCGGACGGTAACAGATTTAAACCCGAAGAACTGAAACTGCCCGCAAAACTTCCGACGGCATTTGCATGCAACTGCGATGTAACCGCGGCAGACATCATATCGATCCTTAAGAAAAGAAAGATAAAGGTTCCGGACGAGATCTCGGTCGTCGGTTTCGACAATTACCTTCTTCCGGGGCAGGATATAGAGCTTACCACCTGTGAAGTGGATGTAAAAGAAATGGCGGCGCAGACAATAAGGATACTTATTGCAAAGATGTCGGGACAGCCTTACAAAAAAGGTATTCTTACGGTTCCGGGAAAGATCATCTACGGAAAAACGGTAAAAAGGATAAAATGAAGATCCGAATAAATTAATTATTAATAGCAAAAATTAACTTAAAAATTAAGTAAAGCCTAACAAATTTGTTTTGTTAGGCTTTTTTGTTGTAAGTATTTCAAAAAACCTGACAGTTTGATTTGTCGATATCGGAGAAGATTTGGTGATTTTGACGAAAAATGTTGATTAAAATTAAGCCGAAGGATAAATTAAATTTAAGTTGAGATGGTTCAACGAAATATAGTTTCCACAATTAAAGGAGGATAGTTATGAAAAAGAAAAATTGTCTTGCCCTTGTATTGGCGGCGGTTATGGCCCTTTCTTTGGCAGCTTGCGGCTCCGATGCAGGCGTATCCGCATCCGCAACGGACAAAACCGAAGTTTCACAGTCTGTTGAGACAAAGACCGATGAGACAAAGACAGAAACCACGGAAGCCGGAGTGCTTGCCTACACAACCTTAAATCTTGACGATCATAAAGACGCGAGTGCGACCATCAAGTTTATACATCATAAGACGGACCGTCAGGCAGACGGCACGATGGATGCGATGATCGCAAAGTTCAACGAAGAGTTCCCCAACATCAAAGTTGAGACCGAAGCGGTAACGGATTATGCAGAAGATTCGCTTCTTCGTCTTTCCACAGGCGACTGGGGCGATATAATGTTCATCCCCGCAGTGGATAAGTCGGATCTTGCAACATATTTTATGCCTCTCGACACACTCGATAACCTTTCACAGAAGCTGAATTTCGTGGACAGCTGGCAGTTCGACGGCATCTGCTACGGTATCCCTTACATGGCAAATGCACAGGGTGTTCTTTATAACAAGGCAGTCTTTGAAAAGGCAGGTATTACGACCTTACCCAAGACTCCGGATGAATTCCTTAACGACCTTCAGCTTATCAAGGACAACACAGATGCGATCCCGCTTTACACAAACTATGCGGCAGGCTGGACCATGGGTGCATGGGATGCTTACATCGGCTGTGTATCAAACGGAAGCAACACCTATATGAATCAGGAATTTGTGCATGATGCCGATCCTTTCAAGGATTCGGGCGACGGCACAGGTATCTACAATCTATATAAGATCCTTTACGAAGCAACAAAGAACGGTCTTATCGAAGAAGACTATACAACTACCGACTGGGAAGGCTGCAAAGGCATGCTCAACAGAGGCGAGATCGGCACGATGGTTTTGGGTTCATGGGCTTACGCTCAGATGCAGGAAGCAGACTCCCATCCCGAAGATGTAGGATATATGCCTTTCCCCATGACGGTAAACGGTACACAGTATGTGGCAGCCGGCGGCGACTACAACTATTGTATCAACGTAAATTCTTCCGATGAAAACAAGCTTGCATCGCTCATCTTTGTAAAGTGGATGACCGAAAAGTCCGACTGGTGCTACAACGAAGGCGGTTACACAGTTGTGATCGGCGGCAAGAACCCCGATATGTACTCGGCATTTGACGGCTGCACCGTTCTTTCCGACCAGCCCGCGCTTGCAGGAGAAGAAACCTTCTTAAACGACATGAACAACGAATCCGAGCTTTCGTTTAATGCAGGCGGAAATGCAAAGGTTCAGAGGATCATCGAGGCGGCCGCAACAGGCTCCGAAAGTTTCGATGACATAATGAACGACTGGACCGCAGCATGGAATGCGGCTCAGGCCGAACTTGGTATTGAAGCAAAATAAAGTGTTTTATCTCCGGGGAGGCCATCCTCCCCGGACTTTATGAAATGGTTTTACCGGGAGAAAAATATGCAGGCAGAAATAAGAGTAAACGAAAAAAAGACATTTGCGGAGTGGTTTGGCTCACGAAAAGTTCAGAAGGCACTTGTGATCTTTGCATTTATGGTGGTGCCCATGGTGCTTTTATTTGTGTTTACATACCTTCCTTTCGGAAAAATGTTTTCTTTCAGTTTTTTTGACATGAAGTATGTCGGAGCGAGAAAGTTTGTGTCCTTTAAGAACTATCTCAAGGTCTTTTCGAGAAAAGACTGTTTCGGGGCACTTAAATTAAGCCTTTATTATATGGGCGGTTCCGTGGTCCAGTTAAGTCTTGCGCTGTATCTTGCGACGATCTTGAGCTTTAAGGTCAAAGGCGGAGCGTTATTTAAGGGTTTTATGTTCTTTCCTTATCTTATAAACGGTATTGCGATAGGTTTCATATTCAAATTCTTCTTTACGAGAGGCTTTGTGTTTGACTCGGTCTTAAACTGGGCGGGATTTACACTTGATAACCTTCCTTTTTGGCTTAAAGACCAGAGGATCAACAATGTTTCCCTGGTGGGTACATCGGTATGGAGATATACGGGACAGAATATGGTCCTGTTTATCGGAGCCATAATGTCTGTAGATTCGGAACTTTATGAAGCCGCCATGCTTGACGGGGCAAATAAATGGCAGCAATTCAGATATATCATCCTCCCGAGTATCAAGACGATCATCTTGCTTAATGTGATCCTGTCGATCACGGGATCGCTCAGTGCTTTTGAACCTCCATACGTGATCACGAGCGGTGCCAACGGTACGGGCACCTACTTTGTGGTCATGCATGAGATCGCACATACGCAGCAGAAGGTCGGGCTTGCGAGTGCCATGGCCATTGTTCTTTTGCTTATCATATTTGCTGCGACGATCGTGCAGAAACTGTTGTTTAAGTATGTGTTCAAAAGCGGCGACGACGATGACCCGAAGGCCGGAAGGCGAAGGGAAAGAGCGATCGCCAGATACGAAGCGAGAAAGAAAGGAGGCAGATAAATGACGATTTTTATGATGCTTAAAAAGATCGTGCTTACGGTCTTAAAATATCTGTCTCTTTTGTTCTTTGCATTCTGGGCGGTTTTGCCTATCGTATCATGCGTGATCACGGCATTTAAGACGGATGAAGAGTATAATCGTACTTCGGTCATGGTGCTTCCGAAAAACTGGCTTAATTTCGATAATTTTGTCTCGGCTTTTAAAGAAGCCAACATGGCGAGGGCGTTCTTAAACTCCACGATCATACTGGTCTGCGTTCTTTTTTTTAGTGTGATCATAGGGACTCAGCTTGCTTATGTGCTGAACAGATTTAAGTTTCCGGGAAACAATATAATAAGAAGCCTGTTTCTTTTTGCATCGCTCCTTCCCGGTGTGGCAATGCAGATCTCATCGTATGAGATCATGACAAAACTTCATTTTATAAACTTTCTGCCGGGTTACATCATATTGATGTGCGGTACCGACGTTATCTCGATATACATTTTCATCCAGTTCTTTGAAAATATCGATAAGTCGCTCGATGAATCCGCGATCATGGACGGAGCCAATTATTTTACGATCTTTTACAGGATATTGCTGCCGCTCTTAAAACCCGCGATCGTGACGGTCTGCATATTAAAGGGTGTGGGTACTTATAACGAATATTACAATGCAAGTCTTTATCTTCAGGACAAAAAACATCTTGCGACAGTCGCAACTTCGCTTTATACGTTTGTGGGTCCTTTGGGAAGCAAATACAATCTTATCTGCGCAGGCGTGATCATATCGCTTTTGCCGGCACTGCTTGTGTTCATTTTCTGCCAGAAGCAGATATATTCGGGCCTTACCGCCGGAGCGGTAAAGGGATAGGAGTAAGAGTTTATGAAAGAGGAGATATTAAAACACCTTACCGGGGACATCATACCCTTTTGGGAGAACCTTCTGGACAAGGAATACGGCGGATTCTACGGCCGGACGGGTTATGATCTTTGCGTTGATAAGAAAGCGTTAAAAGGCGGCATTCTGAATTCAAGGATCACATGGTTTTTCTCAAATGCCTATACTCTTTTGAAGGATGAAAGCTTACTTACGTATGCAAAGGCCGGATATGAATTTTTAAGGGACAGGTTTATCGACAGGGAAGAGGGCGGAGTTTTCTGGAATGTAAGCTTTGACGGAAAGCCGTTCGATACCATGAAGCATACCTACAATAATTCTTTTGCCGTATATGCTCTTTCTTCATATTATGAAGCATCGGGCGATGAAGAAGCGCTTGGGCTTGCAAAGGGGCTGTTTACCCTGATAGAGACAAAGTGCAGGGACGAAAACGGTTATCTTGAAGCCTTTAACAGGGATTTTACGCCTACCGTCAATGTGGCGCTTTCGGAAAACGGTGTGATCGCAGAAAGGACCATGAACACACTTCTTCATGTGATCGAGGCTTATACGGAGCTTTTCAGGGTTTCAAAGGATGAAGAGGTAAAAGAAGCAATATTAAGAGATCTTGATATCCTGACCGATAAGATATACAACAAAAAGCTTCACAGGCAGGAAGTGTTCTTTGACAAGGATTACAATTCACTTATCGATGTGCACTCCTACGGTCACGACATTGAGACTTCGTGGCTCATCGACAGAACTTTAACGGTGATCGACGATGAAAGATACAAAAAGCTTATCTATCCGATAACGGACGATCTTGCGAAAAACGTATACAAAACCGCTTTCACGGGTGAATGCGTGCTTTGCGAAAGCGTAAACAAAGAGGTCAATACGACAAGAGTATGGTGGATACAGGCCGAATCGGTACTAGGATTTTTGCATGAATACGAAAAGCATCCGAGCTCAAAGAAATATTTAAAGGCGGCGGAAGATGTATGGGATTTCATCAAAGAACACGTTATCGACAGACGATGCGGAGAGTGGATAAACGAGATGAATAAGGACAATGTTCCGGACGAAAGAAAAGCGATCGAAGATCCGTGGAAATGCCCTTATCATAACGGAAGAATGTGTTTTGAGGTTTTAAGATCAAAACTGATATAAAAAATCATAATTGTTTATGCGTTTTTAATAAAACGGTGATATATTATCTTTTGTGGGTTATTTGGGTTAAATAACTGAGAGAGAAGGTAATCGAAATGAAAAAAAAGATAACCGCAAAAGAGATAGCGATCGCAGGGCTTATGCTTGCGATCTGTATAGTAAGCCAGTTTTTTAAGAACACAAGCATATTTATCACGGGTCCTATCGTAAATGCATGCCTCATACTGTGTACACTTGCGGCAGGTCTTGTGCCTGGACTTATACTTTCCGCCATCACACCGGTAACGGCGTTCTTTATCACAGGAAATCCCGTTATGGCAGCGATTCCGTTGATGATCGTTATGATAATGCTCGGCAATATGATACTTGTATTCTTCGTGTGGCTTTTGGGTAATAAGTCAAAGGTTGAGCTTATACTCGGCATGGTGCTCGGAAGTCTTGTAAAAGGAGCATTTATGGGTCTTACCATTTCGTTCTGGCTTCTTCCTTCGTTCTTGCCGGAAAAAATGCTTCCGAAGCTTGCGGTCCTTAAGACAAACTTTTCGCTCTATCAGGTCATTACGGCATTGATCGGTTCGGTTATCGCTTTTATAGTATGGATACCGGTCAAAAAGGTCTTAAACAAAGGCGAATAATTATTCATAAGATATTCATAAAATACCGTCCGAAAGGGCGGTATTTTTAATTATCGGTTGATGGAAGAGTGGTACATTCATCTTTAAGCCGTTAATCGGATTCTTTTGTAATAAATTTCTAAATCGGGAGGTTTTATCAATGGCCGGAAGTCTGGTTTTTACCAATGAAAAATGTATCGGATGTAACAAATGCATAAGCGCATGTTCGGCAATGGGAGCGTGTGTATCGTCCGTAAGGGACGGAAAACCGCGTATCGACGTAGACGGCTCCCGCTGCATCACCTGCGGCGCCTGTATAGATGCCTGCGAACATGAAGCAAGAGAATTCTGTGATGACACGGAGCGTTTTTTTGCGGATCTTAAGAGAGGAGAGAGGATATCGATCCTTCTTGCACCCGCGTTCAAAGCAAATTACCCCAATGAATACGAGAAAGTATTGGGAGGCCTTAAAAAGCTCGGAGTCAACCGTATAATCTCGATATCTTTCGGTGCCGATATCTGTACCTGGGGTTATCTAAACTATATCAAAAAGTATAATTTCTTAGGCGGCATTTCACAGCCCTGTCCCGCTGTTGTCTCCTATATCGAACACTATATTCCCGAACTTATTCCGAAGTTATTCCCTGTTCAGAGCCCCCTTATGTGCGGCGCCGTTTATTGCAGGAAGACTCTTAAGATGACCGATAAGCTCGCATTTATAAGCCCCTGTATTGCAAAGAAAGTCGAGATCGACGATCCGAACAACAAGGGACTTGTGCAATACAACGTAACCTTCGAACATCTTATGAAATATATCAGAAAGAACGGTATTTCCGGAGATCTTGCGACTGACGAGATCGAATACGGTTTAGGTTCCATCTATCCCACTCCGGGCGGATTAAAGGAAAACGTATACTGGTTTTTGGGCGAAGATGTTGCGATCCGCCAGATCGAAGGCGAGAAGCGTATGTATGAGTGGCTTAAGAACAACAAAGACCGCATCAAGAACCGGAAGACGCCTTTTGCCTTTATCGATGCGTTAAACTGTGAAAACGGATGTATCTGCGGTACCGCGACAGAACCCGAAAAGAGCGAGACCGACGATGCTTTATATGCTCTTTTAAAGATAAAGTCCGAGAGCAAAAAGGACGGTAAGAAGTCTGCATGGGGAAGGGATCTGACTCCGGCAAAGAGACTTGCCAAGCTTAACGAGCAGTTTAAGGACCTTGATCTTAACGACTATCTAAGAAAGTATACGGACCGCTCGTCCCAGTGTGTCGTAAAGATCCCGTCCGAAGCAGAAGCGGATAAGATATTCAATTCTCTTCACAAGACGACTCCGGAGTCCCGAAAGATCAACTGTTCATGCTGCGGTTATGATTCATGTAAGGATATGGTAACGGCCATTTATAACGGCTTTAACAGAAAAGAAAACTGTATCCATTTTGAAAAGGACGAGATCCTTCTTTTGGGCGATGCCAAAGAACTCGCAGCCAATCTTGAGGCGGAGAAGGAAGTCACCGAAAGACAGCGTAAGGTCATTATCAACACCGTATCGGATGTGAACACGCATTTCGGAACCCTTTACGAGACCATAGAAGGGGTCAAGGCCGAAAACGAATCAAATGCGCATGACAGCAAGAAGCTTGCTTCGGATGTTGAAGATATAGCGGAATTTGCACAGAATCTCCGTGACAGTCTTACAGAGATCAATTCACTCCTGGGCAATCTTGAAAATGACAATGCGAGAGTGCTTTCGATAGCCAATTCCACGAACCTTTTAAGCCTGAACGCTTCGATAGAGTCGGCAAGAGCCGGTGAAGCGGGCAGAGGCTTTGCGGTCGTTGCGGGCGAGATCAACCAGCTTTCCGCAAGTTCAAAAGAAACAGCCGAGCAGAGCAGTGAAAACCACGGAAAGATCCATAAGGCGATCACCGAGCTTCAGAACAGTACCGAAGAACTTGTTAAGATCATAACGGGAGTAAACGAAAGAACAAAGAACCTCGCATCAGCAAGCGAGCACATGTCCACAGCCACCTCGGTGGTACTGGACAGTGCAGATTCCATCAAGGATTCGCTTCAAAATCTCAACGATGAAATTAACTGATTAGGCAAGTTGATTTTTATTGATTTTATTAACGGATTCGTGTATAATCTTGCAAGATGTGATAATTACTTTGGACCGCGAGGTTTAAAGTCACGAAAATATAAAGAAAGAGGTAACAGTAATGGCAAAAGTTGATTTAACCAAGTATGGCATTACCGGTGCTACTGAGATCATCTACAATCCTTCTTATGAGAAGCTTTTTGAAGATGAAATGGATCCTTCTCTTACAGGTTATGATAAGGGTCAGCTTACAGAGCTCGGTGCCGTAAACGTTATGACAGGTATTTATACCGGTCGTTCTCCTAAGGACAAATTCATTGTTGATGACGCAAAGTCACACGACACAGTATGGTGGACATCTGAGGAATATCCGAATGATAACCATCGTGCAACCCAGGAAGCATGGGATGCCTGCAAGAAGCTTGCGGTAGAACAGCTTTCAAACAAGAAGCTCTACGTTGTAGATGCATTCTGCGGTGCCAACAAAGATACCCGTATGGCAGTTCGTTTCATCATGGAGGTAGCTTGGCAGGCACACTTCGTAACAAACATGTTCATTAAGCCCACAGCTGAAGAAGAAGCAAACTTCGAGCCCAACTTCGTTGTTTACACGGCTTCCAAGGCTAAGGTTACAAACTATAAGGAGTTAGGTCTTAACTCCGAAACAGCTGTATTGTTTAACGTTTCTTCCCGTGAGCAGGTTATTCTTAATACCTGGTACGGCGGTGAGATGAAGAAAGGTATGTTCTCAATGCAGAACTACTTCCTTCCCCTTGAAGGTATGGCTTCCATGCACTGTTCGGCCAACACCGATATGGACGGTAAGCACACAGCAATCTTCTTCGGTCTTTCCGGAACAGGTAAGACAACTCTTTCGACCGATCCCAAGAGACTTCTTATCGGTGACGATGAGCACGGTTGGGACGACAACGGCGTATTCAACTTAGAGGGCGGATGCTATGCTAAGGTTATCGGTCTTGATAAAGAATCCGAGCCCGATATCTACAATGCTATCAAGAGAGATGCTCTTCTTGAGAACGTAACCGTAGATGATGCCGGCAAGATCGATTTTGAAGATAAGAGCGTTACAGAGAATACTCGTGTATCCTATCCTATCGATCATATCGAAAATATCGTTATGAA
>JAEEMP010000042.1 GCA_016283275.1 Lachnospiraceae bacterium
CAATGCTGTTAACCACAAATATTCCCGTGAATATATCATCGTTGTTATAGATTCTTACCAAAGTACCGTTTTCTTTTGAAAAATCGCCGTCCACCATATTGTAAAAAAGCTTGTTCCCGTTGTCTATAAGCTTACGAAACTCAGGCTTTACGGTAAGTTTGGGATAGTCTTTAAAACAATCATCGACGGGCATGATATATTCTTCCAGCCTTCCCTCGTCGCGAAGTCTTGTTATATCACAAAGCTTAACGGCCGAATCGATCGAAAATCCCGAAACGCGGGTTCTTATAAGGCTTGTCATATATGCAAGCTCACCGCATTTATTGCCTATGTCTTCGCACAGCGATCTAATGTATGTGCCCTTGCCGCATCTTACCCTTATCTTTACTTTCGGATACGAAATATCAAGTATCCCGATCTCTTTTATATCCACAAACACGGGCTTTCTTTCAACGGTCTTTCCGTCTCTTGCCATATCGTAAAGTTTTTGTCCGTTAACCTTCTTGGCAGAATACATGGGCGGAACCTGTTCATAGCCTCCTATAAAAGAAAGGACAGCGTTCTTTAACTCTTCAACCGATACCGTTGGCTCTCTTTCCTCCAGCACTTCTCCCCATATATCGAGGGTATCGGTTCTTTTTCCAAGCTCAAACTCAGCCACATATTCTTTTTCCTTGTCGGTAAAAAAATCACAAAGCTTTGTGGCATTTCCGATACAGACGGGCAGCACGCCTTCGGCATTGGGATCGAGCGTCCCGGTGTGACCCACTTTTCTGGTCTTGAGTATCCCTCTTAAAAGCGCACAGACATCGAATGAAGTATAATCTTTTTCTTTATATACGTTAATGATACCGTTCATCTTTTCTCTCCCGATCGCTTTCTATCTTATCCTATTTACGCCTTTAAAACAATAAAGGCCCGGAACACGTATGTTCCAAGCCCTTTTGACTTATTTAAGCTGTGCCTCGATCTCGGCCACTATATTGTTGACCGCATCGTAGAAGCTTCCTCTCATCGTACATCCGGCTGCTCTTATATGGCCGCCTCCGCCGAACTTTGCCGCTATCTTTGACACATCAACTTTTCCGCCCGCACGAAGGCTTACCTTGTATTCCATCGACGCAAGCTGGTACATGAAGATCGAAACCTCAACGCCTCTTATATATCTTAACTGATTTACGATACCGTCAAGATCGTATGGCTCAACCTGATAGAACTCCATCATCTTTCTGTCCACGCAGCTTACGGATACCCTGCCGTCAAGCATAAGAAAGCTTTCAAGCAAAGCCCTTCCCAATATCTGCGACTGAAGATACGTCTTTTCATAAAACGTAGAATGGATAAGTGCGGGAAAATCAAAACCGTATTTTATAAGCTCGGACGTTGTGATAAGTGTCTTCGGCGATACACATGAATACTGTAAAACTCCGGTGTCGTGGATGATACCGATATAGAGTGCCTTGGCAATCTCGATATCAAGCTTATCCTTATCAAGAACATCATACACAAGCTCGCTTGCGCTTGAAGCATCTGCATCGATGTAGTTTACGTCTCCGTCGCCTAAGTTTGTGATGTGATGATCGATATTTATCGTTTTCTTTGCCTTATCAAAGATCTTTTCGGCGGCACCGAGTCTGTCTTTTGAACAGTCAATGCATATAAAAGCATCAAACTCTCTGTCAACATCTTCTGCCGGCTCTATCTTATCGATGTCTTCGATGACATCAAAAATATCCGCCGGTCTTTCAAGATAGATATGCGTATCGATTTCGGGCATATTCTTACGTAAGTAAAGATATACCGCCATCGTACTGCCCACACAGTCTCCGTCGGGACGGATATGACCGCCTATGGCAACGCTCTTTATTCCTTTAAGTTCATTTGTCAGATTCATCATCCGATTTGTTTACATCCTCTATCAATTTGGTCATGTTAACGCCGTATTCGATCGAATTGTCCATAATAAACGTTATGGAAGGCGTGTTACGTAAGTTGATCCTTCTTGCAAGCTCTCTTTTTATAAAACCTTCCGCGCTCTTAAGCCCCTGGTACGTGGACTTTCTGGCCTCATCATCGCCAAGTACGCTTATATACGCTTTACAGGTCTTAAGATCGGGAGCAACCTCAACCGCCAATACACTTGTAAGGGGATTGATGCGGGGATCTTTGATCTCCCCGCTTCTTATGAGGTTGGCAAGTTCTCTGTAAACCTCTTCGTTGATACGTATATTCTTTATACTGTTCTTTCTCACTATCTGGGAACCTCCACCATCTCGTAGGCTTCGACCACATCAAGTTCCTGCATTGAATCAAAGCCGTCAAATACGAGACCGCATTCAAAGCCTGCCTTAACTTCCTTGACATCGTCCTTAAATCTCTTTAAGGATGCAAGCTTACCTTCATAGATCTGCTCGCCTTCACGGGATATACGTACAAGACAGTCACGCTTGAACATACCGTCAAGCACATATGAACCTGCGATGTTTCCGATTGCGGAAGCCTTGAATATCTGGCGTACTTCTGCGTGACCCAATACCTTTTCCTCGAAAACGGGATCGAGCATACCCTTCATGGCTGCCTGAACATCTTCGATCGCCTGGTAGATAACCTTGTAAAGTTTGATCTCCACGCCTTCGCGCTCGGCCGTTGTCTTTGCAACCGCATCGGGGCGAACATTGAAACCTATGATTATCGCATTGGATGCACTTGCAAGAGTAACATCCGATTCGTTGACGGCACCTACGCCGCCATGGATGCATTTAACAACAACTTCATCATCGGAAAGCTTTTCAAGAGACTGCTTGATGGCTTCAACACTACCCTGAACATCGGCTTTGATGATGATGTTAAGCTCTTTTAAGTTACCTTCCTGGATCTTGGTGAACAGGTCGTCAAGACTCATCTTAGCCTTGATCTCGTCAAGTTTCTTTTCCTTGTTCTGAGCTATAAATGTCTCCGCAAAACTCTTTGCCGTCTTATCGTCTTCGTGAGCGATAAATACTTCGCCTGCATTGGGCACATCATTAAGACCCAGTATCTCAACAGGGATAGACGGACCGGCAACCTTAACGTTCTTTCCCTTATCGTTTAACATCGCTCTTACCTTACCGTGACAAGCACCGGCCGAGATAAAGTCACCGACCTTAAGAGTACCCTTCTGTACGAGTACGGTCGCAACGGGACCGCGTCCCTTATCAAGCTCCGCCTCTACCACAAGACCCCTTGCCTTACGCTTGGGATTTGCCTTAAGTTCCATGATATCCGCCGTAAGAAGAATGGTCTCAAGAAGATCGTCGATACCGTCTCCTCTCTTTGCGGAAATGTTTACAAATTCAGTGCTTCCGCCCCAATCCGTAGGGATAAGTTCGTACTCGGTGAGTTCCTGCTTAACCTTGTCGGGATTTGCTGCGGGCTTATCTATCTTATTTACGGCTACGATGATCTCTACTCCTGCTGCCTTTGCATGGTTGATCGCTTCAACAGTCTGGGGCATAACGCCGTCATCTGCCGCCACCACCAAAACCGCGATATCGGTTGCGTTCGCACCACGCATACGCATAGCGGTAAATGCTTCATGACCGGGGGTATCAAGGAATGTGATATCACGATCCTTTACATGAACGGTATATGCACCGATCGCCTGTGTGATACCGCCTGCCTCGCGGTCTGTTACGTTGGTCTTTCTGATGGCATCAAGGAGTGATGTCTTACCGTGATCGACGTGACCCATTACGCAGACTACCGGCGGTCTTGTAACCATGTTCTCTTCGGACTCTTCATCTTCTTTAAGGAGTTCCTCGATAACATCGACCTTAACGGCCTTCTCACAGATGATCTCATAATCGATCGCTATATTCTCAGCCTCTTCAAAGCTTATCTCAGAGTTAACGTTAACGATCTGACCCTGCAGGAAAAGCTTCTTTACTATCTGTGCGGGCTGGATCTTCATCTTGTCGGCAAGATCTTTGATGGTGATCGTATCATCGACAGTGATCACCTTGATCACTTCTTCTTCGACCTCAACCTTCTTTTCGGGCTTTATAAACTTACCCGTACGACGCTTCATTGCAAGCGTCTCTTCGTCGTCCTGCATTAAGAAATCACGATTCTTTCTGTTGTCTCTTTCCTGATTTCTGCGCTTATCGGACTGCTTCCTTTCACCGTCTTTATTGTCGTAATTCTTATTCTTGTATTTATCGTCCCTTCTTGAATTACCGGCGGGTGCGGGTGCTGCCTGAGGACCTGCAAACGATATGCGGCTTCCGCCCTGAGGACGTTCTCTTCTGTCGCCCTGCGGACGATTTCCCTGTCCCTGACGATCCTTATTAAATGCCGGACGGTCTCCGCCCTGCACGGGTCTTCTGTCGCCCTGAGGACGTTCTCTTCTCTCGCCCTGCGGTCTGTCGGCTGTGTCTTTTCTTTCGGGT
Source organism: Lachnospiraceae bacterium (assembly GCA_016283275.1). Classification (GTDB taxonomy): domain Bacteria; phylum Bacillota; class Clostridia; order Lachnospirales; family Lachnospiraceae; genus UBA1258. The sequence continues at coordinate 4,428 of JAEEMP010000042.1, forward strand.
CTTTCCGCATGCTCAGCCCTTTCGGGTCTTTGAGGTCTCTCTGTATGGATATCCTTTAAGAATTCTCTCTTGGGTGCCTGTTCCTCGGTATGTTCCCTGACCGGTGTTGTGCTTTCCGGCTTAACATCCTGTGCATCCGCTGCATTATTGTGAGTTCTGTTAAGTGCTTCGGGACGGACTCTTATAAGCTGCGGAGCCGCATATGCATTGCCCGAGATCGTACGGCTTCCGTTACTTCCCTGATTAGGGCGTCTGTCCTGATTCTGCGGACGGCCCTGATCGGGTCTTTGACGTCTGTCCTGATTGTTGCCCTGAGGACGCTGTCCGGGCATATTTGAATTATGCGGATTGCTTACAAATATGATCTTCTTTTTCTTTGGAGCCTCACCCTGTGCATTTTCTTTTGCGGGAGCCGGTCTTTTTTCAACGGGCTTTTCTTCCGCCTTTGAAGCCTCTTTCGCGGGAGCTTCTTTTACCGGAGTCTCAGCCTTTGCGGGCTTCTTCGCCTCCTCTGTCTTCTCGGGCTTTTCGGCCTTTTTTGCAAACTTTTTCTTTACAAGCTCGACCGCATCATCTTCGATGGAGGACTGTGCGGCCTTTGCTTCTATGCCCTTTTCTGCAAGAAAATCAATGATATCCTTGGATTTTATATCAAGTTCTTTTGCCAACTCATGTACTTTCATTTTCGCCATATTTCACTAC
>JAEEMP010000043.1 GCA_016283275.1 Lachnospiraceae bacterium
AGTACGGGGTTTTATGCGGTATCTACGGGATATGCTTAAACCTCGTTCTTTTTTCGGGAAAAGTTGCGGTAGGCTTCCTAAGCGGCGCCATTTCCATCATCGCCGATGCCTTCAACAACTTATCGGATGCAACGTCTTCCATAGTTTCCGTCATCGGTTTTAAACTCTCAAATCACAAGCCCGATCTTGAACATCCCTTCGGTCACGGAAGGATAGAGTATCTTGCGGGACTTATCGTTGCCGCCGTTATTGTAATGATGGGCTGGAATCTTGTGTGGGAATCCTTTGGACGGATCCTTCATCCCACAGATACCGCGTTTTCTTTGGCTCTTGTTATCGTCTTGGCTCTTTCGATTATCGTGAAGCTCTATATGGCTTACTATAACCGGAAGATAGGAGGGATGATAGATTCAAAGCCCCTTCTTGCCACGGCCATAGATTCACTGAGCGATACAATAGCCACCTCTGCGGTCCTGGTCTGTGCGATTATTTCCCATTTTTTCAAGATAAATCTGGACGGTTTTGCCGGGGTGGCTGTGGGTCTGTTTATTCTTTTTGCAGGCTTCAGGGCCGCAAAAGAAACGGTTTCGCCGTTACTTGGGCAGGCTCCGGAGCCGGAATTCATCAAAGCTGTCGAAAAAATAGTCAGAAGCTCCGACAAGGTTGTGGGCATGCACGATCTTATCGTTCACGACTACGGTCCCGGACGATTGATGATCTCGCTTCATGCAGAGGTTCCGGGCGACGGAGATATTTTTGAACTTCATGACGAAATCGACGTTCTTGAATACAGGCTGATGGATGAACTTCATTGTCACGCCGTGATTCATATGGATCCGGTTGAGGTCGGAAATCCGAGAGTAGATGCGCTGAGAGAACTCGTTAAAGATGCAATCGCATCTGTACTTCCTGAGGCCACCTTCCATGATTTCAGGGCAGTAATCGGCCCTACGCACAACAATCTTATTTTTGACGTGCTTGTTCCGATGAACTGCAAGCTTAAGGACGAAGAAATAAGTTCTATCGTTCAAAAAGCTGTTTCGGCTCGGGACGAAAAATGCTTTGTGCGGATCACCGTTGACAGGGACTACACCAGCATCGTAAAATAAGCGAAAAGAACAAAAGTGGGGTATTTATCATGAGAAAAGTGTTTCGGATCATTTCCAAAAGTATTCTTGGGCTTGCATTGGGATTTGTTTTCGGTTTATTGTTTTCAATAAAAGTGCAGGCGGCTTATTTACCGGTTGATTCAAATGGAATTTGTTATTCGAGTCAACTGACGGCAAATGAATATTATGGTATTTATTCTGACGCGACAATAATTATCGATGCTGATAAAACGATTCAAAGTATATATATTGCTAATAATGTTACGCTTAGAATTGAGGGTGACGGCATACATACTTTGACTGCGCACGACGATAATTCCGGTAATTATGCTATTTTCGGCAGAGAAAACGGTAATTCCTCTTTGGTTATTTCTGACGGAGCGATATTAATCTTACAATCGGATTATTCAAGTACAATTAAGGATATAAATAATCTAACCGTCACGGGCGGAAACTTTACGGTAAGAAATTCGTGCAATGGTCCTGCAATTGAGGATATAAATAATTTAACCGTCACGGACGGAAACTTTACCGTACAATCGGATATTGATATGGCAATTTCGGATATAAATAATCTAACTGTCACGGGCGGAAACTTTACGGCAAAAGGAGTCGGTACAGGAATCGTTTGCCGTAATCTTACAGTCAGCGGAGGAACGGTATGCGGAATAGCGACTCCACAAAATGGTCTTTTTCCTAACGCAGGAATATATGCATCGATTTCTGCAAACATAAGCGGAGGGGTCATTACTGCTAAAATGGAAAATCCTAATGCGTATATCGTTGACAAGTCATCGAGTATGTTATTTCTTTCCACACCGACTTTGTCAAACGGGATGGCCGTGACTCAACCCGCAAACGTGCAATTGGAGAGCGATGTCCTTAACGGATATTTGAATTGTTATACCGTAAAAGATTCGAACGGAAGCAGACTTATGGATGTGGTAATCAGTACCCCTAATAGCAGTAATCCTTCGGGACAGGGAAACGGTTCTTTGTCGCAGGCAGGTTCGGGAGATGATGTTTTACTTGCCAAATTAGAACTGGCCGCTCCCCTTGGCGGGAAACAGAAGGTCAGTTTTAATGTTGACAATACACTTTCTTATGCACACATGAAGTTCCTTGAAGAACATCCCGATATCACACTTGTCTACACCTATTCTTATCTTGATAAAGATTATAAGGTCGTGATTCCGGGGTCAAAGGCCAAAGCGGATCCGAACATTCCGTTCTATGGGCCTTTGTATCTGTTTGGATATTACGGTAAGTATAAAGAGTAGGAGTGAACTTAAGGTGAGTGGGCTCCTTGGGACGGGGCAGTGGTTTATAGAGAACAGTACAAAGGTGAGGGGAAATGGCTACATACGTTATATCTGATTTACACGGACAGTTCGGAATCTTTGAAAGCCTTCTTAAGAAGGCAAAGTTTTCGAAGAATGACAAACTTTACATGCTCGGAGATGCAATCGACAGGGGACCTGACGGGATCAAAATCCTTCAATATGTGATGAATGCGCCGAATATGGAGTTTATGCTCGGAAATCATGAACTTATGATGCTTTCGGCGGTTCCTGAGGGTGGCGAAGCACCTGCGAGCTACGCCAAGCTTCCTGAGCCCCATATGGGTCGATGGATCAAAAGAAACGGCGGTAACAAAACCTATTACAAGTATAAGCTGCTTAAGAAAGAGGAGAGAGTAAAGCTTATTTCATGGCTTAAAACCAGACGCTTGCTGATAAAAGTCGAAGCGGGCGGCAACGCGTTTTTGCTTACCCATTCTTACTTCGACGTAAAGAAAATCGATGTTCCGTTCAACGAGCTTTCCTATGATGAAGCCTGGGATATCCTTTGGAAATCCCCCTACAGAGACGATCTTTTCATCGATCACTCGGAATATGCGGCTCTTTCTCCCATGAAGGTTGTTTTGGGCCATGTTCCCGTATTTGCCGCCGACCGTGATAAGACCGTTCTTGAGCCCCTTTTTGACGGAAATATAATCAATGTAGACGGCGCCTGTGCTGTAAGCAAGGGAAAGTACAGTAAGTTCACAGGCGGGATCCTGCTTCGTCTCGATGATCTTAAGTTCTTTACCACCACTTTCGGCGAATTAAGAGGTGAGTAAACAGAGTTTAATGAGCCGCATAAGATAATACATATACACAAAAATGTCGTGAAAAGCCCGAAATATCGGGCTTTTTTCTTTGTGCAAAAGAAAAATAAAAAAATTATAAAAATACCTCTTGACACATTATACTATGTGATATATAGTATGACGTGACAGGAGGTATTACACGTCGCGAAGTATAATACCTCACCCGGGATCAACTGAAAGAATAACGAACATTTAAAACCGAATAAACAGAAAGGAGAAATGTTATGGATTCTCAATTCAGACGCGGCATTCTTGATGCCTGTGTGCTGGCGGTCCTTGAGAAAGGCG
>JAEEMP010000044.1 GCA_016283275.1 Lachnospiraceae bacterium
ATATTTCTTCTGGTCTTACCCGTTATAAGAACCACACCCACTATAAGGGCGAAAAGAATGATCAATGCTCCCGTTAAGTAAATGAGTTTGTCACCGAAACCGCCGGCAAAGATATTGACAATTCCGTTTTCTTCTTCGCCTTCGTCTTCAAACTCGAAATCATCTTCCGAAGCATCCATATTGTTGTATTTATTGGGTTTTTTAGTTTTTTTCGGAGTCGGAGCCACGTATTCGGGCTCAGGCACTTCAACATAATCTTCAATATCCGCTTTACTGTATATTACGGTATTGTCGTCAGCGTAATCTTCATCGGAAATGTCATCCCCGGCAAAATCAACCCCGTCGCCCCCGTCTATATCCGAATAATCATCGTCATCTAAATATTCAATGACTGTTTCACCTTCTGAAAAAGAATCTTTGACCGTCTGCGCCCTTTCTCTTTCACTCGCGAGCATGGCCTCAAATTCTTCTTCATCTATAAATATTTCCTCAGTATCGCCCGAGTATTTTCCGGTATTTCCCATTTCTCATCTTCCCTTGTTCTTTTTTCAAAATAAACCTATGATATTGTACCAAATATTGTATCAACTATCAAGTTTAAGACTTTTTTAAGTGGATTTATTTTGCATGTCTTTGTATAATGAGCATGTTTAAGAAATGCGAGGTGTTTTTATGAAAGAAAAGAAATTCGGCTGGAAGCTTCAGCTCATCGGAGCCATAGCCATTGTGGCGATCATTCTGATCGCAGTCATAAAGATCGTAATATGGGACAAGTCTGGCGACAAAACCGTTCTTGAGGAAGTTGAGGAAGGCACCTATGACTATGAAAGCCTTGATATGGTTTTTACGGTCGATCCTTCGATACTTGCTGAGCGTGAAGATGACGGTATAAACACAATTCTCTGTATCGGAAATGAGCTGTTTACGGAAGCTCCCGGAGGAACCTCGATCCTTGATATGATATCGGAAATACCGAATACAGATATCATAAGCCTAGTATGCTTCAATTCCAGAGTAACCGATGTTCAGAATACCTATACCGAAAAAAATCCTTCATACTGGCAGGCGGCTAATCTTTATGATGTGTGTAAGGCGCTTTCGACACACGACTTTTCGCTCCAGAAAGAGGCTGTTGATAATAATGCAATGATCGGACAGGATTATCTCGACACGATGAGTTCTGTCGATATGGAAAAAGTCGATACGGTTTTTATCCTTTATAATTCCGTGGATTATCGTAATTATTGCATGCTGTACGATCCGATCGATCTTTATAACACATCGTCGTACGAAGGTGCATTAAGAGCATCCATAAATACTCTTAAAAAAGCTTATCCTCATTTAAGGATAATACTCGGTTCTCCATACATGCACAGCGTTATCATAGGTGACGATGTGCAACCCTCAAGTATATACAGTTACGGCAACGGCAATCTGTCCGAATACGTAATGCGTCAGTATAATGTTGCAATGGAATGCTGTATTTCCTACGAGGATAACTACTTTGGCCTTATCAATGAGGATACTGTCAACGATTATTGTAACGTAAACATATTAAATGCCGACGGGCTAAAGCTCATCGGCACTCACATAACAGAATATTTAAAACGCAGATATTGATCTACTTGACGTTTTCTTCGTAGAAGTGGATATTAATAAGCGTCTGTTCAAAATCGCGACGATTTTTGTTGGCCATGGTCGATAAGATCGTGCCCGTAAAGAAACTTAAAATTGCCGCAATAAGCACAAACCCGCAAGTTATTAGAGTAGGAAACCGGTCCACCTGGCCGGTTTTTATATATTCAACAAAAACCGGTAAAAAGAATCCCAAAGAAAGGCATCCGAGGATCACGGCAATAATGTTGAAGAACGCAAACGGCTTATAGTTTTTAAACAGTCTGATTATCGTACCGATAACTTTAAATCCGTCGCTGTAGGTTGAAAGTTTGGATACGCTGCCCGCGGGACGGTCTCTGTATTCGACCACAACGTTTCTTACATCCATGTTGTTGTAAACGGCGTGAATGGTCATCTCGGTTTCTATTTCAAAGCCCTTCGACAGGACCGGAAATGTCTTTGCAAAAGAAAAACTGAACGCACGAAATCCCGTCATGATATCCTTGATATTGCTATGAAACAGTCTGTTTATGGAAAAACGGACAAAGCTGTTGCCAAAATTGTGAAACGGGCGCTTATTCTCCGTAAAATATGTGGATGAAAGTCTGTCGCCCACTACCATATCCGCCTGTTCGTCAAGTACAAGTCTTGCCATCTCCGGAGCAAATTCAAGCGGATAGGTATCGTCTCCGTCTATCATGATGTAACATTTAGCATCGATCTCACGAAACATTCTTCTGATAACGTTTCCTTTGCCCTGAAGGTGTTCTTTTCTTACAACCGCACCTGCATTTTTTGCAAGCTCTGCCGTACGGTCCTTTGAGTTATTGTCATAAACATACACGACCGCATCCGGAAGATTAGCTTTGGCATCTTTTACCACTTTTTCAATTGTCATCTCTTCGTTATAACAGGGAATAAGAACAGCTATCTTGTCCATTAACGCACTCCTATCATCTGTAATCAATATCGTCTATTCCGTAATAAGTATCATTATCCATATACATATCATAATTGTCGTAACTTGTAACGTATACGTAATCATAGTCCGCAAGACTTTCCGTAAATTTCGTATCGTCACGCACGATAAGATATGGAGTCTCGTAATGCCTCAACTCTTCGACAACCGCCCTTGTGTCTATAACAGGTTCACTCAAAAGGCTCCTTAAAAGTGAATCTCCGCTCCCAAGACCCATAAGTGTTTCGCGGCCGTACGGAAGCCAGATAGCATTTGTGTACTGGCGTACATAACTTAAAAGTTCATCCGGAACAGCAATTCTTATCTCACGTCCCTCAACTTCGGTCTCATCACATATATCCACCACGATCTGAGGGATATGATATTCGTTTTCTGCAAGAGAAAAATACTCGTTTGAATATGTGTATTCACCGGAAATCACAAGAAGTAAGATTGCAGCCACAAAACCAACGGTCCTGAATTTCTCCGGGAGTTTATATATTACTTCGATAAGCACATAACAAACGGTCACGCCTATCGGCAAAAGCCATAGGATCCTGTAAAGAATTTCATAATCGCTGAAATAGTATATATATACATACCATATCGGAGCAAAGAACACGATAAGCACATAAACCGGATATTTTACAAACATGTCTTTTATGTTTTTCTCTCTTTTACCGAACGCTATAAATATGATCGAGATCAGAAAAAGGATAAAAATAAGCCCGCTGCCCTGAAATTCCGAGAAAGAGGAGGTAACTGCATTAAACCCTTTATTCAACACATCAAGTACCATACAGGCCTCCTATTTGATCGCATACAGAAACAGTACAAAAAGATTGACAACCGCAGGAACCGCAGCTTTAATACGTTCTTTCCATTTGGCTTTTCTCACAAAAGAATATACAAAGTTAAAGAACAGCATTATAAGCACCAAAACATTTCCAAAAACGCTTGTAAGAGCCGAAGAAATGCAAGTTAATATAATCATGATTAAATTTTCATTGCTGATCTTCCATTCTTCTTCTCCCGAAATATCAAGTATTTCAAAGAACAGCATGGGTACGATTATATTTGCCAAAGCCTCTTTGCCCTGTCTTGAACGGGTTAAAAGAAACACTTCGGCGGAGTTGTACGAGTAATGCGAAAACATTACAAATACGGCTATCAGGCAAAGAAACATATACTTTTTTGTGCGATTGTCGGGGAATAGTTTTTCACCCACTGCATTATAGATAACGTATGTTATTGGTATTAATGAAAGTGGCATCCCTATATGCGCGACCGTGGCTGCGTTAACCGAGAACAATCTTGCAAAATATGCAACCCAGGCAGAAAACGGAGCGAGGGCATATCTCGTCATAAGCCCTCTCGCCTCTCCGGTGTACGGATCATGCACGTACAGACTGTTCTGTCCGCTTCCGAGTGCCTGTGCCACGGCAATATAATATGCATCATCGCCGTCCGCATAAGCATAAAACGCGGCTTTAAACAATTGAAACAAAACAATTCCCATAAACAGTGCAAGATATATGGTTTCTTTTGTATCAAGCATAGGCTTTGCAACAAAAATTTTATCTTTTCTCCGTACGATCCTCATTATTGTCAGAACGATCGATACAATCAGGCATATGCTTATCAAAACAGAATAAACCCACATGACAACATTCATCCCGTTTTCATCGTCCTGTAAAAAAACAGCAGGCAATGTCACAACATAAAAGGATGCAAATATTACCATCAAGCCTCCCGCGAGGCTTAAACCCGTCCCTTTGTCCTTAAGAGCGGGAAATAATCCCCTCCCAAGTATATAGGCTGCGGAATATATGATTATGCAAATAAGAATAATCTTAATTATCGACATTCTCTCTCCTTAAAGGGATCAAAAACAACAAAATATATAGGATCGTTATCCACGCAGTGTTTTTATAATCAAACCCGCGAACGGTAAAATACATATCGTACAGCGAGATCGCCGCTACTGTAATAAATCCGAAAACAAAGGTCTTAACTTTAACAAACCTGCGGTCCGTGAATAAATTAACGACTCCGAGAATCAAAAGACCCAAAAAAGAATATAAGCCGAACCAAAAATATATTCTCCCGAATCCGTCAGTACCCAGTATGAAAGCATTGTAGTTTTTCCCGGTAAGGCTTCCTTTAGCCCCGCAAAGATTAATATACGGCGTTATCGGAGAAACGATGTGATAAGCAAGATCCCTCAACAAAACCGGAGTCATAACGCTTTTATAAGTCTTTAACGCGGTTTTGACAACTTCCCTGTATACTTCGGGCAAAAACTCAGGGTCAAGATTTGCTTCCATGACCGGGAAGAACTCATTCCAAAGATAATCCGTCGAGGATGAAGCTTCTCTTATATCGGTTTCATCCAAAAAATCAAACTTTGAAAGATATGACATTCTTACAAGATAAGGCCAGGCAAAACGTTGTACATTAAGTTCCTCAACATTTCCGGCCGGAGCACTCGGAAGAAGCGCAAGATGGCCCGGAGCGATCGCGGTATCAAGTATAAGGGGAAACGTCAGAAGATATGCCGCTATTACATATTTGGTCATTTTCCCTTTTGGAAGGAAGAAAAAACCGACCGCGCAAAGAACGGCGCACGCGGAAACGATCCCCAAAACACTCACGACGGCATGCTTGCATAAAATAAGCCATATCAAGGCCAAAACAGCCTGAACCGCAGTAACAATATAAAGATAAAATCTATTGATATCCTTAATGAGTTTTCTCATGCCTATGCGTAGAATTCATGTATCTTTTCGATGATATAATCCGTCTGGTCATCCGTAAGGCCGTAATAAAGCGGAAGTCTTGTAAGGCGCTCGCTTTCCCTGGTGGTATACTTATCTTCACCGTGGAAACGGCCAAACTTACTTCCCGCAGGAGCCGTATGGAGCGGAATATAATGAAATACACTCAATATGTCATTGGCTTTAAGATGATCTATAAGTTTGGTGCGTTCCTCGATATCTTTGGCCTTAATATAAAACATATGCGCATTGTGAACGCACTGCTCGGGCACGAAAGGTACATCTATAAAGCCCTTTTCATTAAGATCTCTAAGTCCTTCCATATATCTGTTCCAGATATGAAGTCGGGCTTCATTTATCTCATCCGCCATTTCAAGCTGAGCGTACAGATAAGCAGCATTCATATCACTCGGAAGGTAAGATGAACCATAATTCATCCAGGTATATTTATCGATCTGTCCTCTGTAAAACTGACTTCTGTTTGTACCCTTTTCTCTTATTATCTCCGCCTCGAGCACGTGTTTTTCGTCACGTATTAAAAGTGCTCCGCCTTCGCCCATTGAATAGTTCTTGGTCTCATGGAAAGAAAAACATCCGAAATCGCCGAATGTACCCAGAGCCTTCCCTTTATATGTGGACATTATGCCCTGTGCAGCATCTTCTATAACAAATAA
>JAEEMP010000045.1 GCA_016283275.1 Lachnospiraceae bacterium
TACAACAACTTCGTCTTCGATACCTGCAAGAGTACCAAGTTCTGCTTCTACTACTACGCCATGAGCGTGAGCGTATTCAACAACCTGCTTTGTAAGTGCGATGTTTTCTTCGAAAGGCTTTGAAGAAGCATCGATCATGACAGATGTGAAACCTCCGTCGATACAGGACTTGCAAAGTTCGAATGTATCGCCGTGATCAAGGTGAAGTGCGATCGGGATATCGGGATTTTCGATAACCGCTGCCTCCACAAGTTTTACAAGATAAGTGTGATTGGCGTATGCACGAGCACCCTTGGAAACCTGAAGAATAACAGGGCTCTTTAACTCACCGGCTGCTTCGGTAATACCCTGAACAATCTCCATGTTGTTAACGTTGAAAGCACCGATGGCGTAACCGCCGTCATAGGCCTTCTTGAACATTTCGGTTGTAGTAACTAATGCCATTATTAAAACCTCCTTAGATTATGATTGTTTATCATTACATGTATGACATGTATTGTACATTAAACTCGATCAAACTTCAAACATAAGGTCCGCATATGTGGGGAACGGCCAAACCTTCTTATCGACCATCCTCTCAAGCCGGTCTGCGGGAGCCCTTAATGCTTCCATAGCAGGCACAACCTTTTCCCTGAAAAAGAACGCGCGCTCTTTCTGCGATCTGTATGTGATCGCTTCTTCTCTTAAACTCTTAAGCGTTACAAGCGCAACATCCATAGCGGTAAGTTCTTTATTGATATCGTTAAGAAGTCCCATCTGCACAACAGGTGTAACTCCTGCCTTTATCATCTCGTTTACGGCAGTTGCAAGCTCACCCGAATATGTGGCAACGGACGGAATTATCTGCTTTGAAGCCATATCGATCATTGTACGGGCTTCGATATTGACCGTCTTTGTGTATGTCTCGTATAAGATCTCGGCTCTCGATTCAAGCTCCGCACCCGAAAAGATGCCAAACCTCTCAAAGAGCTTAACCGATTTCTCGGTCGTGAGAGTATCTATCGAATCGATCATGGACTTAATATTGACAAGTCCTCTTTTTGCGGCTTCTTCGCGCCATGCATCGGAATAACCGTCACCGCTGAATATTATCCTCTGATGTTCGGTAAAGTTCTTTGTGATCATATCATGAACGGCCGTCTTGACATCATCGGCTTTTTCAAGCACATCACACACATCGGAGAATACTTCCGCAACTATCGTGTTCATGACGATGTTGGGGCTTCCTACGGATTCCGAACTTCCGACAGATCGGAATTCAAACTTATTGCCTGTAAAAGCAAACGGCGATGTACGGTTCCTGTCGGTTGCATCCATCTCAAAATCGGGAAGTGTGGAAACACCCGACTTGAAAGTCTTTCCTTCTTTTAAGTTATTGGCCTCACCGAATTCTATTATCTGTCTTACAACATCTTCAAGCTGCTCGCCCAGAAATACGGAAATTATCGTAGGAGGCGCTTCATTACCTCCAAGTCTTGAATCATTACCGACACATGCGGCGCTCTGCGCAAGAAGATCGGCATGAGTGTCAACAGCCTTGATGATACATGAAAGTACCAAAAGAAACTGAATGTTTTCATTGGGCGAGTCACCCGGATCCAGAAGATTTATGCCATCATCCGTATTAAGCGACCAGTTATCGTGCTTGCCGGAACCGTTAACTCCCTTAAAAGGCTTTTCGTGAAGAAGACATGCGAGTCCGTGGCGGGTTGCAACCTTCTTCATAAGCTCCATGATGAGCTGGTTGTGATCCATCGCTATATTGGCTGTTTCATAGATCGGCGCAAGCTCGTGCTGTGCCGGAGCGACCTCATTGTGCTGTGTCTTTGCGGTCACACCAAGTTTCCAAAGCTCTTTATTTAAGTCATTCATATAGGCTCCGATCCTTTCCTGGATCGTGCCGTAATAGTGATCGTCAAGTTCCTGACCCTTGGGTGCGTTTGCTCCGAAAAGAGTACGTCCCGAAAAAATAAGATCTTCACGCTGTAAGTACTTTTTCCTGTCTACAAGGAAATATTCCTGCTCGGGTCCTACCGAAGCGGTGATCTTCTTGGACGTGGTATTTCCCAAAAGTCTTAATAATCTTATTGCCTGGGTATTAACAGCTTCCATCGAACGAAGAAGCGGGGTTTTCATATCGAGAGCTTCGCCCTTGTAAGAACAGAAAGCCGTGGGAATACAGAGAATGGTGCCTATGGCATCTTCTTTAAGAAAAGCGGGGCTGGTCATATCCCATGCCGTGTAACCTCTGGCTTCAAAGGTCGCACGAAGTCCTCCCGAAGGAAAACTTGATGCATCGGATTCTCCTTTTATGAGTTCTTTGCCGGAAAATTCAAGCATACATCTGCCTTCCTCATCGGGATGCTTTATGAATGCGTCATGCTTTTCGGCGGTAACTCCCGTAAGCGGCTGGAACCAATGTGTGTAGTGTGTTGCACCGTTTTTGACTGCCCAGTCCTTCATGGCGTTGGCAACAATATCGGCTGTCTTGAGCGGAAGTTCTCCACCCTCTTCGCGGATGTGCATAACCTCGTTAAACACTTCTTCGGGCAGATATTCGCGCATCTTGGCTACTGTAAATACATTTTTCGCAAATATTTCTTCTACATTAACCGAATTTGACATTGGCTCTCTCCACTGAAACCTACATATGTTGTTTCTCAATGGATTTTACTCCATCGAACGCTTAACGGTCAATAAAAAAACAGACTGCCGTTTAAATTTCAGTATTTTTTCGTCTTAAGATATCTCCCGGACAGGGTTTTTGTGAAAATTTAACATGAAGTTCCTGTCTCGAATGCGGGGCGCTCTCCTGAAAATTACCTTCCGAATCGTTTATATCCAAAACCTTTATAAAAACATTCTCACCCGTCGGTTTCATGATCTCGATCTCTTCGCCGACCGAGAACTTGTTCTTTTGCTCAAACACTACATAGTCCGGCTTTTCGTCATCCTTCTCGACCGTACCCAGATATATATATTCGTTGATATATGTGTTATTGTCGTATACCTGACTCGTCTCATCGGGCTTACCGTAATAAAAACCGGTTGAAAACTGCCTGTAGGTACACTTTGATATCTCCTCGTTGTACCAGTCCATATTGGCAAGGTATTTCTCTTTTGATTCCATGTAATCGTCTATGGCTTTTCTGTAGGTGCGCGCGACCGTTGCCACATATAAAGCAGTCTTCATGCGGCCCTCGATCTTAAAGCTGTCGATCCCGGCATCCATAAGTTCGGGAATGTGGCCTATCATATTTAAATCCTTGGAATTAAAGATAAAGGTTCCTCGCTCATTTTCATAAACCGGAAGATATACCCCGGGACGCTGTTCTTCCACAACCGCATATTTCCATCTGCATGGATGCGTGCATGCTCCGCGGTTTGCATCCCGACCCGTAAAATAATTTGAAAGCAGGCATCTTCCGGAATACGAAATGCACATCGCACCGTGTATGAAGCACTCTATCTCCTTATCGTCGGGGATATGCTCACGGATCTCTTTTATCTCTCTTAATGAAAGCTCTCTTGCGGCAACAACTCTTTTTGCTCCGAGCTTATACCAGAAATTGAATGTATCGTAATTTGTGTTGTTGGCCTGGGTTGAAACATGAATATCTATCTCGGGACAAATCTCCCGTGCCATCATAAACATACCCGGATCCGCTATGATAAGAGCATCCGGTTTAAGTTCCTTAAGTTCTTTAAAATACTGTCTTGCACCGTCCAGATCGTAATTATGTGCCAGTATATTGGCAGTAACATGAACCTTTGCCCCGTGCTCATGGGCATACAAAATACCCTCGGCCATCTCGTCGGGGCCGAAGTTTTTGGCTTTTGCGCGAAGCCCAAAGGCTTCTCCTCCTATGAATACGGCATCCGCACCGTAATTGACCGCGGTCTTAAGTACATCGAGACTTCCCGCCGGTACCAAAAGTTCAGGTTTTTTCATTTCATTTCTTTCTGACGCTTACGGTCACCCCGTCACCGACTGGTAATATCACGGTCGTAAGTTCGTCATTATGTGTAAGTTCGTAAAGATAATCCCTCATACGGGCATATATGGTACGGTTTCTTCTTTCAACCGCGTAACGCGATTCCAAGATATCTCCTTCCTGCATGACATTGTCGGAAAGAAGGATCCCTCCGGGATTTAAAAGCCTTAATACATCCGGGAAAAAGTTAATGTATTGGGCCTTTGCCGCATCCATGAAAATAAGATCGTATCCGGCTGAAAGTTCCTTTAAAATATCCGCCGCGTCTCCTTCAAGAAGGGTGATCCTGTCGCCATAACCCGATTTTTTAAAATTTTCTTTTGCCAAAGGTATGCGTTTTTCATACTTTTCTATTGTGGTTATTTTTGAATCCTTTGAATTTTCCGCCATCAAAATTGTAGAAAAACCAACGGCTGTGCCGACTTCAAGAATTTTACAAGGTGCCTTTTCGGCAAGCAGAAACTTTATCAAAGTCTGCATTTCCTTTCTGATTATCGGTACAGCCGTTTCAAGAGAATATTTTTCCAGATCTTCAAGAAAAGCGGAATTCGGCGACGCAAAAGAATTGATAAAAGCCGCCATACGCTCATCGACTATCATAAACTTTTATTCCTCGTCTTCCTCTTCTTGTGACTCCTCTTCCGGGGCACCCATTATCGCCATCATTTCCTCGACCGTCTGTGAAGTATTAAGTACATACATACCGGGTTTTAATGTTTCGTGGTATTCGGAGAGCATGATCTGTAAATAAGCGAGATTTGCATCCCTTACAAGTCCCTTTTCTTCAAGACTTTCCGCAATGGATTTCTCACTTTTTCCCTCTGTCACCGAAAAATTGACTTCCCTTCCCGGTGCGGGAGAGACCGGAGCCTCGGTAAATACCCTGTATCCGAAATCATATGCTTCCATGGTCTTTGCATATATGAAATTGACCAGCCATACTACCACCACTATCTTAATGGCAAGCGATATTATGGATGTAACTATTTCAGAAATCTGTTTAACCGTCATAAATCGAAATCCAACCCTTCCGTAACCATATGGGTAAAGTTTCTTATAAGAGTGCAGACATTGGCTTCTGCCTCGATAAACCTACCCGTTATCTCCAAATTTATAACATCTTCGTACTCATTGGTCAATGCATCCATAAGATCAAGAATGTCGTCCCCGTCATATTGCTGCAGGGAAAAGTTCTTGTCGCGCATTTCATTGACTCTTTTATATAGTGCTGGATCTTTGGTAAGCTCTGCCAAAGCTTCCTCATATTCTTTGTATTCCACCGTATCCTTTAATGCATTGATAACATTTTGGGCAATGTTGGAAAGATCCGTCATGTCAAACACCTCACACATCCATTATTATCGGTAATATCATAGGACGTCTCTTGTATTTCTTCCAGAAGAAATCAGAGAGCGTACTGCTCATAATATTCTTTAATCTTCCCCAATCCGAAATTCCCTTATCATATGCCGCGGTTACCGCTTCGGTCAGCATATTTCTGGCCTCGGCTATAACCTCCTCGGATTCTTTTACATATATGACACCCCGCGTGATAACATTCGGTCCCGAAAGAAGAGAACCCGAATATTCATCAACAACTATGGTGGATATGACTATACCGTCTTCCGCAAGTCTTAAACGGTCCTTTAAAACCGATGTTCCGACATCTCCGACACCCAGACCGTCCACATACAACGCTCCGGCAGGAGCCTTTCCTGTTATTTCCGCACCGTTTTCATCCAATTCAAGTATATCACCGGAGCGCAAGATAAAAATATTTTCTTTCGGAATTCCCAATTCACCCGCAAGTTTTGCCTGAGCATAAAGATGCTTGTACTCTCCGTGAACGGGAACCGAGTACTTAGGCTGCACAAGCGAATAAATAAGCTTTATCTCTTCCCTGCAGGCATGTCCCGAAACATGGGCATCCTGAAAAATAACATCAGCGCCTTTTAAAAGAAGCTCGTTTATGATCTTTGTGACCGCCTTCTCGTTACCCGGGATCGGATTTGAAGAGAAAACGACCGTATCACCCGCCCCGACCGATATCTTCTTATGAGTCCCGAATGCTATTCTCGATAAAGCCGCCATACTCTCGCCCTGGCTTCCGGTAGTGATCAGGACCGTTTTCTCGGGCGGATAATTCTTGATCTCATCTATGCTTACGAGAGTATTCTCGGGTATGCTTATGCGATGAAGCTCGGTTGCGATATCTATGATGCTTACCATCGAACGGCCTTCTACAGCAACCTTTCGACCGTACTTAAATGCGGCATTGATGATCTGCTGTACTCTGTCTACATTCGAGGCAAACGTAGCGATCATTATCCTTGTATTCCTATGCTCACTAAAGATCGTGTCAAATGTATGCTCAAGCGTTCTTTCCGAAGGAGTAAATCCGGGCCTTTCCGCATTTGTGGAATCGCATAAAAGTGCAAGAACACCCTTCTTTCCAAGCGATGCAAACCTTTCAAGATCTATGGAATCTCCGTAAACAGGCGTATAGTCAACCTTAAAATCACCCGTATGGATCACCGTTCCGGCAGGCGAAAAGATGGCCAAAGCCGCAGCGTCCACTATAGAGTGATTGGTCCTTATAAATTCAACACGAAACTCACCCATGTTGACGGACTGTCCAAACTTAATGACTTTTCTTTTGATCCTTTTTAAAAGATCTTCGGTTTCCGATAACTTTTTCTCTATTATGCCCATCGTAAGCTTTGTGGCATAGATCGGAACGTTTACCTCCCTAAGCACATAGGGAAGTCCTCCGATATGATCTTCGTGACCGTGCGTTATCACAAAGCCCTTCACGCGGTCGATATTTTCTTTTAAATATGTTACATCGGGGATCACAAGGTCTATTCCCAGCATATCGCCTTCGGGAAATGCAAGACCGCAATCCACCACAATTATACTGTCCCCGTACTCGAAGGCAGTAATGTTCATTCCGATTTGCTCAAGGCCGCCCAAGGGTATTATCTTAAGCTTCCCGGCATTATTTTTCGTCTCGTTATTCAATTAAAACTCCTATCCGTTACTATTCTACGATGTCGATATCATCAAGGAGACTTTTGAACACCTGGCCCACTGCCTCAAGCTCCGTCTCGTCGTCTACGATCTCATAAACCCCTTCCGTATCCTGAGTCTTCGACAGATCTTTAAGCACATACGCCTCGCCGTCTTCGTCTTCGCTGTCTGTTACCAACATATAATCAACACCACCCAAAGTGGTCTTTTCCAACACATAAAATTCTATCTTATCGCCTTCATTACCGGTAAGAACTATAGTCTCCATTCACTTTCTCCCGTATTCCATATATCCCTCGAGGATCAACTGTGCGGCGATCATGTCCACATATTCCTTGCGATCTGCCTTTTTTATCCCCGCTTCATCCATTATCTCATCGGCTTCGACTGTTGTAAGCCGTTCATTCCACATCGTAACCTTAAGTCCGGTACGCCTCTCAAGCATATCTTTAAATTCTCTTGAAAGTCTTGCGCGTTCCCCTTCCGTATCGTCCATATTAAGCGGAAGACCCAGCACGATCTCGGTAACCTCGTATTCGGTGATCAATTCTTCTATGCGTGCAAGTGTCTTTCTTAATTTATTCTCTTCCTTACGTCTTATGATCTCGACGCCTTGCGCTGTCATAAGTAAAGGGTCGCTCACCGCAACCCCTACTGTTTTTGATCCGAAATCAAGCCCCAAAATGCGCATTAATTTTTGTCCCAACCCTTACTCTTAACATAAGATGAAATAAGTTCTTCTATGATCTCGTCACGTTCAAGACGCCTTACAAGCTTTCTTGCGTCATTATAAGAAGTAATATATGTGGGATCGTCGGAAACCAGATATCCCGTTATCTGATTAACAGCATCGTATCCCTTCTCTTTATTGGCCTTGTAGACGATCTCAAGGATATCGTCCACACTCATGGGCTTGTCCTGTACTACCTTCAATACCTGTGTTGCACCTAAATCTGCCATATCGGCCTCCTGTATATTTAATAACCCTCAAACATCTTTTACTTAAACAATATTATCTTAATATCCGCATAAATTCAAGTTACGCCCCGATTCTTAACCTATTATTAATGAAATCACCCGCGCAAATTAAGGATCTTTAAGGCGTTTCACTTTATAAGGTACCGATCAGGATCTCATCGGTCAGGAAAGATGAAAGAGTGACATCCCGGATCTCATTTTCAAGAGGCGCATCCGTCAGGACTGCGGTCTTTATGTATTCGGGAGTATGACCCACCATATAACTCTTTCCGCAGATCAAAACTCTTTCTTCAAAAAGGACCGGACGGCTTTTGCCTATGTATCTTTGCCTGAAATCCTTGGAAAGCTCGTCACGAAGCGCGATAAGCATGTGGCTTCTTTGTTCTTTTATCTCATCCTTTACCTGGTCGGGAAGTTTCTCGGCTGCAGTGCCCTTTCGCTTTGAGTACTTAAAGACATGCATTTCATAAAAAGAAACATCTTTGGCAAAAGAAAAACTTTCCTTAAATTCTTCTTCGGTCTCACCCGGAAAGCCTGCGATCATATCGGTCGTGATCGCCGGGTCGTCAAAGTATTTTCTTAATCGTTTAACGCCTTCCATAAACTCTTCCGCAGTATATTTTCTGTTCATGCGTTTAAGTGTGGCATCGGAACCGGACTGAAGAGACAGATGAAAATGAGGACAGAGCTTGCCGACCTTTGATATCCGGCTCACAAACTCCTCTGTCATGATCCTCGGTTCCAGAGAACTTAAACGAATGCGCTTAACTCCGTCGATATTATCTATTTCGTTTAAAAGACCGATCAGATATTCATTGGTCCATTCCCGTCCCATTGTATTAAATTCGGCTTTTCTGCCGTTATTGACTATTCTGTCTAAACCGTACGAACTTACATGAATGCCCGTCAGTACAAATTCACGATATCCCTTGCCGGCCAGTCCTTTTATCTCTTCAAGGATATCCGCCTCGTCACGGCTTCTCGCTCTTCCGCGGGCATAGGGGATCAGGCAGTACGAACAGAACTGGTCGCATCCGTCCTGGATCTTGATATATGCCCGTGTGCGCTCGGCAGTATCGGTAAGGAACATCGATTCATACTCAGATGTTTTGTTAATATCGATGATACCGGCATGAGTATCTTGCCTGTTATTCTTTAAATACTCGTTTAAAATGTTTATGATATCGGCCTTTTTGTTGTTTCCGATCGCAATATCGATCGATTCGTCTTTTAAAACCTTTTCTCCTGCAGTCTGAACATAACAGCCTACGGCAATTACAACAGCTTCCGGATTCAGTTTTTTTGCCCTATGTAACATCTGACGGCTTTTTCGATCCGCAATATTTGTTACGGTACACGTATTTATTACAAAAACGTCCGCTTTTTGAGTAAATGGCACAACGCGGAAACCGTTTTCCGTGAATTTTTGTTGCATTATGTCGGTTTCGTAATCGTTAACTTTACAGCCTAAGTTATGAAATGCCACAGTTTTCATTTTTTTCTCTTTCATTTTTGTTAATTTTTTATCATTGACAAAAGAAAAGGTTTTCCTTATGATGAAGGCGAAGGTTGAAGTTTAAAGGATTCACAAATCAGGAGGTACAATAATATGAAAACAGTACAGATTTCTTTAAATTCCATCGACAAGGTAAAATCTTTCGTAAACGATATTACCAAATTTGATTATGACTTTGATCTTGTATCAGGCAGATACGTAATCGACGCAAAGTCCATTATGGGTATCTTCAGTCTTGATCTTTCCAAGCCTATCGACTTAAACATCCATGCCGAAGGCAATGCAGAAGAGGTTCTTGAAGTACTCAAGCCTTACATGATGTAATGCGATATATTTCACCCGGCAGCCCTAAGGCTGCCGGGATGAATAAAAGAAACTATTAACAATTTGATCAACTTCAACCGAAAAGTACTTTGGGAACTGAAAATTAAATTTTTCAGTTCTTTTTTTATTCGGTATCTGTCGCTATTATCAGTTCTTTTGTATCCATTGCTCTTTTGATCATATCGTCGATAGTATCGGCAAGTACCTGCTCGTGTTTCTTGATAACGTTTAAATTGGGCTTTGTGACGGGATGCTTGGCCACAAAGATCGTACAGCAGTCCTCAAACGGGAGGATACTTGTCTCATAGGTATCTATCTTCTTTGAGATATTCACTATATCTTCTTTATCAAAAGCGATAAGCGGTCTGAACACGGGAAGCGTACATACCTCATTGGTGACCGCAAGCGACTGGGTGGTCTGGCTTGCGACCTGACCGATGGACTCGCCGGTAATAAGGCAATTGCACTCGGTTTCTTTTGCTATCATCTCCGCTATTCTCATCATATATCTTCGCATGATGATGGTAAGCTCATCATGCGGACAGTTTTCGTATATTGCAAGCTGGATTTCCGTAAAGTTCACCACATGAAGATAGATCGGTCCCGTATACTTTGAAACCTTTTTGGCAAGATCCACAACCTTCTGTTTGGCTCTTTCGCTCGTATATGGCGGAGCGTGGAAATAAACCGCATCGATCTTAAGGCCTCTTTTTGCGACCATCCAGCCCGATACGGGAGAATCGATACCTCCCGAAAGAAGAAGCATTCCTTTTCCGTTTGTACCGACAGGCATACCGCCGGGACCGGGTATCATCTCGGAATACAAATATATCCTGTCTCTTACTTCGACCGTAAGCACTATCTCGGGATTGTGCACATCCACGGAAAGTTCGGGAAAAGCGTCCAAAAGTGCCGCGCCGACCTCGGCATTCAATTCCATTGAATCAAGCGGATAGCTTTTATTGGAACGGCGCGAGAAGACCTTGAAGGTCTTTTTCTTGTCGGGATAAACCTTGTCAAAATAATCGATACAAGCCTTGTAGAGTTCTTCGGGCTCACAGACGGGAACCCTCACGATGGGGCAGATTCCCCAGACACCGAACACGCATGAAAGTTTTTCAAGAACGTCGTCATAATCAAAATCGGTCTCCGCATCAAGATATATCCTGCCGGGAGTCTTCGTGATCACAAATTCGCCATCGCACTTTTTGAGTGCGTACTTGATCTGTCTTATGAGGGCATCCTCAAAAAGATATCTGTTTTTTCCCTTAATGCCTATTTCGGCATACTTGATCATAAAAGATGTAAACATATTTTTCCTACTTTCCAATATCACCGTTTATACCAGAGTTCACATTCCGAAAACTCAATAGACTCAAAACCTCTTTCGCTCAACTCTTCCTTATATTCTTCATATTTTCCGTAAGCGGTGACGTAATTGCAATCGTCTTCTATCTCGGGAAGCGCCCCGAAGTGGTACTTTCCGATCACTCCAGCCGTATTGTATGTAAAATTTACGGGATCTTCCACAACATTAGGCGAAGCTCCGCTTTCGAGAAGATAATATATCGCCGCCTCCCCGGTATAAGTCTCCTTCGTTGAAAGGACCGGGTCGCTTTCTATATATTCAAAGGCATCATAGACCGCATTACCGAAATATACCTGAGGATAGGTGTCCTTCGTGTATTCTCCGTAATAATAAGCGAAAAATCCAAAAGCATCAATAGCATAAAGTATAACCGTTACCGCCGGGATCACCGGTATAATAAATTTTTCGATCCTTAAGTTCTTATAAAAGATCTTCTTTATCAGTAAAACAACACCCTCGCAGGCGCTTACCGTCATGAATACCGCCGAGAAAAAGATCGCGTTTGCGGTATACGTAGCCACCGAAATTAAGTTTTCGAGTATAAATACAGAAACAAACCAAAGAAGTACGATGCTGCACGCACTGTATTTTCTTTTAACGTTTCCGTATATCAATCTTATGATCTCTCTTAATAATCCGATCGGTATAAGATATATGCTCCATCTGTACAGATTGGGAAACCCCGGGATCGAATCAAACAAAAGATCGTCGCCTTTTAAAAACACTTCCAAAAAATAATTAAATTTTAAAAGATACGGCTTTTCAAATTCCCCGCCACGGTATCTTATAAGCTTTGTAAGCGTAAATATGCCGAGTTTTTTCTCGGGAAGATCCATCATATTGATAAGCTGGATCAGGATAAGCGGAAAAGCCAGTATAAAAAGCGGAACGGCCATTACAAGCCATCCCTTGAGGTTAAACTTATTCGTGCGAAGTGTATATAAAAACATAAACAAAAGAAAGATCGGAAGGATGATATAAGAAAGCGCATATGTATATAAGACAAGTCCGCCGATAACACCCAAAAGTGCATACATCCAAAGTCCCGGTTTTTCTTTTTCAAGGATCAATGCAAAGATATCAAGAAAGATAACCGACATCCCAAGCATCAGATTACAATCAAGTCCGATCCTTGAAGCCAGCACAAAATATGGACAGATGACCACCAAAAAACCGGAAAGTATGCCGTAAAACTTATCTTTTCCGAAACACCTGTCCGTCAGATCTACACCGAATATAAACGTAAATACCGAAAAAATCACAGAAGGCAGACGCAAAAGAAATTTACTGTATCCGAAAATCTTAAAAAGAAAAGCACAGATAAATGCATATAAACTGCTCTGCCCGGGACCGTAGTTGGTAAGATATAAAGGCCAAGACTTAGAATACCTGTCCGTACCGTACTCGGCAAGGCATCTTGCATCATATCCGGCTCCCGCTTCGTCCATATGATATCCGAACGGAAGGATCGTGATATCATAAATTCTTGTAAACAAAAGAACCGCAAAAAGTATGGCCAATGCGGTTGTTTTTATTATCATTATGCGGTTTTCACGGGAATTACTTTCCATACACCCTCCGCTGTCAAAGTCCCTATTTACGTGTAAATCTTGCATAGAACGGGATGATCTCCCTTAAGGTATCAAGCACGTAATCTATCTCTTCCCCGGTGGTAAACTCGGACATGCTTATACGAAGCGCACCGTCCATCGTCTGTGCGTCTGCACCCATAGCCTTAAGAGTCGAGGATTCCTTTTTGGAATGCGATGAGCACGCAGAACCTGCCGATACATATATTCCTTTTTCCTCAAGAGCATGAAGCATTACCTCGCTTCGAAGCCCTCTTACGGAAATATTCATGATATGAGGAGCAGTATCTTTTACGGCCAAAGAACCGTCTTTACCCCTTTTTACTCCGTTTATCGAAACATTGTCGATCTTTGATACTTCCGAAAGAAAATACTCTTTAAGACCGTATAATTTTGATATCTTTTCATCCATCCCCGAGGTTATCATTTCAGCCGCAAGCGCTGTTCCCGCAATGCCCGGAACATTCAAAGTACCAGAACGCATTCCGTTTTGCTGGCCTCCGCCGAAGGTTATGGGTTTAAGCCTTACCTTTTCACTTACATATAAAACACCGATCCCCTTTGGTCCGTGGATCTTGTGCCCGCTTATGCTCAACATATCTATTCCCAACCTGGCCGGATAGATATGCGCTTTAGAAAATCCCTGCACAGCATCCACATGAAAAATGATATCGGAATTATAAGTCTTTATGATCTTTGAGATCTCTGCTACGGGCTGAATGGAACCCACTTCATTATTGGTGTGCATAACGGATACAAGTATCGTATCCGGTCTTAATTTACTTTTCAATTCGTCCAAAGAAACCACACCGTACTCATCGGGAGAAAGAAGATCGATCTCAAAACCCTGCGTTTCAAGATACTTAACCGTATTAAGTATCGCGGGATGCTCGATCTTTGTTGTGATGATATGCTTCCCGCGCCTTTGGTAAGAAAGCGCCGCTCCTATAAGCGCGGTATTATCCGACTCGGTTCCGCCCGATGTAAAAAGGATCTCTTTTTCTTTGACCTTTAATATCTTAGAAAGCTTAGTTAAAGCCTCCGTAACATACTTCTCCGCTTCGACACCCTTCATATGTACACTTGAAGGATTACCGTAATCTTCAAGCATTATCGTATTCATCAGGCTTACAACCTCCGGATAGACTCTTGTTGTAGCCGAATTATCAAGATATACATTCATCTCATTTCTTCCTTGCGGTTATACCTCGCCACTCGCCCTTGCTGTCGATGCTTATGATTTCAAAACCTGAATTCTTTATACAATCGGCAACCTCTTTTTCTTTTGTATCGATTATTCCGCTTGTGATATAAATACCGCCCTGCTTTATGTTCTTTACGATCACGGGTGTTAAAGGTTCAAGTACGTCGGCAAGTATATTTGCCACCACTATATCGTATATACCGTAACCGACTTCGTCCTGAACAGCCTTGTCGCTTATGATATTTCCTATCATTACCTTAAACTTGTCTTTTGATATCCCGTTTGCCTCCATGTTTTCAAAACATGCGTCGATCGCACAGGGATCAAGATCGGTCCCGACCGCTTCTTTTGCTCCGTACATAAGCGATACGATAGATAATATGCCCGAACCGGTGCCTACGTCAAGAAGTTTGGTATCCGGCGTTAAATATTTCTTCAGCGCCCTTATACAAAGCTGTGTTGTCTCGTGCATGCCGGTCCCGAAAGCCGTACCGGGATCTATATGAAGCATCTTTTTATCCCTGTCTTCAGGCTTTACTTCTTCCCATGAAGGGATGACCAGAAGATCGTCCACATAAAACTGATGGAAAAACTGCTTCCAGTTATTTATCCAGTCTATATCTTCGGTCTCGGAGACCTCCACGCTGCCCTCACCTACTTCCGTATATTCGGCAGTTTCAGAAAGAACGCTTTTTATATCGCTTACGATCTTTTCCCTGTCAACGGTCCCGTCGTCTTCCACAAAACAGCTTATATAGGCGATATCGTCGTTATCGGGCATATCGGGAAGGATATCCACAAACATCTGCTCTTTTTCAAGTGCGGTGAGCGGCACTTTATCCTCTATCTGGGCGCCTTCAAGGCCGATATCGTAGAGATTGCTTATCAAGATATCCTCTGCTTCCGTAATCGTTTTGATCCTAAATTTAATCCACTTCATTTTTTCTCTCCGTAAAAAAAGGAAATACCGAATCACTCGGTATTTCCTAGAATATCACAAATTTAACGTAAAATCATCTCTATATTAAAAGTGTTGCCCAAAGCATCAACCTTTGCATATCCGCCCGAGACCATCGGGATCATCGGCGAAAGGTGCCCAAGGTCGATATCATAGATTATCGGCACATTGTATTTTGAAAGGATCCCCGTATATGCATCGTAGGGTTTAAACCCGTCAAAATCATCGTCATGCATAAGCGGTCTTCCGATCAAAAATCCTTTTACATGTTCAAACCAGCCCGCCTCATCAAGGTTCCAAAGAGCTCTTCTCATGCTCATTACATTAAGATCGCAGCTTTCCAAAAACCATATGATACCGTCATCTTTGTACTTTTCATTAAAAGCAGGCACCATGTCAAACCTCGTTCCCACAAGATTGGCAAGACAGTCAAGGCATCCTCCGATAAGTCTTCCTTCAAAATGAGCTTCGTTCGCTTCATATATCCTCTGGGAATACGGCTCTGTTATGTTATACGCAGCCAATGGGTTATCGCCGTCATGTTCAAGTCCTTCTTTTTCCCAGCCGTCATAGTTGGTAAAAGAACGCTTTTTCCCGCATAAAAGATCGAATGTATCCTGAATGGACTTATGCCAGGGTTCCATGCCGAAATCCGAAACGCACGGACCGTAAATTGCTGCAATATCGCATATCGTAGGCAGCAAAAACGTAAGGTTTGTGTTGTCGGAATAGCCTGTGTACCATTTTGGATCGGCCTTCATAACAGACGCAAAATCCACATACGCAAGGTCCTCGCACATTAGTTCTCCGCCGCCGCACGATATGATCACATCCGAATGATCATTAAGGAAGAACTCATTTATCTCTGCGCCGCAAGCCATTGGGGTATTACTCTTTCCTATACCTGCACTGAGTCTTGCATTTGGTCCTTCAACAGTCTTAAACCCGAGAGCATTGAAATGTTTGAGCGCATTGTTGAATCTTTCGTTGTACGGATATGTGGAACATCCGAATGAAGGCGCAATAAAACCTATCCTGCCTCCGTCCTGTAAAAACTTTGGATACTTCATAAATCCTCCTTAAAAGGCATAAAACGATATCAGAGAATTATCCTAATCCTCGTACCGAGATCCGTCCTTGATACAATGGAAAACTTTCCGCCGTGCTTATCGACTATCCATTTTGCGATCGAAAGCCCAAGCCCGGTCCCTTCGGTATTTCTGGCTTCATCGGCTCTGTAGAAACGTTCAAACATGTGCTCCACATCCTTCTGTGCCATCCCGATACCGGTATCCTGAACCTGAAGAAACGGTCTGTAGTCTTCGGTCCGCCCGGTACTTAACAATATCTCATCACCCTGCTTTGTGTACTTGGCGGAATTGTCTATAAGTATCCTTACCGCCTGCTTTACAAGGCCGGCATCTATACTTATTATCAGCGGTTCCGCACAGCATGTGAACCTGTACGGATGATTTTCGTCTATCATAAGGGATTCTTCGTATATCTCACGCATAACATCGTTTAGATCGATATCTTCCTTGTTGAGCGTTGTTTTACCGCTGTCACCTCTTGCAAGGAAAAGAAGCTGCTCCACAAGATGCTTCATATGTTCGGATTCATTCTTTATGGCTGTTATGGACTCATCCAGAACTTTCTCGTCTTCCTTGCCCCATCTTGAAAGCATGTTAGCATATCCTTCAATAACCGCTATGGGGGTACGAAGTTCATGTGAAGCGTCATTTACGAACCTTGCCTGCTGACGGTAGTTTTCTTTCATACGGGATATAAGCCCGTTCATCGCATCTTCGATACCCTGAAGTTCGGAATCATGAAGAAGTATTTCCTTATTGTCGTCCGGCTCGATCCTTGATATCGCATTTTCAAGAAGTTCATACTTATCCTCCGAAAACTCAAGTTTTGAAAGCTCATCCGCTTTCTTTGCGATCTCGTCTATAGGAGCGATTATCCTTCTTATCTTCCTTTTCTCTCGCGAAAGAGACAGCAAAACATCGAAGACCCTCAACACAAACACTGAACCCGATATCGCAAACATTACTATAAGTTCGGGAAAAAGCGACCTTGTAAGGAGCACCTCTCCCGTGGATCGGGCTACTTCATATTTGATTTTATAAAAAGAATCAAGTCCCACAAAACTTCTGTCCAGACTGAAATCTATTGTGTGCAGTATTGAAAATTCCGTTTCAAATGCCCATGCGAAAAGCAGAATGAAAAAGAGGCCGATGCTGCCCCAAAATGCTCTTCCAAGCTTTTCGCCCGCTATCAGCCACTGAAATTTATGTGTAATGGAGGTGACCCTTCTCTCCTGATTATTCGGATTTGATGACATATCCAACTCCTCTTACGGTCTGGATCATTTTGATCCCAAAGGTCTCATCTATTTTGGTACGCAAAAATCTTATATATACATCCACGACATTGGTCTCACCCACATAGTCGTATCCGCAAACCTTTTCAAGTAATGTATCGCGTGAAAGAACAATGTCCTTATTGGAAAGAAGTGTTTCAAGCATCAGAAATTCTCTGTTTGTAAGAGGTATTTCCTGCCCGTTGTATGTCACCTTGTGCTTTTTCTCGTCAAGGACCACTCCGTTCCATGTATAAATGCCTTCTTCGCGGCTGTCCGTAGGATCCGATGCCGCATTATTTGCATTCAACTGTCTTCCGTGCAGCTTAAGGGCTACCCTTATGCGTGCAAGGAGTTCTTCTATCGCGAAAGGTTTTGTGATATAATCCACCGCTCCCGCGTCGAGACCCGCAACCTTATCCATGACCGCATCTCTGGCGGTAAGAAGAATGACAGGCGTGGGATTATCCTTTGAAAGCCTTCTTAACACTTCAAGTCCGTTAAGTCCCGGAAGCATGATATCCAAAAGGATAAGATCAAAATTCTCCTGTGTCGCCTTATCGAGCGCCACACGGCCGTCTCCCGCCTTATCGACATCATAGCCTTCGTGTATAAGCTCAAGTTCTATAAACCTGGCCAGTTTTTCCTCATCTTCCACCACCAGAATACGGGTACTCATTATCTGCTCCTATTTGTTAAATTCGTCTTTTATATTGTCTGCAATATCGCTTGCCTTATCCATTGCACGGTTAACCTTTGAAAGGTCATCCTTACCCTCAAATCCGTACTTGCAGCTGAAGAATAAGGATATAAGCATTACGGGAAGTGTAATGTGGAAAGTAAATACAAGGATAACGATCATAACCCAAACGGGGATCCTTATTATCACTTCGTCCTTGTGTCTTACCACGAACTCATTGTCATTACCCTTCTGCCATGCCTTTTTGCAGAAATCTGAGAACTTCTCGCCAGCGCTCTTGCCGTCGGCGTTTTTCTTTTCCTTCTTATCGGAGTTATCCTTCTTTGAATTTACTGCGGGATAATCTACCACCTCGCCTGTGAACTTTTCAACGTTGTCGTTGCCTGCAACCTTGCCTTTTTTCTCAAGGTAGATCATCGCATCGAGAAGATCGCCGTTAGCTGCGTCCAAAGCTTCTCTTGCTTCCTCGTATGAAACATTTGCTCTCTGTCTTAACTTTTCAACTTTTTCGAAATTATCCATTTTTGTATTCTCCTCTTCGTAAAGATTATTAATGATGTTGTAGATTGTTGTTACCTGTTGTCGACGATATCAATTTATCAACGTTTCATTAATGCATCTTTGAAGAAAGATTAAAATCAGATTAAAAGATTTTCATTTCCATTTAAGCCTGTGAAGCTCGCCTTCGGTCTCCATTCCGCAAAAACCGTTCTGCCTGAGTGCCTCATAAAGTACGATCGCAACGGAATTTGAAAGGTTTAAAGAACGGATCTTCGGACCCATGGGTATACGAATGCAAGTTTCCTCGTGATCCACTAAGATCTCCTCGGGTATACCTGCGGATTCTTTTCCGAACATTATATAATCATCGGGGCCGAATGAAACCTCGGTGTAACATTTATGAGCCTTTGTTGTAGCATACCATATCTTTGCGCCGGGATTCCTGTTTATAAAATCCTCGTAATTAATGTAATTTCTTACATCAAGATGTTCCCAGTAATCCATTCCTGAGCGCTTTATCGCCTTTTCATCGAGGCGAAACCCCAGAGGCTCTATCAAATGAAGGGGCGTATCTGTAGCTACGCAGGTACGCCCTATGTTTCCTGTATTCGCCGGTATCTCCGGCTGATGTAAAACTATATGCATTACTTTTCGGCCTTTTCCTCACGAAGTTTATTGACAAATCTTGCCATTCTCTCCATGGCAAGTTTAAGTCTGTCCAAAGAATAAGCGTAGGATATACGAAGATATCCTTCTCCCGAATCGCCGAAAGCGGTACCGGGAACCGCAGCAACCTTTTCTTCTTCCAAAAATCTTGTGGCAAATTCATCCGATGTCATGCCGAATTCCTTGATACACGGAAATACATAAAATGCACCGAACGGTTCAAAACATTCAAGTCCCATTTCCTTAAAAGCGTTAAGAAGGAAACGTCTTCTCTGGTCGTATGACTGTCGCATCTTCTCAACATCTTCGTCGCCGTTCTTCAGGGCTTCGATCGCAGCATACTGGCTCGTAGTGGGTGCACACATGATACAGAACTGATGGATCTTGGTCATCTGTGCAATTATTTCGGAAGGACCGCATGCGTAGCCCAGTCTCCATCCCGTCATTGCAAATGCTTTTGAAAAACCGTTTATAAGTATCGTTCTTTCCTTCATGCCGGGTAAGGATGCGATTGATACATGCCTTCCCTTATAAGTAAGCTCTGCATAGATCTCATCGGACATAACGAATATATCCTTCTCGACGCATACTTTTGCGATCTCTATAAGATCCTTCTCCTCCATAATGGCACCTGTAGGATTATTGGGGAACGGAAGGATCAAGACCTTGGTCTTATCGGTGATCACATCCAGAAGTTCTTTTGCCGTAAGCCTGAATTCGTTTTCGGCCTTTAAATCGATTATTACGGGTTTTCCGCCCGCAAGTACCGTACAGGGTTCGTAAGATACGTAGCTTGGCTGGGGGATCAGTACTTCATCTCCCGGATTTAACATTGCACGAAGCCCTATATCTATTGCTTCGGAACCCCCCACCGTTATGATGACTTCTTTGTCCCATTCATAGGATACGCCGTATTTTCTTTTTGTATAAATGCATATTTCTTCTCTTAACTCTTTAAGACCCGAGTTTGATGTATAAAAGGTTTTACCCTTTTCAAGCGAATATATACCCTCGTCTCTTATATGCCAGGGAGTATCGAAATCGGGTTCGCCGACACCTAACGATATGGCATCTTTCATGACAGCGACTATATCGAAAAACTTCCTGATGCCCGAAGGTTTTATCTTAACAACTTCATCTGATAAAGGATTTCTCATGGCATAAAACTCTCCCTTTCATCAGTTTTTTTCTTGGAAAGTACGATACCGTGATCCTTGTACTTCTTAAGAATAAAGTGTGTAGCCGTACTTAAGACGGTTTCAAGGGTTGAAAGCTTGTCCGATACAAAAAGCGAAACTTCTTTTAAACTCTTGCCTTCGATGGATACCAAAAGATCGAATCCGCCCGAAATAAGATAAACTGCACTTACTTCAGGGTACTGGTATATCCTCTCTGCGATCGTATCAAAGCCCTGGCCTCGCTGCGGTGTGACCCTTACCTCGATCAATGCGCTTACCTTGTCGATCGAAGTCTTGTCCCAGTCGATCATCGTATGATAACCGCAGATCACCCCTTCTTCTTCCATAGCCTTAAGTTCGTTGGCAACATCTATCTCTTCCATGCCGAGTATTACGGCAAGTTCTTTAATATCAATACGTGCATTCTGTTCTATAACCGAAAGTATTTTTTCTCTCATGACTTCTTCTCCTTCATTTTATATATTTCGTCGTTCCTGAACGGTTCAAGAAAACGAACATTGTCTCCGTTAATGATTATACGATCGTTCGAATCCGTAAATTTCCCGATTACCGCCGCATTTATCTTTCCTTCCGAAAGCGCCTTTACAAGTGCCTTCCCGTCTTTGGCCGCTATTAAAAGCGAGCCTGTCGAGGCGATTTCGTAAGGGTTTAAGTCAAAGAAATTACAGATTTCGACAGTTTCCTGTTTGATCGGAATCTTCTTTAGGTCTGCGGTAAGTCCAACGCCTGCTGCTTCAGCAATTTCGAAAAGTGCGGTAAATACTCCGCCCGTCGAAACATCATGCATGGCAGCTGCGCCGGACTTAACGGCGCCGGCGGCCTCCGGTACGATGCTTAGATAACGGTCGTACGCCGCCGCTTCATATATCATCCTTTGAGGAAACTTCTTTATAAGTTTTTCCTCATATTCCCTTGCAAGAAAGACCGTTGCTTCAAGACCGACCCACTTCGTAATAACTATATCATCACCGGGCCTTATATTTGAAGTACATGTTAATTTATTTTTATCCGCTTTTCCGACTCCGGTCACGGATATCACAGGCTTTGACACACTTTCGTTAAGTTCGCTGTGTCCGCCCGCAACGCTTATATTTAATCCTTTGCAGGTTATTTCGATCTCCTTCGCTATGGCTTTAAGTTCTTTTTCCGAAAAGCCACGGGGAAGAATGTACGATGTAAGGATTGCTACCGGCTCCGCGCCCATGGATGCTATATTGTTTACAGCCTTTATAACGGCCAAAGAAACATTCCCGCTTATAGTATCCGTGACAGCATCCGAAAGTACCGTAACATGATTTTCAAAATCCAAAACAGCGCAGTCTTCACCCACACCCGATCCGATGAGGATTTCACTGCGCCGTTTTTCTATTTTGTTTATTACGTTCTTTTTAAGTATGTTTTCAGGTACTTTTCCTATATTCACGACTCTGCTCCGTTCATTGCCTTAGTACATCAAAGATGATAAAATAGGAACAACCATCGCGACAACCAAAATAATGACGAGTATCAGTGTAAATGTTTTTTTACCTTTTTTGTCATAAATGTTAAACATATCTTTTCCCAACTGCTTAATCTTTTGAAAGGAATTATAGTCTATGTATTGGAAACTTGCAAGTTTGGCAATCTTTGCGATCTTCTGTGCATGGGTCTGGTATGAATCACACAGAACCGTCAATATAGCAAAAAAACGTGAAGAAGAGTTCTGGGAAAGAGAGCGGGAGGCAAACTCTACAAGGCGTAAACCCATAGACCACCTGGATTATATAAAGCTTCCGAAAGATCTGCCCTATGAACTCCATACCGACAATGATGATATTTCAGCATGCATAAGAACGATAAAAGAACTTGAAGGCGAGAACATTCTTAACCTTACAGGCTATTCAAATACCGACTTAAAGCTTGAATACGGGGCTCCAAATATTACCGAACTTTCAAGATGCGATCAGAACTATACGACTCTTGTGACCACATTCCAGAAGTGGGCCGATGAGCTTCTGAATTTAGGCGAAGAGGCCGAAGCCGTAAAACTTATGGAATTTTGCGTCAGAACAAAATGCGATGTCGGAAAAACTTACAGGCTTCTTGCCAAATATTATCTTAATAACGGCGAGATCGATAAATACAATGCCCTCTTAACCACGATAGACGAGACCAAAAGCATCAACAAAGAACACATAAAAGAATCTCTATATGCTCTTAAGGTTTAGGCTGTTTTCCGTATTCGGAAAGCAGTTTGTCTATATATCTGCTGGCTTCGTTACAGCTTAATCTTTCAATTTCATAAGGACAATCGATTGAAAATCTTTCACACATTGACTTGATGCGCTCTATCTGTGCCTTACGGATGGGCGTTTCTTTTTTGACCTTATGATTAAGCTTTTTAGGTTCAAACAACGCGGGTTCTTTGTCGTTAAATTCGTCGAAGAGCTTTACAAACAGTTCGTGTGTTGCGATCGCATCGTTTAGCGCCCTGTGTGCATTAATTGAGATATCATAATGCTCACACATATCCGAAAGCCTTTTTGAAGGAAGCTCGGGAAGCACCGCTCTTGAAATGCGAAGTGTATCGATACCGTCCTTTTCAAAAGTAAGTTTTTCATTTACACAGGCCTGCTTGATGATCGCATAATCGGATATAAGATGGTGGCCCAGAAGCGGAAGATCCTCGCAGAATACGGTAAAATCACCGATAACCTCAGATATATCCGGAGCATCAATAAGATCATCATCCGTTATGCCCGTAAGACTTACTATGTTTTCAGGCAACCGTCTTCCGGGATTGATAAAGGTTGAGAAAGTATCTGTTATCTCACCGTCTATAACTTTTACCGCTCCGAGCTCTATTATCTTGTCATGCTTTGGGCTAAGCCCGGTAGCCTCGGTATCAAGGCTTATATATGAATTCATTTTATTTCCTTTGCAAAAGTGGGACAGATATCTTTTAAATAGCACTCGTCGCATTTAGGACGCGGAGCCTTGCATATGGTCCGGCCCAATGCTATAAACCAGTGATTTATATATATCCAGTATTTTTTGTCCACGACTTTCATCAGATCAAATTCGGCTTTTACCGGATCGTCGGTATTTACAAGCCCAAGCTTATTGGATATACGAAGTACGTGTGTATCCACGACCACACTGTCGATCCTGAAAATATTGCTCCTTATGACATTGGCGGTCTTTCTCCCCACTCCCGGAAGTGTTGTAAGTTTATCGATATCCGAAGGAACTTCTCCGTCAAAATCCTTAATGAGCTTTTTACAGCAGGCAATTATATTTTTGGCCTTATTGTGATAAAAACCGACAGAATGGATATCTTTTTCAAGTTCCGAAAGATCCGCATCCGCAAGTGCTTTTACCGAAGGATATTTCTTAAATAATACCTTCGTAACCTCATTTACCCTTGCATCGGTGCACTGGGCGGACATTATGGTAGCAATCAAAAGCTGCCATGCATCATCGTGATCCAAATAACATGTTAAGTCGGGGCCGTACTCGGCTTCCATCCTGTTAAAAATTTCCTGAGTCTTTGCTTTCATATATCCTTACAGTTTATAGGGACCGTCTCCTATCTCAACAACATAGAATTCCGGAGTCTTTCCTACTTTTTCGCTGTATACTTTGGTCAATGTTTCTTTAAAATTGTCTATCGCTTCGTCTTTGACTATTGAAACCGTACAGCCGCCGAAGCCGCCCCCGGTTATTCTCGAACCGATCACTCCCGGAACGGTCCATGCAGTCTCTGCAAGCACATCGCACTCGGGACAGCTTGTTTCGTAATCATCGCGAAGCGATACGTGAGATGCGTTCATGAGCTCACCGAAAGTCTTCAGATCGTTGTTCTTTAAAGCTTCAACGGCTTTGATCGTACGGCGGTTTTCATATACGGCGTGCTTGCCGCGCTTTCTTGCGATTTCGTCCCTGATCGCATCTTTATGAGCTTCAAACTCTTCCTCGTTTAAGTCTCCGAGAGTCTTTATGTCAATAACCTTTTTAAGAGCCTCAAGCGCCTCTGTACTCTCTTTTCTCCTGTCATTATATGCACTGGTGACAAGGCTGTGCTTTACAAGCGAGTTGGTGACCACTATCTTTGCTCCGTCGAGTTTGATGGGCGCATATTCAAAATTAAGGGTTGCCGTATCAAGAAAAATAGCATTATCCTTTTTGCCCATTGCGGATGCAAACTGATCCATGATACCGCAGTTCATTCCGTTGAAATTATTCTCGGAATACTGTCCGATCAAAGCCAGATCTTCGTTGGTAAAATCAAAACCGTATATGTCATTTAACATATATCCCGTCAGGACTTCAAGCGAAGCGGACGATGAAAGACCCGAACCGTTCGGTATGTTTCCCGCTATGACCATATCGAATCCGTGAGGAAGCTTTTTGCCGCGCTTTTCAAAAGTCCATACAATGCCCAAAGGATAAGCGGCCCATTTCCACTCATTCGACGGTTCAATATCTTTTTTAAGATCCGCTTCGATAACACCCGCATTTTCAAAATTCATCGAATAGAAACGCACCTTCATATCATCGCGTTCTTTTACCGCCGCATATGTACCTATCGTAAGTGCACAGGGAAAAACATGGCCTCCGTTATAATCGGTGTGTTCTCCTATAAGATTTACCCTGCCCGGGGCAAAATAACACTTTACCCCGTCAGTTGTATGAAATACCTTTTCAAAACCTTTTAATACAGTTTCTTTCACTTGATCATCCTCCCTTATCCCGCTACAAAAGTGCGATCATCTCAACAGCCTGCTGTTTGGTACCGTCGTAATCTATGTTGTCCACACATTCACGCAGCTTCTGGTAACTTTCTTCCACAAGGCTGTCATATTCATATCTTTCAAGCTCATCGCAGATCCTCTCTGCAGCATCGTAATCAAACTCATCCATTGCATGGAAAAGATCTCTTAAGATCTCACCGGCTTTTTCCCGAAGGAGCGGGATCTTTCTGGTCCTCGGGCGACCGATATTCGCTATCTTTTTGATCTCTGCCTCGACCGCCTCATACTCTTTTAAAAGTTCTCCGTGCTTTTCCTTTATCGCTTCCATATCACGTTTGTGACCCAGCTTTTCAAGCTCTTCGGCCATGAAACTTAAATTATCGGCTCCGATCGTACGTGAAAGAGATTTTAAAGAATGGACTTCTATCGTATAACGACCCACATCCTCTTCGCCCACAAGTTTTGTGAGAGAAACCTTCCTCGAAAGCGCGCCGCCCAGAAAATCACGAAGGATCGTCATATACATCTTTCCGCTTCCGCCCGTATACGAAAGGCCCTGCTGCGGGATTATATGTTCGAGCTCAAGCGCTTCAAAATCGGGAAGTCCGTCGGTCGGATTCTCAACCTCAAGATACCCGACCTGCTGCTTCGACTCCGGGATCCACTTTTTAAGCGTATCTATAAGTACATTAAGATCTATGGGCTTTGCCACGAAATCGTTCATCCCCGATTCCGTAAAAAGTATCCTGCTTTCCTCAAGAACATTTGCCGAAAGTGCTACTATCGGAAGAGTCTTGAAATATTCATCTCCGGCCTGCCTTATGATACGCGTTGCCTGTGTACCGTCCACGCCGGGCATCATATGATCCATGAGCACAAGGTCATAACGCGTCCGGTGTATCATTCTTATTGCTTCTTCACCGCCTGTTGCGGTATCAACGGTTGCTTTATACGGAAGCAGAAGACCCGCTATGACTTTAAGATTTATGGCGTTATCATCCACCACAAGGATCCTTGCTCCTTCAAAAAACATCGTTTCCCGCTTTCCGCCCTGAGTCTTTTTATGAAACAGGGTCAAAAGATCAGGGTAAAAGAACGGTCTTCTGAACACACCGATATCATCTTCCGAAATGTCGGTAAAGATATTCGCAAGACAGATCACTTTTGTATTAAGTTCCCAGAATTCTTTAACATCCTTTATACGTCTGTATCTTTCATATTCGATGATAAGATATTCCGGCCTGTCATCGTCTTTGTATATAAACAGCTCCGTCGGATTGTCTATTACCTTAAAATCCACAGCGGCTCTGTCAAAATAATCTATTACTGCCTGCCTCTCGCGACGGTTCTTTAGCGATACGGCAAAAGAAGCTTCTATGGTTTCGGGATTTCTGACCCTGACCGCTCCTTCGACTGCGATGATCTCAAAATCAAAATATACGGTCTGCGAAGAGCCTGTATCGTCGATAACATGCAGCTCACTTCCGATATATTCGATAAATTCGGCCATTATCGGAAGCCCTTCTTCGGTATTCTCTATCGTAAACCGGATCTTGGTCTTTTCGGCATCGGCAAAGTTGACCGTGAGCGCCACATAATCCCTGCTCACATCCTTTGCGGCATTTGAAAGAAAATACACCAAAACCTGTTTAAGCCTCGTGCTGTCCATCATTATCTCTTCAGGAAGACAGGGGTCTATATCGGTCACGAACAGGATGTCGCGGTCGCCTATATTGATCTTCGCCATATCGATGACTTCACGGATCACCTTTTCAAGGTTCATGCGTTCTCTGTGAAGAACAAGCCTTCCGCCCGACATCTCGTCATAATCTATTACATTATTGATGACCATAAGAAGGTTCTGTGTTGCAGTCTGAAGAGAAGAGACATATTCCATCTCCTCAAGATCCGTCACCTTATTCATAAGGATCTCGGACAATCCCACGATAGCATTCATAGGTGTCCTGACCTCATGGCTTAAACTTGCCAGAAACGGGTATTCGGCAGTATTCTCTTCATCATGGTCATATTCGCCGTTATAATTTCTTACTCTTGCCATTTGATTTCCTTAATCAAACTGTGAAAGCTGTTTATCTGTTTCGCTCCACTCCTCCATTGCGGTAAGGAGTTCCTCTTCTTTGGCATCGATCATATTCTGGATCTTTGTAAGTTCACCGTAATCCGCGGCTATAGCGGGATTTAAAAGTTCGTCCTTTTTAAGCTGAATCTCGCTTTCAAGAAGATTTATCTTTTCTTCGATCTTCTCCAGTTTCTTTGATAACTTCGACTTTTCCTTGCCGGGATTGTTGTATGAAGGCTTTGCGTTCTCCGAAGGTTTCTTTTCTTCGGGTGTTTTTTCCTTTACGGCAAAAGAAACCTGGTCCGCCTCGGCTTTTTCCCTTGCTTCTTCGTACTCTCCGTATCCGAACCGGTACACCTTGACTCCGTCCTTTGTAAAATCAAGGACTTTTGTGGCCACCTTACTTATAAAATATCGGTCGTGAGAAACAAATATCACGCTTCCCGCAAAATCCTTAAGCATACTTTCAAGCGTTTCCTTGCCCACTATATCCATGTGGTTTGTGGGCTCATCAAGGATCAAAAAGTTCGGTCCCGTCTTAAATATCTTTGAAAGCGCAAGCCTTACACGCTCACCGCCGGATAGCATGCTTACTTTTTTAAATACGTCCTCGCCCGAAAACAAAAAAGCACCCAGATCGTTTCTTACTTCCGTTTCCGTAAGTGTCGGAAATTCATCCCAATAATCGTCTATAACCTGTTTGTCGGAAGAATACTGCGCCATCTGCTGATCGAAATAACCCACATCGACGTTGACACCGTACTTAAAGTATCCCGAAAGAGGCTCAAGCTTACCCACAAGCGTCTTTAGAAATGTTGATTTTCCGATACCGTTCCCACCGATGATACCTATCTTTTCGCCGCGCTTCATATCAAGCGAAACCGTTTCAAGCACACTGTCATATCCCACCGAAAGTTTGTCAATGAACAGTACATCTTTTCCGGTCTCACGAAGCGGTTTAAACGAAGCATGAAAACTCTTTGTATCGTACCTGTCCGGCGCTTCGATGATATCCATATGCTCTATGGCTTTAAGTTTTGACCTGGTCATGGATACTTTCGTGGGCGTATTTTTATATTTTTCGACGATCGTATTTAATCGCTCTATTTCTTTCTGCTGAGCTTCGTAATCCTTTTTCTGCTTCTCCCATGCAGCCTTCTTAAGCTCCACGAATTTTGTGTAATTACCGGGATATCTTGTGATCTTTCCGTATTCTATCTCGTAGACCGTCTCGACGATCCTGTCCAAAAACATTCTGTCATGGGATACCACAACAACTGCTCTCGGGTAATCCTTAAGATATCCTTCAAGCCATTCAACGGTCTCGATATCCAAATGGTTTGTGGGCTCGTCGAGAAGAAGGATATCCGGCTTCTCCAGAAGAAGCTTTACAAATGCTATCTTGGTGCGCTGTCCTCCCGAAAAATCGGAAAGCGGCTTTTTCTTGTCTTCTTCGGAAAATCCGAATTTTTTAAGTACTACTTCGTATTCTTTTTCATAATAATAGCCGCCGAGATATTCAAATCGGTCTTCAAGCGCAGTGTACTTTGAAACCGTCTCCTCGGAGTGGTCGGTTTCCATTTGCGCCACTAAGCTCTCAAGGCGTGACTTCATCTCGCGGATCGGCGCAAAAACTTTTTTGATCTCTTCCTCGAGAGTGATCGTATCATCTGCAAAGGTCATCTGCTTAAGATAACCGATTACGGGATTTCCCGTTTTTGCGATAAAAATATCCTCGTCGGAATCACGTTTTACAAGATCGACCTCTCCCGAAATAAGTTTGAGAAGTGTTGTTTTCCCGCAGCCGTTTCGACCCACTACGGCAATTTTTTCCTTGTTGTTCTTAATCTCAAAATTTATATTCTTTAATATTGTTTCGGCGCCGTACATGACGGCGCCGTTATGAATCTGGTAGATCATCTTTTAACCTTAATGCTTTCTCTTGGATCTTATCACCACTGCCGAAATGGGCGGCATCGTGATCTCGTGCTTTCCGTTTGCTTCGATCTTTATATCCAGTGATCTGTTGTCGTATCCGAGCTCGTCTGTGTACATTATACGCTCGTAAGCCGTTCCGTGAATGTTTATCAGATCCATAAACGAAACGGAAAGTTTTCTTTCATTTGTATCCCTGTTTACCAAAACTATGGTCGCGTTGTCTTTTGTAAATCTGCCGTAGCCTATTACAAAAGGTTCTCCGACAAGTTTCATGAGGGATCCGTGCTTAAGTTCCTCGCTTGCCTTATGGATATTGATCATCTCACGATGAAACTCTATAAGCCCCTGGTCCTCGCGTCCCCAGGGATAAGTACGACGGTTATCGGGATCCGTAAAACCCGTTAATCCCGCTTCATCGCCGTAGTATATTGTAGGTGCACCCGTCCAGGTCATCTGTATTATAACCGCCTGACGCATGATAGCCTTGTCAACACCTTCATCGGCCACATGAGCCCCAACGCTTCCGCTGCGTCCTACTTTTCCGTTTGTACGTGTCAAAAATCTTGAATGATCATGATTTGAAAGTTGGTTCATTGACACAGAAAGAGCGGAATTCGAAAGCCTGTAGTGCGCATTCCACATAGCCTCCCAAAATGCATGAGAATTACCGAGCATATCGGGCCTAAAATCATCGCTGTGCTTCTGCATACCCGTAAGAAACCAAGTAACAGGCTCCATAAAACCGTCATAGTTCATGACGGAATCCCATTCTTTTCCGTTAAGCCAGCTTGCCGGATCTCCGTAATGCTCCGCAAGTATCAAAGCTTCGGGATTGGCATCTTTTACATATCTTCTGAAACGTTTGAAAAACTCATGGTTGAACTCAGGCGAATGGCCTATGTCCGCTGCCACATCGAGTCTCCAGCCGTCCACATTGTAAGGCTTTGACACCCACTTTGCCGCTATGTCCATTACTTTATCGAAAAGCTCGTGGGATGCTTCATAATTAAGCTTGGGAAGCGTATCATATCCCCACCAGCCGTCATAATTGCCATTATACGGCCAGTTATCCGATTTAAAGTCAAAGAACTTTCTGTACGGACTGTCTGCGGAAATATAGGCTCCCTTTGCATAGTCTTCACTGTCTTCGTATATCCTTTCACGATCGAGCCACTTGTTGAAGGAACCGCAGTGATTGAATACACCGTCCAGGATAACTCTTATACCGAGCCTGTGTGCCTCCTCCACAAGGTGTTTAAACAGTTCGTCGGATGCTTCGAGATTTTCCTTTGAACAGACTCTTGTTTGATACTTTGTGGCGTGTCTGTTATCGCTGTCACCCGGCTCCAAGCATTCTCCGCCGTCTTTGACTATCTTGCCGAAGTGAGGGTCGATATGTTCATAGTCCTGACTGTCATATTTATGATTGGAAGGGGAAACAAAAAGAGGGTTAAAGTATATGCAGTCTATACCAAGGTTCTTTAAGTAAGGGAGTTTATCTATGACACCCTGAAGATCACCGCCGTAAAATTCCTTTGTACCGTCGACATTCGGTATCTTGTACCAGTCCTCAACCTTATTGACCGGACCGCCTACATAAAAATACTCACCGTTTTCAACATCGTTTGTGGGATCTCCGTTGCAGAACCTTTCCACATAGATCTGATACATTACCGCACCTTTTGCCCATGCGGGAGTATGATAACCCGGTATTATCCTGAAAAGATTATGAGGTACCTTTTCTTTGGAAATGCCCCTTGCATCGTATGTACAGCGTATCCTGCCGGCATGTATCTCAAAATAATAATAAAAGTCGTCCTGGTTGAGTGTTACCGTACACTCGTAATAGTCAAAAGCCTTATCCTCATCCACCTTTGACATAGGGTATTTCTCGCCTTCGGATGAAATAAGGTATACACTGTCCACACCGCTGTTTGCGGTACGAAATCTTATCGAAACATTTCCGTAAGGATTCGGCTCTGCCGGAGATATATAATTTTCGGTAGTATCCGAGAAAAGTGCCTTGCTTATAAATATCGGACGCATCTCCACAAGGTACTTTTTGGCATCTATTTTTCTTTTATCATCGTCGTTAATCATAGCGTTTTCACCGATACCCATCCCCTTTTGTTATATTACCATATTTTAATGATAAAGGCGACTTTTTAAATAGTTATCTGCAAAAACCACAGTCTTTTACATAAAAAGAAAAGCGGTGCTTACGCATCGCTCGTTCTTTTGAGAAGGTATTTCTTCTTATGGGGTATAGCAAAAAACTATATAATGTATTGGGGGGTTACAAGTGTATATTAGCAAACCCCTTGTAAATCGTAAATGCTAAGTCTCACAAAATTTACAAAAACACTTGCTAACTTTTGTGCAAACTGCACAATTATGCAAATAAAGCTTCAAATTCATCGCGTCCGATCTTTTCTTTTTCAAGTAAAAGCTTTGCACTTGCATGAAGGACGGACATATGATCTTTGATGATATCTTCGGCTTTCTGATAACACTCATCGATTATGGCTTTTACTTCACGGTCGATCTCGCTTGCGACTTCTTCGGAGTGACCCTTTGCATGTGCAAGATCGCGACCGATAAATACCTCATCGTCCTCATCTTCATAACAGATCACACCGATGTTTTTGCTCATGCCGTACTTTGTGACCATACGTCTCGCCATCTTTGTGGCCTTCTTGATATCGCTTGATGCTCCCGTCGTGATATCGCCGAATATAAGCTCTTCCGCGATACGACCGCCGAGCGATACCATGATCTCCTGAAGCATCCTGCCTCTGGTCATGAACATCTCATCTCTTTCGGGTAAGGGCATTGTATAACCCGCCGCACCGAGGCCTGTAGGGATAATGGAAACCGAATATACAGGGCCCACATCCGGAAGCACGTGGAATAAGATCGCATGACCCGATTCGTGATATGCCGTGATATTCTTTTCCTTATCGGAGATGATGCGGCTCTTCTTCTCGGTACCGATACCGACTTTAACAAAAGATTTCTTGATATCTTCCTGAGTAAGATACTGTCTGTCTCCCTTAGCTGCCTGAATGGCCGCTTCGTTTAAAAGATTCTCAAGATCCGCTCCGGTAAAACCGGCTGTTGTCTGTGCGATGTCTTTAAGGTTTACGTCATCACCCAACGGCTTATTCTTTGCATGGATATTAAGGATCTCTTCTCTTCCGCCTATATCCGGAACACCGATCGCGATCTTGCGGTCGAAACGACCGGGTCTTAAGATGGCCGGATCGAGTATATCCACACGGTTTGTAGCTGCGAGTACGATTATCCCGGAATTCTCTCCGAAACCGTCCATTTCCACAAGCAGCTGATTAAGTGTCTGTTCACGTTCATCGTGGCCGCCGCCCATACCTGTACCACGACGTCTTGCTACGGCGTCTATTTCATCGATAAATACTATACAGGGTGCGTTCTTCTTGGCATCAAGGAAAAGATCCCTGACACGGGATGCACCTACACCTACAAACATTTCCACGAAATCGGAACCGGAAATGCTGAAAAACGGAACATTGGCTTCGCCTGCGATAGCTTTTGCAAGAAGTGTCTTACCTGTTCCGGGAGGTCCCTCAAGCAAAACACCCTTGGGGATCCTGGCCCCTACCTTCACAAACTTTGCGGGATTTTTCAAAAACTCAACGATCTCTTCAAGTTCCTCTTTTTCCTCTCTGAGTCCCGCAACATCCTTAAGGGTTATCTTGTTTTCGCCGCCCGCATACATTCTGGCACGAGATTTTCCAAAATTCATCATCTTGGAACTCTGTCCGCCGCCCGCAGTCTGCGAAGTCATCATTACGAAAAGGAACACACCCACGATCAGGATTATGAGAATGGGAAGCATGTAGGTCAAAAACCAGTTCTGCCTCGGAATATCTCCTATATAGAGCGGGACATCCTGCTTCTCCAGCAATTTTTCAATCTCGGTAACATCGGTCACGAACAGTTCTTTGAAACTTCCGTCATTGAATGTTACCTCTGCGGCACCGGTCTCGTTGTTGGCATTGGGCTCAAGCACAACTTCTTTTACAAGACCTGCGTTGATATCCTCGATAAGTTTATCCTTTGTGTAATAGTTCTTGTTCTTCTGCAGGAATGAGAGGATAATGGCGCAGATGAGAAGAGCTATCATCAGGATAAAATAAATTCTGTAGCCCGAATTTTTCTTAGACAACTTATTTCTCCTTTTAGTCGAACACTACTTCACCTATATATGGAAGATTTCTGTATACCTGATCGTAATCAAGGCCGTAGCCCACTACGAAAACATCGGGAATCTTAAAGCCCGTATAATCAACATTGACATCAACGACCCTTCTGTCCGGTTTGTCAAGCAAAGTGCAGAGCCTTAAACTTTTCGGCTTGCGCTCACCGAGCATCTTGAGAAGATAAGAAAGCGTGCGTCCCGAGTCAACAATATCTTCAACCACAAGAACATCCTTATCCTTAATGGACTCATCAAGATCCTTGACTATTCTTACGACACCGCTTGACTTTGTATCTCCGCCGTAACTTGAAACCGACATGAAATCAAGAGATACCGGAAGGTTGATCCTCTTTGCAAGTTCGCACATAAAGAAACTACCGCCCTTAAGTACACATACAAGGTGTACGCTCTTGCCTTCATAATCCTTTGTGATCTGTTCGCCTATTTCTTTGATGCGGCGATCGACTTCCTCTTCGGATAAAAGTTCTTTAACATGATGTTTATCCATTATAAAAGCTCCTTTTTATTGTCAAATGTGATCCTGATCATACGCTTTGTATCATCCGTGATCTTCGGAAATTCGCTTATCCTGTGCCCTATGACCCACCATACATGCGGACCGTCTGCTATGATAAGTGTTTTTTTCCTCTCTGAGATCGGGATCTTTTCGTCTATGTAATAATCCGACAGTTTTTTCTTTTTAAGGTTTATATCTATCGTAAGATAATCGCCTTCCAAAGCGGTCCTCAACATCAGACATTCAGATATTTTATCATAATCAAAGCATTTAGTATACTTATTTTTACTTATCTCACTATCCGCATTATAAGGTAAAACCTCCCACTTAACGGATATGTCTTCATCGATATCGATAATTCCCTTTTCCCCGGTAAGGGATACGGACGCAAAAGAAAAAGAGTCTTCTTCGGTAAAGAACTTATACGTACCGTTTTCCTTTA
The DNA here is from genome assembly GCA_016283275.1 of Lachnospiraceae bacterium. GTDB lineage: Bacteria > Bacillota > Clostridia > Lachnospirales > Lachnospiraceae > UBA1258. The sequence goes on from JAEEMP010000045.1 coordinate 34,342, forward strand.
ATACCGTGATACCGTATGGAAGGTTAAAGGTTTTCGATTCGGTCGATGAAAGTGCGCTATAAAGTGCTTCAAAATGCTTTTTTGTAATATCTCTGTTTTTGGGAACAAGCGTGTCCATACACTTTTTAAACAAAGCTTTTACGATATACGGTTTTTCGTCTTTTAAAAGCAAGGAGCTTAATACTATCTCGTGTTCTTTTACCGTAGCCAAAGAATTAAAACGCTCTTCAACCTCAAAATCAACAAATTCCGTAAGTTCCCTTAAGGTTTCCGCGGCTTCCGATACATGCAAGACCGCATTGTCGTTAATGTTTCCTGAAGCATATTCAAGAATATTGTGACGGATCTTATTTCTTGTATAATCATCTGTAAGATTCGTGGCATCCGTATAATATCTTATATTCTCTTTTTTAAGAAATTCCTCTATTTCTTTTCTCTCGACACATAATAAAGGTCTTATGATATTTCCCCGTTTAGGCGGTATCGATACAAGACCTTTGGGACCGGTTCCCCTGAAAAGATGGAAAAGGACCGTCTCTGACATATCGTTTAGATTGTGGGCTACGGCAATCTTTGAGTTATCGCCCATAGCCTTCGCTTCTTCCTCAAAAGCTTCGTATCTTACTCTTCTTCCCGCTTCTTCGGTCCCGATATTCCATTCCTTTGACAGCACATTTACATCATATTTTTTAAGTACAAACGGAACATTTAACTCTTTGCAAAGATTTTCGACATAAAGACACTCTTCCTTGGCTTCCTCTCTTAACCCGTGATCTATCGTTACGACTTTAAGCTTAAGTGACAATTCTTCGGAAAGTGCACAAAGAACATAAAGAAGCGCAACCGAATCCGCTCCGCCCGATACACCGAGCACGATCCTGTCGCCCTTTTCGATAAGTTTTTCTTTTTCTGTAAAATTTCTTATACGGGGTAAAAAGAAAATGTCCATAAAAGAATAATAAAACACCTTTCGCGAATTATCAACGAAAGGTGTCAGTTGTCGGCTTCAAATATTATCTCGTCCTTATACACAAGTCCAAGTCTTTCCTTTGCTATATCCTCTATGTATTGCTTGGTGTGTGTGTAATCTCCGTACTCTTTTATGTTCTCGGCTCTTTTGTGCTGAGCTTCGATCTGTTCGATAAGATAGGCTTCCTTTTTGTCGTATTGCGCCTTCTTTTCGGAAAGTCTCAAAGAACTTACATGCAACACAATAATAAGCATGAGTACGATAATACCTACCGTAATCATGCTGAGAAGATTTCGCGGTCTGTATGAATTCATTGCCGTTCTCTTCCTGCGCATTGCAATTTCTCCGAAGCATAAATTTATGTAAACACGTTTACATAATGATTCTATACTCTAAATAATATTACGTCAACCACTTTTTGCCATTATTGTATAATTATTAACGGTTAAATATACTCATACATCTCTTTGCTTTCTTCTTTTTTAACCGTTTCTTTAATATCCGTAACCTTAACTTTTGTCTCTTTGTTACCGAAGGAAACAGTGATTATATCTCCGACTTTGACTGTCGTCGACGCCTTTGCCGGCTTATCGTTCACAAAAACTCTGCCGTTATCGCAAGCCTCATTGGCCACAGTACGCCTCTTGATCAGTCTTGATACTTTTAAATATTTATCCAGTCTCATTTTTTACCTCTTTACAGTTAAATCGAGTAGGCGCGCCCTACTCGCCCGCGGCCGCCGGTCACCTTCAGGTGACATCTTCCTTTCGACAGCCCTGCGATAAAAAAATGAGGAGGACGATCCGTCCTCCTCATCGTGTAGTCAATTCAACTTATTTGTTGTTAACTGCATCCTTTAAAGCCTTGCCTGCGCTGAACTTAGGAGCCTTGGAAGCCTTAATCTTCATAGGAGCACCTGTCTGAGGATTTCTGCCTTCTCTTGCTGCTCTCTTGGTAACTTCGAATGTACCGAAGCCAACGAGCTGAACCTTGTTGCCCTTCTTTAACTGAGCGGTTACAACGTCAACATAAGCCTTAACAGCCTTTTCAGCATCCTTCTTGGATAATCCAGCCTTGTCAGCGATAGCTGCAACTAATTCTGTCTTGTTCATGTAAATTTCCTCCTCTGTATGAGTAAAAATTATTTTACGAATTCCCCTTTAGGAAAACGTCTAAGATAGTTATATCGGTTTTTATGCTTAATGTCAAGAAAAAATGACCAAAAAACCGCATATTTTCGGCATTTTTGGGTGTTATGTCGACCGATTTCACTCTTTTTTTACAAGCTCATCAAAAGTGTAGCTCACATCTTCCTTCGAATCGTCCAACATGACCGTAAACGACCTTGTTTCATACCCGTTTTTACGAAGTGTTATAACATGCGTTCCCGCTGTTTTCTTGATAGAAATAGGTGCAAGACCGACATAATTGCCGTCCCAATATATCTCCACTCCTTCGGGAGCCGGGAATGTTACATAGTATATCCTGTTATCTTCGCCGGTGGCCGTATTGCCGCCTTCGGAACCGGACACATCCGTACTTGCGGATGTTGATGTGCTTGTCGAAGTTGATGTGCTCGTACTGTCGGAGGCCGAAGTACTTGCCGATGTCGATGCACTTGTCGAAGTCGAAGTGCTTGTTGAAGTCGAAGTACCGTTCCCGCCCGAAGATGTATCGTTGCCCGATACCGAAGCGGACGTCGATGCTGACGTCTGAGTATTGTTTCCCGACGTATCGGTATTCGAAGTAGAATTGTTACCCGAAACGCTGTTATTGCCGGATACATCTTCTTTTTCAATTTCAATAAGTGTTACGGCAAGCGTTTTTGTATTCTGATCCACGTTAAAATATCTGGTCAATGTCTTATATCCGTTTGCAGAAGCCACAAGCTTGTGCATGCCGTATGTACAATAAACCGGGTATGCCGTATCGATGGATTTTCCGTCTATGCTGACTTTTGCGTTTTCCGGCGTAAGTTTAAGACTTACAGCCTGTTTTTTGACTTCGGCTATTTCCACATCGGAAAGATCCAGAACAGTCTCTTCGTTCTTTAAGACCGTAACTGTTCTTAATACTTCCGTTCCCTTATTCGTGATCCTGATACTGTATTCGCCGGCGGGCACCAAAACAAGCATCTTTTCGCCTATCTGATATATAAGGTTTCCGCCTATCTCCATATATCCGCCCACAAAATAATCGGCATTGTCAAGCACGATATAACCGTGACCGTTATCGACAACTATTGAATGGATGGTATTCCCGATCCCCCTTAATGTGATTGAATCCATTGGATTTAATTCGGAAATATCTATTCTCTGACCTCCCGATGTTACAAAGGTGTCTTTTGATACCCTGTATGTTTCTCCTTTAAAAGTAAAAGTCTTGGCCCATGTGTTAAATTCAAAATCGGATATGTCGGACTCGGTAAAAGTGCCCGTAGACTCACACATTCCGGCAAGCGTTTTACGACTCTTTAAAAACCATACATCCACCATATCTCCTACCGATAACTGGGATAATGCTATGGAAGTACCGTATCTGTCGGCATATTTGGTCGCACCGGAATAGCTTAATGTATAGAATTTTGCAAGATTGTAATTATATAAAGTAACCGTAGACCGGCTTTTGTTGACATCGGCAAGCACCGCAGTATCAAAAGAATCGAAACTGTCAAAAGAAGCATTCAGATATTCGCTGCCGTCATCATAGTCCTTATGGGACGGCGTAAGATATAGAGATGCATCACTGCATCCCGAAAGCACAAAAGCGGCAAGTAACAGCCATATGATTGTCTTTTGTCCCCTTTTCTTCATATCTTCCTCTTAAAGTAGCTTTAAAAGTTTTTCTTTATCATTAAGCGAAGGATCGTCAATTACCTTTTCAAGAAGCTCCGAAAGCTTTTTACCGATCTCGGGCCCCGGTTTATAACCTGCATCTATAAGATCTTTTCCGGTTACAGCAAGCGTTTTTAACGAAACGCACTCCTTCTTTGCCATAACTTCTTCGTAAGCCGCCTTAAGCTCATCGATATGCTTAAGCTTTTCTTCGCGATCATACATACTCTGGCTTAGGGTATCTGCATAATTTAACTCAAAAATATCGGGAAAACATTCTTCACCGATACGGTTTATATATCTTCTGATATGAGCTACGTTCGCGCCTATCGTCCAGTCATGCGCACCGACCAGGGCACAGACCTTTGTCTTTGTGTCATTATCAAACTTAAGCCTGTCAAAGAACTTTTTGCTGATCATAACACCCTTGTCGGGATGACCCTTGAAATGGTCTATACCCTGTGCATCGGTAGTCTTTGTATCCGGCTTTGCAACATCATGCAACAATGCCGCAAGGCGCAGGACCCTGTCCGGACGGACTCTTTTAATAACTTCGACAGTATGCTCCCCTACATTGTAGCAATGATGGGGATTGTTCTGCGGAGTATTTATCATCTTGTCGAATTCGGGAAGTATGACCTTAGTGATACCAAGTTCATATGCGGTAAGAATATATTCGGGATGATCGCTCGTAAGCATTTTTACAAGCTCGACCTGTATCCTCTCCGCACTTATTTTTTCAAGAGTATAAGAAAGTTTTTTTATTGCGGCTCTTGTGGCCTCATCTATCGAAAAGTTAAGTTGCGCTCCGAATCTTACGGCTCGTAATATCCTTAAGGCATCTTCTTTAAATCTCTCTTCCGGGTCGCCTACGCATCGGATGATACCGTTTTTAAGATCATCCCTTCCGCCGTAGAGATCCGTAAGTCCTCTTTTCGGATTATAAGCCATTGCATTTATCGTAAAATCCCGACGCATCAGATCCTCGGACAGTCTGTCCGTAAAAACAACGCTTTTCGGATGCCTTGAATCCTCATACTCGCCGTCTATCCTGTATGTCGTGACTTCATACACGGTCCTGTCCATAAGGACCGAAACCGTTCCGTGCTTAATACCCGTATCAAATGTCTTCTTAAATAACTTTTTGGTCTCTTCGGGCTTGGCGGACGTAGTGATATCCCAATCGTTGGGCTCCCTGTCCAAAAGAGAATCCCTTATACATCCGCCGACCGCATAAGCTTCAAAACCTGCTGCCTCAAGAGTATTTATTATTTTTTCAACATTTTCGGGTATTTTTATCTGCATTGATCATTTAACCAATCTTACGGTTTCGCGGCAGATAGCAAGCTCCTCGTTGGTGGGCACTATCATTGTGACAACCTTTGAACCGGGATCAGAAAGGATCACCGTCTCGCCGCGAAGTTTATTTTTCTCGGGATCTATATTTGTGCCAAGATACCCTAAATACTCACCTATCATGCCACGCACCAAAGAAGTGTTCTCACCTACGCCTGCCGTAAATGCGATCACATCCACGCCGTTCATTGCTGCCACATACGAACCTATATATTTAGCAACATGATACGAATAAGTCTCAAGAGCCGTCTTTGCAAGTTCGTTGCCTTCATTGTAGGCTTTCTCGATATCACGGAAATCCGATGACACTTTAGAAAGACCGAGCACGCCGGATTTCTTGTTGAGTATCGAAAGCACTTCCTCTGAAGAAACGTTTAACTTCTGTGAAAGGAAAGTTACGATAGCGGGATCGATATCGCCTGAACGGGTTCCCATTATAAGACCTTCAAGAGGAGTAAGACCCATTGAAGTATCCACACTCTTTCCGTTCTTAACGGCTGAAATTGATGCACCGTTTCCAAGATGACAAACAATGATCTTTAAATCTTTTCTGTCTTTTCCCAAAAACTTTGCGGCTTCATTTGACACGAAATCATGGCTTGTGCCATGGAAACCGTAACGGCGTACCTTGTACTTTTCATAATATTCGTAAGGGATACCGTAAAGATATGCCTTCGGAGGCATTGTCTGATGGAATGCCGTATCAAATACCGCCACCATGGGTACATTCGGCATAATGGCCTTACAGGAATTTATGCCGATAAGGTTGGCCGGATTGTGAAGAGGTGCAAGATCGTTACACTCTTCAATGGCCTTCATTACTTCATCATCGATCACAACGGAAGTCGCAAACTTTTCTCCGCCGTGTACGATCCTGTGTCCTACCGCATCGATCTCGTCAAGCGACTTTACGACACCGATACTCGGATCCGTAAGTCTCTTTATGACAAGTTCGACAGCCTTTGTATGATCGGGCATATCTTCCTCGGTCACGAGCTTATCGCCGTCTTTGGGCTGATATGTGATCTGACTGTGGTCGATGCCTATCCTTTCGCAAAGACCCTTTGCCATAACTTCTTCTGTATCCGAATTGATAAACTGATATTTAAGTGATGAACTGCCGCAATTTATGACCAAAACATTCATTGTCCTTCTCCTTATCAATATGCTCTTCCCCAGTAGACCATCTTCGCAGCGGGTTTACCGCAGCATACACAGGTATCGCTGATATGCTCCTGCTTAAACGGCATACAACGGCTTGTTACCGCAAGTTCTTCTTTTATCTTATCTTCGCACTCACGGTTTCCGCACCACATTGCTTTCACAAAGCCCGATTTTTCATCAAATGTCTTTTTGAATTCTTCCCAGGTCTTTGCTTCAAATGTCTGGCTGTCGCGGCGTGCACGTGCGGCATCAAGCATATCCTTCTGTATGGTGGGAATAAGCTCTTCGACCTTAGCAGCAAGATCTTTGATGGCACATTCAAACTTCTCACCGTTATCACGGCGTGCAATGATGGCTGTACCGTTTTCTATATCCTTGGGACCGATCTCGATCCTGATCGGAACACCTCTCATTTCACATTCGGCAAATTTCCATCCGGGACTCTTATCGGAATCATCTACCTTGACTCTGAAGCCCTTTTCAATAAGTTCCGATCTTATAGCATATGCCTTATCGAGAACACCGTCCGCATTCTGACGGATGGGGATGATCATGACCTGTGTGGGTGCCACAAGCGGAGGAAGCTTAAGACCCGAGTTGTCACCGTGCACCATTATGATCGCACCGATAAGACGGGTTGTGGTGCCCCATGATGTCTGATGAGGATATTTAAGTGTATTGTCTTTATCCGTATACTGGATATCAAAAGCTTTTGCAAAACCGTCGCCGAAATTGTGGCTTGTACCTGACTGAAGGGCTTTTCCGTCATGCATAAGCGCTTCTATCGTATACGTAGCCTCTGCACCGGCAAATTTTTCCTTATCGGTCTTTCTGCCCTTAACTACAGGCATTGCAAGTACCTGCTCACAGAAATCCGCATATACGTCAAGCATCTGTATCGTTCTAGCTTCGGCTTCCTCGGCGGTTGCATGGATGGTATGACCTTCCTGCCACAAAAATTCTCTTGAACGTAAGAACGGACGGGTTTCTTTTTCCCATCTGACTACCGAACACCACTGGTTGTATACCTTGGGAAGATCTCTGTAGGAATGAACCTCGTTTTTATAGAAATCGCAGAAAAGCGTCTCGGATGTGGGTCGTACGCACATCTTCTCGGTAAGAGGCTGAAGTCCGCCCTGCGTTACCCATGCAACTTCGGGAGCAAAACCCTCAACATGATCTTTTTCTTTTTCAAGAAGGCTTTCGGGGATGAACATCGGGAGATACACATTTTCTACTCCCGTTTCTTTAAAGCGTGCATCCATCTGCTTTTGTATAAGCTCCCAGATTGCGTAACCTGCAGGCTTAAACACCATACAACCCTTAACGGAAGTATAGTCGCAAAGATCGGCCTTTTTTACCACGTCGGTGTACCACTGGGCAAAATCCTCTTCCATCGAGGTAATTGCCTCTACCATTTTCTTGTCTGCCATTTTGTCTCTCCTGAATCTTATTTTTTCTTGTTTTTACTTCTCTGAATTTTAGTATTTCTCCCGCTTTTTGTCAACGACGCGCCCTTTTTAAGCACTCCCGCTATTGCGGCCCCTTCCAGCCCGAGCACAAGGAAAAGAAAAGGAGTGTTTGTGATCTGTTCGAAACTGAACATATTGTTTGCCGTGTAAGAAATGATCGAAAGCGCAAATCCTATAATATAAAGGTTTTCTTTCGCATACTTAAACGAAGTCTTTACACCCGAAACAAGCATACCGATAAAAGCACCAAGTCCGAGTATCCCATTATTGACAAGCAGTGTTATCCACTCGTTATGAGCATTTGTAAGTCTTGATCCACCGAATGCAAGATCAAGATCCGCTTTAATCTCTGGATATCTGATAAGTTCGTAATAAAATGTATCGGGACCGCTTCCGATTAGCTTATGCCACAGATTCATGCACGCAAAGGTCCTTAAGCCGAAAAGCCATGTCTCTCCGCGGCCGCTTCCCCAGCTTGCCTTAAACAAAAAAACATCCTTTCCGCCTATTACGGGAAGCTTACCGCCCGAAAGCGTATTTATGATAATAAGAAGGACAAATACCGAAAAAGCAGAAGGAACTAAGATAACATATACCTTTTTAATCTTTTTCATTACCGCTTCGGGAAATTCTTTGACCTTGTAAAAGAACACCGTATAAAAGATCAAAACGATAAGTAAGATGATAAATGCCGGCTTTCCGTAGAAAAACTCTATAATTCCCGAGGCGCCCGTTCTTTTGTCTTTGAACAGAACATCCATAAGGCCTATAAGCGATGCCGGTATGAGCATTAAAACGATAAGTTCCGTAAAAGCCTTAAGCCTTTCCTTTTGTGTAAACGAAAAACCGAGTAAAACCGCCATGGTTACAAACAAAGCAAAAATACCGCTGTCCGAATTGTTGACAAATATCATATAAAAAGTGATGACATTCACCAAAGAAAGAATCACTTTGATCCAAAGCTTCTTTGCCCCCATATAAAGCCCCCAGCCAAGCGGCACGATCACGGATGTATAACCGCAGAACCAGTTGATGTTTCCCAGCGATGCTATAAATGCACCCTCACCGTAATCGTTATTCATATTTATCGGAGCGATCTTATATCTGTTTAAGATACCCCAGATCGAAGTGAGCGTTACGGTCAGTATCACCGGGATATAAGCAAAATACGTATGGCGCAAAAGCTTTGAAAGGATCAGATAGAACATTGCAAAAACAAGATAAGACACAAGGCCCATATACCAGCCTCTTGTGCCCCATAGCGATCCTTCAATAAACCAATCCGTAAGATAATTTTCTCCGCCGGATTTAAACGAAGAACAAAAATGGGAAAGAACGGAAAGCAATATAAAAGAAAGCACAAATATATCCGTTTTGTAGGTTGCTTTGTAACAGGCGATCTCATCCTTTGAGTATCCCCAAAAACTCATCCTTACAAGCAAAAAAACTCCCATTGCGATAGCGATATATTTGGCCGTATACATTAAATACAGATATTTGTTGGAGGCTATAAGAGTATAACCGTCCTTATAATATAACGGCAAGCCTGTAAAATAAATAAGAAGAACGGCCCATGCAAGGATGTTCCCCACATGGTCCGTTACTTCTCCTATATTCTTTGGCTTTTGAAGTTTGATCTTTCCCGCCACTTTTATACCTCTAATAGATCTTTGAATATTCTCCTTCCAAGAGTGATAACATCTCTTCCTTGTTAAGAAGGTGATAATAATCATAGCCGTCATCGATCGAACCGCCGTCTCCCATTACATTCATTACATTTCTTTTATATACATCTTCGGAAACTTCCTTGCCGTTCCATTTGTATATATAAGTATAATTCCCGTATTCGTCGGGACCGCCGGGAGCGTCTTCGTATTCACCCTGAGCAACCAGAGTGAATCTTGCGTTTTCAAGCTTGTAGATATAATCGTAATAATATCCCATGTGTCCGTCGCTGTTATTCAATAATCCGCTTCCGGGAGAATATGTAAATCCAAGTCTCATGGTCTGAAGAACACCCATTTCATCGGAATAATTGCTGCATGACATTATCGTGGTGCCCGTTGCTTCGCAGTCACCGACTCTTATAAGCTCCGGAATGCCATCACTATCTATATTTATAAAATCGTATCCCAGCATATAATCGGGATCGTCTTTTATGGCATTGATATATTTCTCTTTGTATTCATTCGTATACTGTGCCATGCTCCTAAGTGTATTTAACACTTCTTCTGCGGAGCAATCGGAAAGATCCGACATCGCAAACTCGCTTGCTGAGTCATCAAGATAATAATATCCCCAAACATTGCACGTATAGACCTTAAAGACTTCAGAGTATGTATTGTCTTTTTCCTTATACCTTTCTTTTACCACCACATCGATCGTACAGTCTGCGTTAAGATCTCCTAAAGCAATACTGTCTATGGAATCAAACTTTTTATTAAGCTTATTGGTGTAATTAAAGTTAACGAAGGTGAAGATTACCGAGTTGTCCGAAATAAGCTTGATGGTGATATCATCATCGTCTTTCTTGGGCTCGTATACCATTATCTGCGCCGATCCGTAATAAGGTATCGTTAAGTCGTAACACCACTCCTTAATGGCACCTTCTTCATACAAAGGAAGCGAAGAAACAAAAAGATAATTGTCGTCTTCCTGTTTTAAAACAACTTCTTTCGGAGTTATATAATAACCTGTCTCGTAGCCGTATTCGCATTCTTTGTTGGGATAAACCTTTAATACGACTTTGTCACCGTCCCTATGACCTTCATAAACATCGTAAACGTACCAGTTGACATCTCCTCTGGCAAAGTAATAAGTCGGTCCTTCAGGATCGGAATAATCATAATCGGAGTACGCACCGTTAAGACCGTAAAAAAAGTAATCGAATTCGTAACCTGTCTTTTCCGTAAGGATCTCATCCAGCCTTGCGTTCGTGATCTTAGCTAAGCCCGTATACATTTCATCCCATCCGGAAATGCGCAAAAAATTTTCACGATCTTCGTCGGTAACAGAAGCATCAAGATCTCCGTTATAGAAGACCTGCATAAGATCGCAATATCTTATATCCGTATAATCCGACAAAAGAAACCCGTAATTGTAACTTTGTTTGATGAAATCATCGAAAAAGGCGATCTCTTCTTTACTGAGCGTTTCGTCCGGAAGATCGACCGGCGGTTCCGGTTCGGGTTCGGGCTCAGGCTCAACCTCGGAAACCGAAGCAACACTTTGACTTAAACTTGGCAAAGGCTCAATATCGGGTACTTTTACACTTCCGCCGCAGGCCGTTAATACCAAAGTAAGAACAATAATTATAGAAACAAACGATTTTCTAAGCATATTTATTCCTCCTTATAAAATCCCTCTAATGATGATATTACCATTATTGACAAAAAAACAAAACCACCCAAAAGGGTGGTTTTATCAATCCGCAGTAAAATGCAATTCTTTGTGTGTGACCGGATGTTTAAATGACAGTTCAACAGCTCTTAACGAAACCGTATAGATATTGAGCATCGAGGACACCCGCTTACTTTCTTCGGTCCCGTATTTTTGATCGCCTAAGATCGGCATTCCCGCATGAGAAAGCTGAAGCCTGATCTGATGATGCCTTCCTGTTTCAAGTTTTATCAAAAGTTCTGCCAAAGATTCGTCTTCGCTTAATGTTTCATATGATAAAACAGCTTTCTTTGCACCCTTATCATCGGAAGACGCCACATGCGAAGTATTGGTCTTTGCATCCTTTACAAGATAGTCGGTAAGCTTTCCCCGTCTTACAAAGTCGTTGGGCTTAAGTACTCTTGCCTTATATATCTTTAAAAAATCATCCGAGCTCATTTCCTTTGAAAGGACTGCTGCCGCATCCCTATTCTTTGCAAGTACCATAAGTCCCGATACCGGCTTATCAAGCCTGTGCACTACGTATATTTCGGCAGGTTCACCTTTTGATCTTCTTAACTTTTTTATCTCGCTTTCAACATCCTTTTCGCCCACGGATCTTGTCTGTACCGCAAGCCCTGCAGGCTTATCTATCACAAGGATGTCTTTATCTTCATATATGATATCCATCAGATCTTAAACCTGTAGCCTACTCCCCATATGGTTTCGATATATTGGGGATTCGATGAATCGAATTCGATCTTTTCGCGGATCTTTTTAATGTGGACGGTTACGGTGGCAATATCACCGATCGATTCCATATCCCAGATCTCTCTGAAAAGTTCGTCTTTTGTATATACGTGGTTCGGATTCTCCGCAAGGAAGGTTAAAAGATCGAACTCCTTGGTGGTAAACTGTTTTTCCTCTCCGTCCACCCATACACGTCTTGCGGTCTTGTCTATCTTAAGACCTCTGATCTCGATGATCTTATTGTCGGGTTTTGAGTTTGTGTTGACTAAACGCTCATATCTTGCAAGGTGTGCCTTAACGCGTGCCACAAGTTCACTGGGACTGAACGGCTTTGTCATGTAATCGTCGGCACCGAGACCCAAGCCTCTTATCTTGTCTATATCATCCTTTTTGGCCGATACCATAAGGATCGGAACATTTTTCTTTTCCCTTATGGACTTGCATACTTCAAATCCGTCCTTACCCGGAAGCATAAGATCGAGCACGATAAGATCGTAATCTTCGTTTAACGCTTTTCTCTCGCCTTCATTGCCGTCGGACGCAATTTCTACCGTAAAATCGCTAAGTTCAAGATAATCTTTTTCAAGATCCGCGATAGCTTCTTCATCTTCAATAATAAGTATCTTACTCATCTTTATTGGCCTCCTCATACTTTCTTATTATAAAGTGCATACAGGTTCCTTCGCCCTCCTTGCTGGTCGCGAAGATATACCCGCCATGGTCTTCCACTATCTTCTTAACGATCGAAAGCCCTATACCGCTTCCGCCTTTGCTCGAATTTCTGGAAGAGTCCGTTCTGTAAAATCTTTCAAATATATTCGGAAGGTCTTTGGCTGCTATGCCTCGACCGTTATCCTCGATCTCAACCTTTATCGCATCCGCTTCGTCAAGGATCCTTATATCAATGATGCCTTTTTCTTTTTCCTTGTCCATGTACTTAACGGAATTGGAAATTATGTTGTTTATGACCCGCTTAAGCTGTTCGGGATCCGCTATGATACGCGTGTCCGCAGGCACAAGGTTTGTATAATTGAGCTCTATACCCTTCGACTCAAGCTCCACTCCGACCTCTTCTATACAATCGTTAAAGTAGTCGGAAACGTTAAGTCGTAAGAAGGTGTAAGGAATACGGTTTGTATCGATCTTTGAATATATCGTAAGCTCATTTATGAGCCTGTCCATATCATTGGCCTTGTTGTAGATGGTCTTAATGTATTTGTCCATCTTCTCGGGCGAATCGGCAACACCGTCCATGATGCCTTCGACATATCCTTTTATCGCCGTAATGGGGGTTTTAAGGTCATGAGAGATATTCGTGATGAGTTCTTTGTTCTGCTCTTCGTTTTGTATCTTTTCGTCGGCATTTTCCTTAAGCCTCAGCCTCATATCTTCGTAGCTTTTGTAAAGATCGGAGATCTCGCCGTCGACGGATGCGGTATCAAGTGTATAATCAAAGTTTCCGTCAGCTATCTGCTTAAGTCCTATACCCAGATCGTTGATCGGACTGAAAACGCTCTTTCCTATCCATGCGGTAAGAAGGCTCGCTATCACAAACAGGATCACAAAGAAACATATCCATCCGGATATCATGATGCTTTTCGGCATCAGATTTCCCACATTATCGACACCGCCGGTCTGCCTTAACTTGATCATTATGCTGCTGACCGCGATAAAACTTATGGAGAAAAGGATTATCGGCAATATCGCTATGGATGCAAACGTAATATAAAGCTTGGTCTTAAGTTTCATAAAACTCCCTTCCTTTCCGTATATTCTAACACATTTGGCCCACATATAAATAAATCAAAAGAAATATAAGTATTAAAAAAAAATAAACCCTTATCGCAATGATAAGGGTTCATATCAAAAATCGTGTTTGGTGGCCTCATACAAGGCTATGCTTGCGGCGATCGGAAGATTTAAACTGTCTATCCTGTCAGAATGCGGGATGATCACGCTTGTGCCTTCATTTAAAAACTCATCCGGAAGGCCTGTCGCCTCATTTCCGAAGATCAAAGAAAACGGAGCTTTAAATTCTGTTTCGGGAAGCTTCTTTTTGGCCTTAAGCATAAAAGGATAAGTCTCCCTGTCTCCCACAGCCTTTTTGTAATCCGAAAAAGAATCGAATTCTTCAACGTTCATCCTGAATATCGCGCCCATCGACGCACGGATGGTCTTTGGGTCGAACGGATCGACACAAGGCCTTATTATCGCAAGGTCTTCTATCCTAAAGCCAGAGGCACTTCTCATTATGGTGCCCATGTTGCCCGCATTTGACGGATTGTTGAGCACGACATGCGAGGCGCCCGGATTTACTTTTCTGTAAAACTTTTTAAACTCTCCGATCACATAACAGTTTTCCTTTTGTGAAAGGATATTGAACGGTTTATCGGAAAATTCCATTAAAATGCCGGCGTCTTTGCAAAGCCCTTCAAGTTTTTTAAAGGACTCACCTTTTTCAAAAGCCGAATGGATATAGACTTTTGTGGCATATTCTTTGGCATATTTTAAAAGCTCAAAGGTAAGCGTTATACCAAGAGCATAGGATATCTCATCCTCTCTTCTATACCTCTTCACCGTCTTTTTCCTCTTTATCGTCGGAAACCGTTTCAACCGATACCTCTTCTTTTTCCTTATGAAGGATTGCCCATGCAAGGAAAAGAACACCGGCTGTAAATATGATCACGCTGAAAAACTGCGATGTGGAAAGACCCAGGATCGTACCGCGGTCGTCGTTTCTGAAAAACTCTATCACAAAACGGCCCACACTGTAAGTGATCATATAACACGAAGCCACTACACCCTTTTTCTTGGCCTTCTTTGCAAGTATAAGAAGGAATACCATGTTAAGGAAGTTAAGCCCCGATGAAATAAGCTGTGTGGGGATGAGCTTTACATTGTTTGGCGCAAAATGGGAATGAGTAAAAGCGATACCGATCGGGCAGCTTGTCTCTCTTCCGTAACAGCAGCCTGCCATAAAACAGCCTATACGGCCGAATCCCTGTGCGATAGCTATCGAAGGTGCACAAAGATCGAAATAATCAAGAAACGTAACTTTCTTTATGCGGCAATAGATGTAAGCCGCAAGCACACCGCCCGCAAGACCGCCTATTACCACAAAACCGCTCTGTGACAAAAACATTTTGGGGTTTTTGATAAACTCATCAAACTCGGTCAGGATGAACGTGAGTTTTGAGCACATGTATCCGAAAATAACTCCGAAAAGAAGGATCCCGTAACATATATCGTCACTTAAACCGCGCTTTTTTGCCCTTGCGCATGCAAGCCATAATGCGGCAATAAGCGCGATCGCGGTAAAAACTCCGTAACTGTGGACCGTTATGGGTCCGATACTGAATAAATCGTTGTACATATAATATCCTTTCGACTATGCATAAAAAAACTCCGGCTTTAAGCCGGAGTATCAAGTCTTTAATTACTGATCCGTATATTTCTTGATAAACTCCATAATATCGCCGACGGTTGAGATACCCTCAAGTTCCTCGGGATTAAGCTCAATGTTGTATTCCTCTTCAAAAGCCATAACAAGTTCAAGTAAGTCAAGCGAATCAACACCAAGATCATCTTTAAAAGAGGTATCTTCCGTAATCTCCACATCGTCAATGTTAAGCTGCTCTTTAATAATGTCGATTATTCTTTCAAGCATATAATAGTCTCCTCAATAAAAATAGCGCTGTTTTTTTGACTTCCCCTCGTTACACAAAGTATAAAATCGATAAATTTGTTTGTCAATGCCCTTAGATCAATATCCGTATATATCATATATTTCGTCGGTATATACGCCTTTTTCCTTATAAACGACAAGCGGTTTCTCAACCTTTATGCGGCTCTTTCCGCCCCTTACAGCCTCTATGAGTACCATGTTGGGTTCGTGATCTATAAAAGGATATACAAGCTGCATCCGCTTAGGTTCAAGTTTGTACTTTGTAAGCGTGATCATGATCTCGGCAAGCCTGAACGGTCTGTGCACAAGGTAAAACCGTCCGCCCGGCTTAAGCACTAAAGCAGCATTCTCACATACCTCATCAAACGTTACCTTGATTTCATGTCTTGCTATCGAAAGCGCATCATCCGGATTTTTAAGCCCGTGTTCGCCTATCATATAAGGCGGATTGCATGTGACCGCATCAAAAGAAGCTTTCTTAAATATCGTTTTGGCATCTTTGATATCACCCTCGATCACCTTGATCTTGTCGGTAAGATCGTTTAACATCACGCTTCTTAACGCCATATCGGCAGAATCGTGTTGTATCTCCAGCGCGGTAAAAGAACGCGCCTTTGTCTTTGCGGATAAAAGGATCGGTATGATACCGGTTCCGGTACCCATATCAAGGATATCGTCACCTTCTTTTATATCATTCGCAAAACCCGTTAACAGCACCGCATCCATCCCGAAACAGAAGCGTTTGGTATCCTGGATAATCTTTAAGTTGTTGCGCTCCAGATCATCGATGCGCTCATATTCTTTTAACTTAATGTCAGTCATCTAATTTGGATTCGCCATCCGGCTTTTCAAGTTCTGCAAGTGCAGCCTGCTCTTCTTTCGTAAGTTCAAGCTTCTTGGGTTTTCTTCTCTTAAATCTTAATTCATCGGGCTTAAATTCCATAAGTTCCTTCTCGTCGTCGACGTCCACGATGACTTTCACTATCTGGCGAAGTACGTTGACCGACTGAACCTGACCCTTCTGATTACCGTTTATGATGGTAACCTCGTCACCGACATTCGGAAGATTTCTGTTTAATTCCTCGTAAGTTTCTTCTTCGTTCTTAAGACAACACATAAGCCTTCCGCAAACGCCCGAAATCTTTGTGGCATTAAGCGAAAGATTCTGTTCCTTGGCCATCTTTATCGAAACGGGACTGAAATCCGCCATATATGTATTGCAGCATAAAGGCCTGCCGCATATACCTATACCGCCGCGAAGCTTTGCTTCATCGCGGACACCGACCTGACGCATCTCTATACGGGTATGGAATACGCTTGCAAGATCTTTTACAAGTTCACGGAAATCCACTCTTCCGTCGGAAAAGTAATAGAAAAGGATCTTATTGTTATCGAATGTATACTCTGCATTGATAAGCTTCATCGGGAGAGCTCTCTTTTCGATCTTCTCGCGGCATATTACCATTGCATCCTTTTCTTTTGCCCTGTTATCGGCTTCCTTCTTATCGTCATCCTCGGTCGCAAGTCTTATAACGCTTTTTAAAGGCTGTACAACCTTATCGTCTTCAACTTCGCTTACACCCAGGACCACCGTTCCGTATTCAAGACCTCTCGCGGTCTCCACGATCACATGCTGTTCTCTTTTTATATCCAGATCGCCGGGAGCGAAATAGTATACCTTACCCGCTTCCCTGAAGCGCACACCTATTACTTTAGTCATAACTTTACCTTTATCATTTCTCCTTTAATGTTAGGAACAGAAGTTCCATCGTAAGATCAAAATTAACGTTGACGCTCAATCTCTTTTTCGCCTTTTCAAGCGCATCGATAATATCCTGAATATCTTCGTAAGAGCTTAAGTCGGCCGCTTTCCTAATATACTGTATTTCATCTTTAAAAATCAAGTTGTTGGCATCGGCCGTTGCCTTAAACATAAGCACATCTCTGTACCAAACCGTAATTATATCAAGATAATCGTTTATTTCAAGCTTATATCCGGACGCACGTTTGACCGCTTCCGTAAGCTCCGACACTTCCATATCCCTGATATATTTTACAAGCTGTATGACATCGTTTTTTATGTTGTCGAAATCTTCATTCTTGGCCAAGAGCTTTGCTTTGCCCACATTGCCCCTCGCAAAAGCAACACAGATATCCGCCTTGTAATCGGGTACCTTTTCGACTTCCATTAAAAACTTTTTAACTTCCTTATCTCTTACCGGACGCATGCTTAAGATCACGGCACGGCTTAAGATCGTGGGAAGAAGTTCCTCAAGATTTGAAGTCAAAAGAATAATGACAGCATATTCCGGCGGCTCCTCCATGGTCTTTAATAAAGCATTCTGAGCCTGCGGATTCATCTTTTCGGCTTCGTTGATTATATATATTTTTCTTTTGCCGCCGTAAGGCATGATACGAACGGTCTCGTTGACCTGTTCGCGGATATCATCGACACTTATGGTATTGGGTTTGTCGTGAGTGACTCTTATGATATCCGGATTGCTGCCCGAATACGACATAACGCAGTTATGGCAGTGTCCGCAGGGCTTTCCCTTTTCTTCATCGCATAAAAGGGCAGAGGAAAAAATCTTTGCGATAAATTCCTTTCCG
Organism: Lachnospiraceae bacterium; assembly: GCA_016283275.1. Lineage (GTDB taxonomy): Bacteria > Bacillota > Clostridia > Lachnospirales > Lachnospiraceae > UBA1258. The sequence continues at coordinate 52,561 of JAEEMP010000045.1, forward strand.
CTTAACCGCTCTCCGCAGATTATGTATGCGTGCGATATCTTATCCTGTTCAATTGCCGCCATCAGGTGGCCTTTTATGGCATCCTGACCGACTATATCGCCAAATCCGAACATTTTTTGCCCTCCGACTCACATTAAAGCCGCTGTTTAAGAAATATCCTTTTAATATATATCAGGTAAATATATCGAGGATAAGACCTCTTATATCTCCGATCTTCTGTAATATTGTTATATTGTCCTTCTCGTCTTTGACAAGTTCTTTAGCGAGCTCATCAAGAGTTTCATCCACAAGCCTTATTATGCCGTATACCCTGTGACGACCCTTCCTGTCCAAAAAGTTTTCCCTTGAAAATGCATGCGAGCGTGACACGACCTCATTCATGAATTCTTTGATCAGGCTTCTGTATTTACGCATATCCTTTATATCCTTTTTCTTGGATATGCGTTCGCCCTGCATTGTGATCTCTTCCATCAAAGATGAAAGATGAGCCTGAAGATCCGCATCGCTTACCTTACTCATGAGCATGAACTTAAAGTCGCCGTTTGATTCGGTAACCTTCGGAGCTTCCTGTATCGGTTGTGTATTGGTCAATTGAGTTATTTTGACGTCCACGTTTTACCTCTATGCCATTTCTATCTTAAGATATCTTTTGATCTCATTTAAACAGAGACTCAAATCTTCGTTTTTAAAACGCTTTTTGATCTTTGCCTTTTTTATAAGCTCATCCGAAAAATCTTTAGAGTCCGCAAGAAATCTTCTGCACATTTCCTCATATTTGGGATTGTCCTGTTTCTTTTCACGGTTAAGTGCCCTTGTAAGCCTTATGCCGTCATCGAGTTCGATCAGGACCGGAACCACTTTTTCCCTGCCGAAATAATCCCTTACTTTCCTGTATGATTCAAGCGTACCTATCGTTATATAGTTGTTTTTGCTCAGATCTATCGAATCATCGGCTACGGTAAAATATCTCCACGGACCGTGGCAGGTCTCGTAACATCTGTCTTCCACGACTTTCCCGGCATCCGAGAGCTTTTTAAAGCCGTCTTCGTCCGTAAAATGATACTCATGCCCTTCTTTTTCGCCTTCTCTGATCGGTCTGGTCGTATAGGAAACTATAGTTAAAAACTTATATTCTTTGTCCTTAAGTAAGGCCTTGAATATAGTATCCTTCCCGGTGGAGCTTTTGCCCATAATATATACTATCTTGCCCAATTTATTATTCCTTAGCACCTTCCCAGGAATGTGTTTCCTTAAATTCTGTCTTGTTCTTGTACATTTCTCTGTCGGCCTCGACTATAAAACGCTCCATTGTGTATGTCTCGTCGGGTACATGTACCACATAGCCCGAACTTACCGACAATGGATAGGGTTTTTCACCCAATCCGTTAAATGCCTCTATTTCTTCAAGAACCCTTTTGTTGACTTCTTTTGCTCTTTTTGCTGCATTGTCCGATGAAAACGCATATGCAAACTCGTCGCCGCCGAAACGCGTACTTACTCCGATCCCTTCGGAAGCCTTTTTGATGATCTCTGCGATCTTGGCAAGCGCAAAATCTCCTTCGGAATGACCGTACGTATCGTTTATGGATTTAAGCCAGTTCATATCAAACGAGATAACGGCCAGTTCCCGTTTGTCTCTTACCGCATCGTTAAATATAGGTTCCATATGACGGTAAAAACCTTTACGGTTAAGCAACTTTGTGAGCTGATCCGTACTGTATAGATTCTGCTGGTCTATACGGTATTTGTGCATCTCAATTACGTTTCGAAGATTGCTCACGAACGAATAGAGCATAAAAAACTCAAAATCTTCGGGCTTAAAACCGGAAACGACATAACCCGCCGTACTGTTCTGAACATAAATGGGCATAAAACAAAGAACGAGATTTTTGTCCATGATATCATCAAAATGCGGTACGAGATCTGTCCTCTTTATGCGCTCTTTTGTGGCGTAATTGCTCCCGAAGAAATCCATGGGTATCATCATTTCATCGGTATAGTAGTGATGCTGCTCATAAAATCCTATAGGCTGAAGATTGGGCCAGATTTCCATATCTTCCGACAGAAAATCCGAATTTAATGCAAGCATAAAATCACCGCCAAAATAGCGATTGATAAAATAAACAAGCCTCTCCCATACTTCAGGAAGATTATCAAAATGCCCGAGCTCATATATCTTTGTGTACATGGCTTCGACATGACCGGTTATCGCTCTTTCGTGCTTGGCGGTATCAAAAAGTCTGGCGCTGATCTCTTTGACCTCATCAGCGGTAACAACGATCTTGCTGCATCCACAGGATTGTCCTGCTCTGAACGATCCTTCGATCATGTATTCGTTTCTGATCATCTTCCCGCCAAACAGATCCGAAAGGATCCTGCCTGCCGTTTCTGCAAGATTGCTGTTTGCAAAATGAGAAGTGCAAAGTCTCGGATAATGGAATTTCTCAAGATCCGCGCCGTCAAAGCCGGACACTATAACATCCTCCGGTACCCTTTTACCCGCTTCGACAAGCTTTTTTACCGCCTCCATAGCCATAAAGTCGTTGGCACAGATGATCGCATCTATTTCCTTACCCGATGCAAGGAACTTATCCATTACCTTTGCGGTGGGTTCTTCCCAGAAATCACCCCAGTCTATACGGTCGTCTTCGATCGGGATGTTGTTTTCTTTTAATACATTTATATATATCCTGAGTCTTTCATCCGAAAAGACATTGTTCTTCATACCGGCAATAAAGTTGATATGCTTTGCCTTGTGAAACTCGACCACATGCCTTACAACTTCTTCGAACGCATCGTTAAAATTGCAGCGTATATTGATGCAGCCCTCGATCGGACGCACAAGTGTGATACAGGGGACTTCTGCATCCAAAACTCTTTTTGCGATACGCTCGGCAACACCTTCACCCTTAAAAGAGATAGAGGAGATTACGACCGCATCGAATCTTTCGGGCTCCATAAGATTAAATATCTGCTCCTCCGCCCTGTCAAAAAGATTGTCAAAATAGAAATCTTCCAAAGCGGAAAAAACAAACAGCCTGTAATTCAATCGTTCGCATACTTTATGAAAAAATGTAATATACTCGCTCTCGTCAACGTAGTTGAACTTTGCCGTACAAAGCGCGATCACTTTATACGGCTTTCCGTCAGAGTATTTCATACACTGCAACCATCCTCCATCGCATAGTTAATATCATTTTATCACAGTTTTTTTGTCAAAAAAAGAGGCGCAACATTTCAAATAATGTTTATTGAATTATTCCGCATGATTTAGTATATTGAATAGGCCACATTTATTCTTTTCACAAAGGAGTTTAATATGATCAAATATACCAATATGGATGAGCTTAAGGCTTTTAATGCACTTAAAGCGCTTAAGAACGAAGTTGTTCTTAAGGATGTAATGGCAGGCGAAAAGGGAGCCGAAAGAGTTGAAAAGTACAAGGTTTCAATGTCCGGCGGATTACTGTTTAGCTATGCCGCAAAGCAGGTTGATGATAAAGTTATCGATACTCTCCAGGCTTTTGCCGATGAAGCTATGCTTACCGATAAGTATGCGGCTTTATATAACGGAGAGATCGTCAATACAGGTGAAAGAAGACGTGTTCTTCACCAGCTTACCAGAGGTCAGCTCGGCGAAGATGTTGTTATAGACGGTGTAAATAAAAGAGAGTTCTATGTATCCCAGCAGAAGCGTATCGCAGAATTTGCCGATAAGGTTCACAGGGGTGAAATAGTAAACGAAAAGGGAGAGAAGTTCACAACAGCCGTTCAGATCGGTATCGGCGGTTCGGACTTGGGCCCGAGAGCCATGTACATCGCCCTTGAAAACTGGGCAAAGAAAAACGGCTGCTTTAAAATGGAAGCAAAATTCATAAGCAATGTCGATCCCGATGATGCCGCAGGCGTTCTTAACGGTATCGATGTGGCTCATTCGATCTTTATCCTTGTTTCGAAATCGGGTACAACACTCGAAACCCTCACAAATGAATCCTTTGTTAAGGATGCTCTTAAAAAGAAAGAACTCGATCCTTCAAAGCATATGATCGCAGTTACAAGTGCTACATCTCCTCTTGCGGGAAACAGCGATTATCTTGATGCTTTCTTTATGGATGATTTCATCGGAGGCCGATATTCCTCGACTTCTTCGGTGGGCGGAGCAATTCTTTCGCTCGCTTTCGGTCCCGATATCTTTGCTCGTTTCTTAAACGGTGCGGCAGAGGAAGATAAACTTTCCAAAAATACCGATATCCGCAAAAACCCCGCAATGCTCGATGCTCTTATCGGGGTATATGAAAGAAACGTACTTGATATGGCCACGACTGCGGTACTTCCGTATTCACAGGCTTTAAGCCGTTTCCCCGCACACCTTCAGCAGCTTGATATGGAATCTAACGGTAAATCCGTAAACCGCGAAGGCAAACCTATCTCTTATAAGACAGGCCCCGTTATCTTCGGTGAGCCCGGTACGAACGGACAGCATTCGTTCTATCAGCTCCTTCATCAGGGAACCGATATCATTCCGCTCCAGTTTATCGGATTTAAAGACAGCCAGCTTGAGACCGATGTCAATATCGAAGACAGTACAAGCCAGCAGAAACTTAAGGCAAACGTTGTTGCACAGATCGTTGCATTTGCACTCGGTATGGACAATGACAATCCCAACAAATACTTCGAAGGAAACCGTCCTTCAAGCATAATCGTGGGTGATAAGTTAACTCCCGAAGCACTCGGTGCCATTCTTGCACACTTTGAGAACAAGGTAATGTTCCAGGGCTTTGCCTGGAACTTAAACAGCTTCGATCAGGAAGGTGTTCAGCTCGGAAAGGTTCTTGCCAAGAAGGTTCTTTCCGGCAATACATTCGGAGCTCTTAAGGCTTATTCCGATCTTTTGGGTATTTAATATAAGGAGAATACTATGCATTACACACCATCAGGTATCTGTGCAAAAGATATTGAGTTTGAAGTTGAAAACGATGTCATAAAGGGTGTAAAATTTGTGGGCGGCTGTGACGGCAACCACAAAGGCCTGAACGCTCTTATCATCGGTATGAACGTCGACGAAGCAATAAACAGGCTTAAAGGTATTACCTGCGGCCCCAGAAGCACATCCTGCCCGGACCAGCTCGCATGTGCTCTTGAAGCATATAAAAAACATACGGCCTAAGGAAAAAGAAATGTCAAAGAAAATTGTACTGACAGGTGGCGGTACGGCGGGACATGTTACACCAAACCTCGCTCTTATACCTGAACTAAAAAAAGCCGGTTACGATATTACCTACATCGGATCTTACAACGGCATTGAAAAAAGACTTATCGCGGATTTCAATATCCCGTATTTCGGAGTATCGACCGGAAAATTAAGAAGATACTTAGATCCCAAGAATTTCAGCGATCCCTTCCGTATCCTTAAAGGATACATGGAGTCAAAGAAGATCCTTAGAAAGGTAAGACCCGATATCATCTTTTCAAAGGGCGGATTTGTAAGTGTTCCCGTAGTGCGAGCCGCATCTAAGCTTAAGATACCCTGCATTATCCATGAGTCGGATATCACACCGGGTCTTGCCAATAAGCTCTGTATTCCGGTTGCCACGAAGGTATGCTGTAACTTCCCGGAGACCATGCAATATATCCCGGAAAGCAAGAGCGTTTTGACCGGTACCCCCATACGTACCGAGCTTACCGAAGGAAGTCGTTCAAAAGCCATGCAGTTATGCGGCTTTTCGGATGATAAGCCTGTAGTGCTCATCATCGGCGGAAGCCAGGGAGCAGGCAGTATAAATAAGATAGTAAGATCCGTACTTCCCAAAATGCTTGAGGTATATCACGTGATCCATATCTGCGGTAAGGACAAGATGGATAACCTTCTGTTAAACCAGCCCGGTTACAAACAGTTTGAGTTTTTAAAGGAAGATTTAAAAGATGTGTTTGCATTAAGCGATATAGTGGTTTCCCGTGCCGGAGCCAACTCGATATGTGAGCTTCTGGCATTAAGAAAGCCCAATCTTTTGATCCCGCTTCCTGCTACGACAAGCAGAGGCGACCAGCTTCTTAATGCTGCATCCTTTGAAAAACAGGGCTTTTCTGAGGTTCTTCGCGAAGAAGATCTTGACGAAAAGAGCTTCATGAAAGCTTTGGCCGATTTGTATCAGAACAGACAAAGTTACATCGATGCGATGAATAAATCCGATCAGATGCAGCCTACACTCACCATAATGAAACTCATTGAAGATTTTACAAAATAAGCAGGTCGGTAGATGCGAGCGCATCCCACCAAAGCATAAGCGCATAATTAAAAGGAGTCGCAACAAAAATGCGGCTCCTTTTTTGATCCTGTCTTATTTCTTCTTTTTCTTCTTAAGGTCTAACTGCTTAAGCTTAAGTCCCGTATTGTAGAAATCTTTTGTGGTACAGCCCGCTCTTCCGCCGCCGGCACACGCGCAGGCGCAGGCACATGCACAATGACTTGCACAGGCGCAGTGACTGTGTGCGCAGGAACTGTGAGATCTTGAAGAGGAACTGCTGCTTGAAGAACTCCTGGACGGTGTAGATCGCGGAACAGGGACGCTGATTACATTTACACGCATGTAGCTGTTCGAATCCGAACCGTATCTGTAAAGACCTGCCTTATTATATGCCGAAGGATTCGGAATATCTTTTTCTTCGATAACTTCTTCACTCTCGATAAAGCTTCTTCCGCAGTAATCGCATTTTTCCTTGCCTTCCGGTCTTGAAGCACCGCAGCCCGGACATGTGGGATAATACTTGATAAGCGTTCTTTTAACCTGCTTTTTTGTCTGCGGAACGGATGAGTTAAGCCCTTTTCCGGCTTTGTAGATCAAAAATCCCACAACGACAAACGGACCGATCGAAAACGCCAGGAAAAAGATTAGGGCGATGAGCCCTGCTATCAGGGTTCCGATCGTTTCGGCAATACTCTTTTTTGAGTTATTGTCGTAATGATAGTCATAATCATAGTCGTAATCATAGCTTGAGTTTTTATCGGTATCTGCGGTCTTACTCATATCAAAACCGAATGCATCGTTTGGATATGTAACACTGATCGTATAAGTCTCATTGGCACCAAGATATGTGTTCCATACAAGGTAAGGGCCGTCAATAAGACAGTCGGGTGTCCAGCTCGTGGCTTTATCGGCTTCCCATTTGATCGAAAGACTGTCTACATCAATTCCGTCAAACCATCCGGGCGTAAAAGAATAAACAGTCTCGCCCATGGTGAACTTATCCACCTGGTACATATAATCCTGGACAACTTTAAACTCAAAGCTTATGACTTCGCCTTCGTAATACTTATCGTCAAAATCGATCCTTATCGCACCATCCGACGATGAGTAGCTTATATCCGAAATATTGTCTGTAAGCGCATCGTAGCTTATATAATGCGAATTGGGTATGCCGACCGTTACCCATTCAACGGGGCCCAATGAATCCGACTCCAAAACCTTCCAGTCGATATGATATGTCATATCAAGAGTCGCATCGTCGTTGACCGATACCGTTATATCATAGTTTAAGATCTCATCGGTCGGAGCCGCATAAGCCTTATTTGAAAAACCAAGAAAGGCCAAAAACAATATCGATAAAAGAAGGGTAATCTTATTTTTCATCTCTTTCCCTCCTTAAAGGGCACTCGCCCAGCATTTCGGCGGAATATTCACGCCTGTCTCTACACTTGTCACTATTCCAAACTTTGTCCCAGTCGTCGGTTAAGATATTGCCCATGACATCATCCGAAAGCCAACTCTGACAGGGAACGATATTTCCCGAAGGGGTGATCGCCATATTGGAAAGGCAGGCTCCGCAGCTGGGTGTGGATAATCCGTGTTCGGGGAAGAACTCTTCTTCGATCCAGCCGGGAGACGTAAAGCTTATCTCCATTCCGTTTGCGTATGCATATTCGGTAGCATCGGCAAGGATCTTTTTTATCTCTTCTTTTGAAAGCTGAAGATCCTCCGAAGCTTCAAGTGCCGCATTTCCCGTTGTTATAAGACCCGAGCATGTTACATACAGGACTCCGAGATCATGCAAAAACTCAAGGGTTTTTACATAGTCTCTGTTTGTCGTACAAAGAGGGGTGTTGATGCTTAAGTTAATGCCGGCCTCAAGTGCATTTTTGATGCCCGCAACGGTATTATCGTACATCGGAGCACCTACAAGTGTATTATGGATATCCTTATCGTACGAATAAAAAGTGATCTGAACACTGTCTATCTCAACTTCTCTTAATTTCTCACAGTATTCTTTCGTAAGCTTTATACCGTTTGTATTAAGTCTCGATACAAACCATCTTGCATGATCTATAAGTTCAAATAAATCTTCACGCATTGTGGGCTCTCCGCCGGTAAAAGTAACCTGCGGAATACCGACAGCTTTCAACTTATCAAGGATCTTTATCCAGTCTTCGGTCGATAATTCTTCTTCTTCGGCCTCGGCCTGACCCGCAGCATAACAATGGAGACACTTTTGATTACAGTGCCAGTTGCCGTTTTTCTGCATGGAACTTACAAGAAGATCCATTCTGTGAGGCGCACGCATAAACGGAGCATATTCTCCGATATTCATATAGTCGATCTCTTCATCGGGTTCTTCACCGTAGGCGATCTTTTTAAAATTGTCCATGATCCTAAAGAGGTCACTTTTAAGGGTACGCTTGGGGATGAACTTAAACACCTTTTTAACGTTTTTACAGGTGTTGTTAAGGATATTTGCAACATCTTCATCGGAAAGTTCTTTACCGCTGTATTTATTGAGCTCTTTGATAAATTCCGCAAGAAGGATCGTCCATGAATAATTGACCGGTATTATATCCTGGCCGTTTATTATCGCAACACTTGAATAAATATCCTCTTCATCGTATCTTGGCGGGATCAGATGGATCCTCACCACTCCCGGACCTTCGGGGTTTAGGGTAGTATGCAGAACTTCCGTGAAGTTATCCCGCATATAAGCCCTGATCTTTGCTTTTGTCATTCTTAGGCTTCCTCTCTTTTTATTCTTTCAAGTTCCTCCATAAATCCTTCGGCGAGTTCTTTTTCTCCGGCCTCGCCGTATACACGGATAAGGCCTTTAAGCGCTATCTCGCCGTGGGAACGGATATTTATGATGGGCTGTGTCTCATAACGGGCATTGTAAAACCACATTGCCGCTTCATTATAATCCTTCAAAACTTCAAAATATGCGCCGAGTATGCAGCACATCTCGCTTGAACCCTCACTTGCGATATCCTTAAGCGCATATTTAAGGATAAGATCGGTATTGCTGTCTATCAAAGCCGTTTCCGCAAGTACCACATATACTACCCTTAATGTCTGCTCCGAAACCTTTCCCTCATCGGCAACGGCTTTAAAGAAGTCAAACGCCTTGTCGAAATCTTCTTTTTTGCCCGCAAGGATAAGTTCTCTCGCATACATGTTTATCAGACGCTCGCTTAATGTGCCGTCCCGGATGACCGCCTTTCGAAAGATCTCAAGGTCGCGTCCCGAATGGCTTTCCGCCTGCATATGGATGATATCTATATCACTGTCGTATACGACCGGCGATTCTCTTACAACTTCATGAATGGGATCCACGAACACAAAAGAACGCTCACGCTTATAAAGCTTCGCACGAAGTTCTTTATCAAAGTTATAAACACTTCCGTTCGAAAGCTGATTAACGTAGCTCATCTGGACCACTTCGACTTCACCGTCCAAAGCTTTTTTAAGCGTTAAAAACTTTTCCCTGTTTTCATCGTCCAGAACTTCATCGGCATCTGCCATATATATGTAATCACATGTCGCTTTGCTCATTGCAAAATTGCGCGCCTTGGCAAAATCATCCACCCATTCAAAATCATATACCTTGTCGGTATATTTTAGGGCTATCTCCTTTGTTCTGTCCGTTGAACCCGTGTCCACTATTATCGCTTCATCATAAATGCCCTTAAGCGAATCAAGGCAGCGGGCCAATATCTTTTCTTCGTTTTTGACTATCATGCAAAGGGAAATGGTCATGGGCTTCTCCTTTTTACTTACCGCTTACGGATACATTTTTAAACTTTATCGCAAGAGGGCCTTCATAGTTTGAAAGCTTCTCCGTTTCTTTTGAAAACATAAGATCGTTTTGACACTTTAAGAGATTACCGTTAACGGATCCGCCGGTCAAACATGTCTTATTTCCGTTTTCATCGTATTTATAAGCAAGTCTTATCTCTCCCTTAAAAGAACCGTCAAGCGGATCTACCTGAAAATCGGAGAAATTGACTACATGAAGACAGTCTCTCTTCATATCGGCAAAAGAAACCTTTCCTTCTTTTACCCTTACTTTTGCATAGGTTCCTATCTGCGGGATGTTTAAGTAATAAGAAAGTCTCTGGTCGCCGTGAAGGGTTTTAAGTATGCCGTCCTTTATAAACTCTCTTTCGATCATCTTTATGCCTTCGGCATTGAACGGATTGTCGGGCAAAAAGTCCGCATTTATAAGATCGCCCTTAACATCCTCACCCTGGACCGGCTTGCCTACTTCGTAATTGGAGTAGCCCGGATATATATATGCGGCATGAGCACGCGAACCGTAAAGGTCGAAAATATCGGGCACATACATATCCGAAAGAAGAACATCGTAATCTCCTTTTGAAGGCATCTCGGTGGCTGTAGCTCTGTCTTTTGTCATTGTAAGGGTATCGGCAATAAGTTTTTTAAGTTCCTTAAGCGCCATTGTGTCATAAGAAAAACTTCTGTGTGTTTCAACATCCTGAGGAGTTTTACACTGTGCCACAAATTCGCCCTTTACCTGTCGTTTTACAAAAGAAACATCGGTGCCGTTTGAACCGAGCATCTTAACCTTTATCTCTTCCACAAACAACTCAAGGGAATTGATAAAAGCATCTTTATCGTTATCTTCCTCATATGCTGCCTTTACAAAAGCATCTGCTATATCGGAAAGAGTTTTTCCGTTTAAGTCGCTTTCTTTTATGACCGGATCGCTCTTTTCGGCCTTGGGAAGTTCATAATACTTATTAAGCGAAAAGCCCGCCGCATATTTTGCGCCTTCGATCTTCTTTTTGATCTCTTCGTCGCTCATTGACGACGATACAATGATGTCCGTACGGCCTTTGAGTTTTTTACCGTCTTTTTCTTCTTCCTTATAGACGGCGATATTCGCATCGGTAACATCCTTTATGCGTCTCATATCAAGTTTTTTCTTTATAAAGAAAAGTTCATTGGAGGTTCGGGATTCCTGTCTTATAAACCACTCGCCGACTCCGCATTCCTTAAGTAATCTTACGTATCTTTCCATCTTAATACCCTCCGTTAGCCCAGTTGTATCTCTGCCTTGATGTAAGGGCCGCCGTCAGAAACCTTAACCCATTCCTTATAGCCTTTGCCGCAGTACCCGCTTCCGCATACTTCAAGCTTATCGGAGACCATCGAAATGGATTTGAGCAGATCGGGTACATATCCGGTCAACACTATCGGTGAATAGAGCTTTCCGGTGAGTTTTCCGTCCTTGATCTCACGGGCTATATTGACCATGCACTGAATACCCCAGTTCTTGGGATCTTCCATACCCGAAGAAGGATTCTCCAAAAGAAGACCGTCCTTAACGGAGGCGATCATGTCTTCAACCTTATCTTTGCCTGCTTCAAAATACGTATTGGTCATTCTTGTATAAGCCTTGTGCTCATAGTCCTGACGCCTTCCGTTTCCGGTCGGCTCCGTGCCCAAAGCGCCCGCAGACTGAAGATCGCTCATGCCGGCAACCAAAATACCCTTGTCGATGATAACGGTGTCTTTTGCCATTGTACCTTCATCGTCAAAGAAAAATGTTGCGGTCTCATCCACAAGATTTCCGTCGTGCATGGTGATAAGAGGTGAAGCCACATACTCACCTATAAAATTCTTCGCAAGGGCTCTGTCTTTTACAAACATATCCATCTCAACACCGTGACCGAATGCTTCATGCACGATCATACCCGTTACTTCGGGAGTACAGATACATTCATACTTTCCGGGAGGTAACGGCTCTGATTCAAGAAGCTCTATAGCGGTCTTGCATGCCTTTTCAACTTCATCGTCCAGATTATTCAGCAACTCCATGCCGCCCAAGACCGAGCAGGGGAGATAACAGTCCTTGACTTCCTCACCCCTAAGCGCCATGGCACGCACCATAGCCGTGGTCCACATTATGTTCTGTTCCATATCCCTGTTCTTTGAAAGAAACAGTTTTGAATACTTCTGGTAATTGGCAGATGCCACAAAATTAAGGATCCTGTCATCGTAATCCATACCCTTTTCATAGAGTACGGTAAGTCTTTCGATTATGTTATTGTCGCCCATATCGGCAGGGTCGATGAGATAGTCCGTTGACTTTGAAAAAGTCATCGGCTTGTCATCCGGTATCTTATATGATGACTTTTCGTTCTTTTCCCCGAGGATTAAAAGTTTTTCTTTTACGATCTTAACTATCTCGCCGATCTTTTCTTTTGAAATGTCATTTCCCGAATATTCGGCAAACAGACCGTTATCATAAACTTTAACCACAAAACCTCTTCTTGAAAGAAGATCGTTCTTTGCATCGATATTGATACCTGATTTAGATATGCTGTACACTTTTCCTTCGGCATCTTCAGCCAGAAGAGAAACATATGCATAACTTTTAAGAAGTTCTTCGGTAAGCTCCTTAAAAAGCGGTTTGTTGGCCCTTATATATTCACTCTGCGAAACCTTCATATATTTACCTCATAAATTACATGTTTTTCATCATTTCACGTACCATGCCGGCACAGTGGATCGCTGCTTTTCTCTCGAAGGTCGGATAATCCATCTCTGCGGAATCGTCGGCCTTATCGGAAATGGCTCTTATGATAAGACAACCTATATCATTCAGGTAAGCCACATGTGCCATTGCGGCCCCTTCCATCTCCACGCAGAGAGGATCGAAATACTTCTTTATATTGTTTTTGGTGTCTTTATCCGCAATAAACTGATCACCCGAAGCAATACGCCCCTTAAATACCTTGATATCCGGATTGACCTTTTTGCAAGCTGCTTCCGCGCAGTCCACGAGTTTTTTGCTTGTGGGAAACTCAAAAACATCCATCTGAGGAACCTGTCCGCGCTCGTAGCCGAAAGCGATAGCTTCCATATCATGATATACGGCATTTGTGGCAAGCACTATGTCGCCTATATCGATCTTTTCGTTAAGCGATCCGGCTACACCGGTGTTGATGATCTCTGTGATACCAAACTTATCGACCATCATCTGAACCGTAACACCTGCGTTGACCTTTCCCACACCGCAGCGTGCAAGCACTATATCGGTACCCTCAAGCTTACCTTCATAAAAGGTCCTTTTTGCATATTCGATTTCCTTTTTATCTTCCATGGCTTCGATAAGCTTTTCCACTTCGAGCTCCATGGCTCCGATTATTCCGATCTTACGACTCATTGTTTCTCCTTTAAATGTTTATTTATCCACACGGCTTAATTCTTCGCCGTTTAAAAACGCCTTGATATTGTCATAATTCATTTGAACGCATCTCTCTCTTGCCTCAACGGAAGCCCATGCAAGATGAGGTGTGATTATGAGTTTTTCCGAATCCTGGATCTTGGAAAGCGGATTATCCTTTGAAATGGGCTCTTTAGAAAGAACATCGAGTCCTGCGCCTGCGATCCTTCCGTCCACTAAAGCATCGTAAAGTGCCTGCTCGTTTACAACCGGGCCACGGGCCACATTTATAAGATATGCGGTCTTTTTCATTTTCGATAAGGCTTCGGCATCGATAAGATCCCTTGTAAGATCCGAAAGCGGACAGTGCAGGGACAGATAATCCGATTCCTTAAGGATCGTATCAAAGTCAACCCTTTCATATTCCGTAACCGTCGATTTACCGGTAACCGAATAGAAGATTACCCTGCATCCGAACGCTTCGGCGATCTTGGCTACACGACGGCCTATATTTCCCATACCGATTATGCCCCATGTCTTACCCGTAAGTTCATAGAACGGAATATCAAAATTGGAAAAACGATCCTGGCTTGCATACTGACCGCTCTTTACGTATCTGTCGTAGTGCTCGAGCTTTTCCGATAAATACAGGGCCATTGCGAATGTATGCTGAGCCACCATATCGGTACTGTAATTTCTTACATTGCAAACACCTATTCCGCGTTTCTTACAGTATTCGATATCCACGTTATCAAAGCCTGTAGCAAACTCACAGATAAGCTTAACATTCTTTGCGTCCTTTAATGTAGCCTCATTAAGCTTGCTCTTGTTTGCCACGATTATATCGGCATCTTTGACTCTGCCGGCGATCTCTTCATATGCCGTATTGTTATAATAAGTGACATCTCCGAGTTCTTCGAAGATCGAAACCGATACATCAAGCCCGACGCTTGAACGCTCCAAGACAACTATCTTCATATTAACCCCCTTATATGTTCCTAAATGTGATCTTTCCACAAAAGAATCCCTTTAAGTATACAACAAAGAGCCCTCCGCAACAAGTTGCGAAGGGCTCTTAACGCCTTTATTTTACTTAAAAGGATTCTCGGTCGGATAAGGAAGACTTGCCGGCTGATTGTAATTAAGATCTTCGATCGGAACACCGACATACTTAAATACTTCGAACAATGCCTTTCCGTAGTGACCGAATGCAACTGCACCGTGGTGAGGGAAGTTCTTCTCGATAAGTACGTGACGATAGAAGCGACCCATTTCCTTGATGGCGAATACACCGATACCACCGAACGATTTTGTAGCTACAGGAAGAACTTCACCTTCTGCAAGGTAAGCTCTTAACTTGTTGTCTGCTGTAGACTGAAGACGATAGAATGTGATCTCACCGGGAGCGATATCACCTTCAAGAGTACCGTTGGTAACTTCGATAGGAAGGTTTCTTGCCATGATCTTCTGATACTTCATCTCATGGAAAGCAAGCTTCTTTGTACATGTGTTACCGCAGTGGAAGCCCATGAATGTATCGGTAAACTTGTAATCAAACTTGCCTTCGATGGACTCTTTGTACATATCCTTGGGAACGGAGTTGTTGATATCAAGAAGAGTAACGATA
>JAEEMP010000046.1 GCA_016283275.1 Lachnospiraceae bacterium
AAGACCTGCGAACATAAATCCCGCTACTACCAGGCACCAGTATATACCGTTGAAAGCATCCATTTTTTTATTGATCCTGCGCTCCGATCTGCTGAGTTTACCTTCTCCGAGCAGAAGATCGTAGGAACCGCCGATACGTGAAGTATATAATAATATTCCGACTCCGACGGCTACCATGATAAGTATCAGATCCACACACAGAATGATCGCCATGTTGGAAGATCCTGTCAAAGCGGCGGTGATGACTCCGACGGGACTTAATATGAACAGCATCACGGCTATTGAATTAAGGATCGTTTTCTTCTTGTCAAACAGACCTTTCTTTTCTTTTACCATACCGGATACACCGTAGAGAGTTTCGAAATCTTCCTTTTTGAGATATTCAAATTCCTTCTCCCTTGCTTCGATCATTATCCACAACAATACTCCGACAGCGATCGCTGCGAATAAAGTGATAAGTCCGATAAGGACTGCGGTATTCTGAGACATTATGTTTTCAAAAAACACCGAAAGTCCCGCAAGCAATATAAGGGGAGCTGCGCATAATACAAAAAGAACGGTTGCGATTATTGCGCTGGGTGTGTTTTTGGCAACGGTATTGATGTATCTGCTTGCGTCTTCCAATGATACTTTGCGAAGACTTTGCGATTCATCGGCGCTGTCGGATACGGAGTTTCCGGGATCCTCGATCTCATCCTTTAATAAGTAATCGGTTGTTACACCGAACAACTCAGCCATCTGTATAATACGGTTAAGATCCGGAACTGCCTGTGCGCCTTCCCATTTTGATACGGACTGTCTTGAGACCGAAAGCATTTCCGCAAGTTCTTCCTGCGACCATCCGTTTTTCTTTCTTTCGTTGATTATCTTATCTGCTAATATCATATTGTTCCTTTCCGGGCTGTGCCCCTCCGTGATTTATTTTACACCTAAATCTTATCTTTGGGGGGCGGTTGCATTCCATAAATCCGACTTTTCAGTTTGTCAACCGGCGGTTTACATTAATATTTTCTGTTGACAAGAGCGGGAAAACGGGCATATAATTGCTTTAACGCTTTATGGCTTTAAAGCGTCTACGCATAAACGCGTTTAAGCGCGAAAGCAAGGAGAAAGAGATATGGTCACAAAAATAATATTACTCGTGTTATTCTTTGGAGTAATGGTTGCTGTGGGACTTTATTCACGTAAGGCAGCCAAGGACGTTAACGGATTTGTGCTCGGTGGAAGAGCGGTCGGTCCGTGGCTTACGGCATTTGCGTACGGCACATCATATTTCAGTGCCGTTGTATTTGTAGGTTATGCCGGACAGTTCGGTTACAAATTCGGTCTTGCATCAACCTGGATCGGACTGGGTAATGCAATTATAGGTTCATTGCTTGCATGGGTGGTACTCGGAAGACGTACACGAGTTATGAGTAAACATCTTGATACTGCAACTATGCCCGATTTCTTCGGACGCAGATATCATTCCAAAGCGATCAGGATCGTAGCGGCTTTGATTGCGTTCGTATTCCTGATCCCTTATACGGCATCGGTTTACAACGGTCTTTCAAGACTTTTCGGAATGGCATTTAATATCCCTTATACCGTATGTGTTCTCGTAATGGCAATACTTACCGGTGTATATGTAATACTCGGCGGATATATGGCAACGGCCATCAATGACTTTATACAGGGTATCATCATGATCGTCGGAATTATCGCGGTCATAGCTGCGGTACTCAATTCAAACGGCGGATTTATGGAGGCTTATAAGACTCTTTCCGCAATGGAAAGTGATGTACCCGTGACACAGGGACTTCAGGGTGCATTTGTTTCTTTCCTGGGACCCGACCCCGCAAGCCTTTTAGGCGTAGTAATACTTACTTCCCTCGGTACATGGGGACTTCCTCAGATGGTTCAGAAATTCTATGCCATAAAAGATGAAAAGGCTATCAAGACCGGAACGATAATATCTACATTCTTTGCGATCGTTATCGCCGGCGGATGCTACTTCCTGGGCGGTTTTGCCAGACTTAACGATGTGGCCGACATAACTGTGGACGGAAAAATCGTATTTGATGCGATAATTCCCAATATGCTTTCAAAACTTCCCGATATACTTATCGGTGTGGTAGTTGTGCTTGTTCTTTCCGCTTCGATGTCAACACTTTCAAGCCTTGTGCTTACATCAAGTTCCACGGTTACGCTTGACCTTATAAAGGGTAATCTTGTCAAGAACATGTCCGAGAAACTCCAGCTTCTCATCATGAGGATATTCATTGTGGTATTCATCGTGGTATCCGTTGTTATGGCCATGAAGCCCCCGACATTCATCGCACAGCTCATGGGTATTTCATGGGGCGCACTTGCAGGTGCTTTCCTGGCTCCGCTTCTCTACGGTCTCTACTGGAAAGGCGTTACCAGACTCGGCGTATGGGCAGGTTTCATATACGGTGTAGGTATAACGGTTGCCAATATGTTCACCAAGTGGTTTTCGCCCATCAACGCAGGCGCATTTGCGATGCTTGGCGGTCTTGTGGTTGTTCCGCTTGTATCGTTTATCACACCCAAACTTGATAAGGGTGAGATCGACTTCTCGTTTAAGTGCTATGAAAAGCAGAAGGTTGTTGAAGAAAAGATCGCACTTCCCGACGATGTTGTGCAGAAGTGATCTTTTAGACAGACGTTTTAGATATAGCCGATATAAGGCCGGACGGGCATTCCCGTCCGGCCTTTTTATATAGTGCAAATCTTATGCTCCGGTGTTGACACGGCATGTGCAAAATGATATAACAGAATTATCGATAAACGATAAAAGTTTATCGATAACAATAAGGGAGCATGATATGGATCTTAATAAAGAAAAAGCAGTAAAGCGTATAAATAAAGCGGGAAAGATCGGGCATATCGTCATGATAGTCGCAGAAGTGATAACAGTAGTTACTTTTGCAGCTCTTATCTTTTTCTCAACAATGGTGGCTGTTGTACCCAAAGATTTTTTCAGCTTTAAGACTTCGGTCATGGTTACGGGAATGCTTGATTTTTCAAAAGTTGATGAAGAGGCGAACGATGAGCAGATAAGAGAATCGATAGACGAGATCAAGAAGTCGGGTTTTGCAATCTTTACATCAGACCCCGAAACCGGTTCCGATTACAGGGTTGAAGGTACAAAGGTATATTTTGATACTGTAACCGAGACATCGACTTTCTCATTTGAAAAACTTTCAATGGCATTCGTATTTCTGGCCGTGATCTGTGTTTTTTCTTTTTTCACGCTTTTATGCGCCGGATTTTTGTGCAAGGCATTTGCAAAGTGCAATTCGCCGTTTGACGAGGAAGTCATCAAAAAGATGCGGCTCTTTGCAATATCTCTCATCCCGTGGTCGGTGTTTTCAATGCTTGGAAACTATATGATCGCATATATGTCGGGTTCGCCAAAGGTTAATCTTTCGATCAATATAGCGGTAGTGTTTACTATCGTAGTCATATTTGCTTTGACATATATATTTAGGTACGGTGCGGTTCTGCAGCAGGAATCGGACGAAACATTATAAGGGAGGCCGTGAATGGGTAAGATTATATTAAGACTCGACAGAGTTATGGCCGACCGAAAGATAAGTTTAAACGATCTGGCCGAAAAAGTCGGCATTACCAATGTCAATCTGTCCAAGATGAAAACAGGAAAGATCAGCGCGATCAGATTTTCGACGCTGGAAGCGATATGTGACGCATTATCCTGCCAGCCGGGAGATATTCTCGAATACGATCCGAACGCGGCAGACGATCCCGTGAAAGGTACAGATGAATAACAGGCGATAAACGTGGGTTTTAAGCGGTTATAACGGCAGCTTAAGAGGTTGACGATATTAAGTGTAAGGGGCGGCATAAGCTGCCCCGATTTTTTTCATTTGTTTCAGTTTTAGATAAATTGCTTTGTAGCTCGTTGCATTGCTTTGTACCTCGATGCATTGCTTTGTACCCCGGAGCGTTGCTTTGTATCTTAGGATGCAGCTTTGTTTCGCAGGGTGCATTTGATTGAATTTTGGGGTAAAATGTGGTAACTTATATTGGAGTGTGAACTAATGTGGCGGACGTGTGTCCGACGGCATTTAAACTTAAAAAAAGGACGTATGATGAGCGGCAAAGATCTTGACGGTCAGCTCGATTTTCTGGGGCTTATAAGTGAATATACGGACGATCAGGGCGCTCACGTAAAGGTTCGCGAACCGGGAGTGCGACGCATAAAGCCGATCCCTCCGCCGGAACCCGAACAGCTCTCATTTGAAATTGAGGCCAAAACTGCTGAAGCAGAAGCAGAAGCCAAGGCAGCGGCGGAAGCGGAAGCAAAAGCCAAAGCGGAGGCTGAGGCAAGAGCAAAAGCAGAAGCAGAAGCAGAAGCCAAGGCAGCGGCGAAAGCCGAGGCAAAAGCCAAGGCGGCGGCGGAAGCGGAGGCAAAAGTAAAAGCAGAAGCAGAAGCTAAGGCAGCGGCGGAAGCCGAGGCAAAGGCCAAAGCGGAGGCTGAGGCAAGAGCAAAAGCGGAAGCCGAAGTTAAGGCAGAGGCTGAGAAGAAAGTACGCCCGAAACCGCAGGCAAAGCCTGCTAAAAGCAGTGGCAATGAGATCGGAGTAATGAATTTCAAGGCATGCGAAAGATGCTGGTGCCATGACTGCAAACACAACGCCCTCGGTAAAGCCGTTCCAAGAGACATATGCGGCACCACAATGCCGTGTCCGGCCTGTCAGAGCTGTATTGACGAGGACACCCCCACGATTTGCGAGATTGGAAATGCCAAAGAAGGCTGCATGACAAGGGCGATGGAAGAGGGAATTCCGATCAATTGATGAAACGCATATTTGTGAGCGTAAATTGGAGAGTTTATGAAGATAATCATTGTTGGCAGCGGAAACGTAGGTTCCACCATAGCCAAACAGTTAAGTGTTGAAGGACATAATATTACGGTAATAGATACCAACGAGC
>JAEEMP010000047.1 GCA_016283275.1 Lachnospiraceae bacterium
ATCTGCTTCACAAAGCAATGGCACTTTTGGGTGCCGATATATCCGGTATCCTTACAATCGGGACAGGTATATATGGGGTCAAGATAATCTGCGGGAAGCCCGACACCCTTAAGCAAAGAGGCCTTCATCTCCCTTAAATCGTCCAAAAGTGCGTGAAGTTCTTCCAAAGCGGATTCATCGCCGCCGAGTTTCTTTTTTGCATAATCCAGAGAAACGGACACTACGGAATCCTCAAGTTCTTTAAACCCCTCAACATGAGAATAGACGTATTCTCTCCGTTTGTCGAGTATACGTCTGTTTTCCATCTGCGTTTCATCGTATTTTTTTATTATGGATTCGTACTGGGTATTTGTTAAAGCCATATCAACCTCATAATCCGCAGTCTGCAAAAACTTAATTGCTCATGATCTTTTCCAGAGCATCAAAATCATAATCGGTTCTTGTAAACTGTCCCATTCCCTTAGCTGTTACGGAAGAAACAACGCGCTGACTCTGTCTGGATCTCTTAAAATCCGCGTCGGCTCTTTGTATATCTTCCATATGATGAACTCCCTCGTTTTTCCATCCCGAAAGGATCTTGTCGCAATATTCCAAACGATGGGATTCGGTTGCCATTACGGTTCTGTTGCATGCTTCCAAAATAATATCGAGAGGGAACCCGAATTCCCTGTACCACTTGATGACCATATCGGCCTCCGGCGGCTGGGGAACATTAGATTTCCCCAGAGCCTTCAACACCGTGTAAACATACTTCTCGTAACGTGTGCCTGCGAGCGCCTTGGCCTGCTTGGGCGTCGATATACCGGACTGAGCCCAGGATATCGCTACTTTTTTGATATACGAGAAGCTTTCCTTGCCGCGGTCGAGACAATACTGAAGCAGATAATCCGTCATTTCGCAGGTGAATTTAAGTTCATCCACGATGAAATACAATGACTGGATGTCCGAAGCGGAAAGGGTTCTTTTAAGATACTGTTCGGCAACAAAAACAATTTGAGAAGTATCTTCGGCCTCCTTGAACTCCTTGATCTGTTCCTTGGAATAAGAAACATTTTCCCTGAATTTGGGAACATCCTCTTCTTCGGGAACGACCTTTAAGGTGACAGGCACCGAAGACGATACAGGGGAAGGAATTTTTTGTTTGCTGCCCGGTGTATTGGGTTTAAGGAATTTGATTCCTGAAAGAGAATTCAAGTCGTCATACTCAAGTCTTAAGAGACCTTTTTGCTCCCAGTATTTGAGGGCACGCAAAATATCTCTCTCGGTATGATTGAACAGATCGGCCATTTTTGGAATGTCCGTAGAAAGCCCCGCACTCATCATTCTCAATAAGTAGAGATACACCTTTATCTGCGCGTCGTTCGCATCCTTCATATATTCGTCAATGAAGAGATTCGAAACGACGGTAGCGGATGCGGCGTCATCCCGTGAAACAAATAAATCCATTTAAAACACACCCTTATAGTAATCTTTGAACATTCGGAATTGTAACAAAGAATATATAAAAAGCAAATAGGGAAAATGCCGAAAAACGCGACGGATACTGGATTTGTCCCGCATGGTCAAAAATGTGGAAAATGTGGATAAAAAATGGAAGTACTGTAAAATACGGTGTTTTATAAAATAAAATATCCACTTTTTTTAAGTAACATAAAACACATAAAAAAAGTGGATAAAGTGGATAAGTTATTTTGAGCCCAGTTTATCGGCGATTTTAACGATATCTCCGGCACCCATAGTTATTAACAAATCTCCGTTGATACAATTTTTGTATAAAAATTCCTCAATGGCTTCAAAAGATTTTAAGTATGTGCAATCGCACCCTTTTTTGATAAGTTCTTCGTATAAATTGGAAGAATTGCAACCGTAAATATCCTGTTCTCTTGCGGGATATACATCGGCAAGCACCACGTGATCGGCCAGAGACAACGCATCGGCAAATTCATGCAAAAATGCCTTTGTGCGTGTATAGGTGTGAGGCTGGAAAACACACCACAGTTTGTTGTATTTGGTCTTTCTTGCGGCATTCAGGGTTGCCGCTATCTCGGTCGGGTGATGCGCGTAATCGTCGATCACCTTAACTCCGTTAAAGCTTCCGCGATCTTCGAATCTCCGCTTTGATCCGGAGCATTCGTCAAGAGCCTTTACAGTGTGTTCTTCGGCTATATTGAGATAGTCGGAAACCGCGATCGCCGCTACGGCGTTATATACGTTGTGGATGCCGGTAAGGTGGAGTTTTACCGGGATCTTTTTCCCTGTTTTTTTAATGACGCAGGTAAAAGAAGGATGCCCGTCATCATCGAATATTATATCTTCGGGGAAGTAATCGAACCTTTTATCGGATCCGTAAGTAACATACGGACATTTGATGTTTTCAACGATCTTGTCAAAAGCATCGATCTCTCCGTTTATTATAAGAAGACCGTCCTTTGGAAGGATCTTTGCGAAAGCGTTGAAAGAATTTCTTATATCGTCGATATCCTTAAAGAAATCAAGGTGATCTTCTTCGACATTTAAGATAAGGCTGATCTTGGGAAAGAAGCTTAAAAAACTGTTTGTGTATTCGCAGGCTTCGAACACGAAATAATCGTTGCTGCCGATGACCGTGCCGGTCCCCCGGCTTTTTAATATGCCGCCGACGGAGATAGTGGGGTCCATTCCCGCTTTTAAAAGGATCTCGCTTATCATGGAAGTGGTCGTGGTCTTTCCGTGCGTTCCGCTTATTGCTATCGGGACTTTATAGTTTTTCATTAAAAGCCCCAGAAATTCGCCTCTTGTCATGGAAGGAACGTTATGTTCGTTTATATATATCATTTCGGGATTGTCGGGATGAATGGCGGCGGTATAAACACAAAGGTCCACGTCTTTTTCGATGTGTGAGACCTCCTGCCCGATATAAACGGTCGCGCCCATACTCCTTAAATGCGTAACAGCATCACTTTCTCTTGAATCGGAACCCGAAACGGTGAATTTTTCTTTTATCAGGATCTCGGCAAGACTCGACATGCTTACGCCGCCGATTCCTATAAAATATATATGCATTGGTTTATCAAATCTGATCTCCATATAATATCTCCTTAACACATAAATTTTAACACCGAAAAATAAAAAGTAAATCCCTCTAAAAACATTGAAAATTGGGTAAATTTGGGTTAAACTAAATTTAGTATACATAAAATCCGCAGGAAATATACCCTGTGAGAATAAAAAGTGAGGAATTTTACTTATGATCAAGAAGGAAATGATTGCCATGCTTTTGGCCGGCGGCCAGGGAAGCAGATTGGGCGTGCTTACCTCTAAGATGGCAAAACCTGCAGTATCCTTTGGCGGCAAGTACCGTATCATTGACTTCCCGCTGTCTAATTGTATCAATTCGGGTATCGACACCGTCGGTGTGCTTACCCAGTATCAACCGTTAAGATTAAATACTCATATAGGTATCGGCATTCCGTGGGATCTGGACCGTAACGTCGGAGGCGTTACCGTTCTTCCTCCTTATGAAAAGAGTGAGAACAGTGAGTGGTATACCGGTACGGCAAATGCTATATATCAGAACATCGATTATATGGAGACTTATAACCCCGATTATGTACTTATACTTTCGGGTGACCATATATATAAGATGGATTACGAGGTTATGCTTGATTTCCATAAGGCCAATAACGCCGAAGTTACCATAGCCGTTATGCCCGTTCCGATGGAAGAGGCAAAGCGTTTCGGCATCATGATCACAGACGACAAGGGTCAGATCACAGAGTTTGAAGAAAAGCCCGAGCATCCCAGGAGCAATCTGGCTTCCATGGGTATATACATATTTAACTGGAAGACACTTAAGGACGCACTTGTAACAATGGCGGATCAGCCCGCGCTTGATTTCGGCAAGCATGTCATTCCGCACTGCCATAAGCAGGGCTCTCCTTTGTTTGCATACGAATTCAACGGTTACTGGAAGGATGTCGGAACTCTTGAATCTTATTGGCAGGCCAATATGGAGCTTATCGATATAGTTCCCGAGTTTAACCTTTACGAAGAATACTGGAAGATATATACAAAGTCGGATACCCTTCCGCCTCAGTATTTCTCGACAGATTCCGTTGTTGAAAGAAGCATCATCGGCGAAGGAAGCGAGATCTTCGGAAAGGTTTACAATTCCGTAATAGGCTGCGGAGTCACGGTCGAAAAGGACGCTGTTATAAGAGATTCCATAATAATGAACGGAACGACCGTGGGTAGCGGCACCGAGATCTACAAAGCGATAGTTGCCGAAAACGTTGAGATAGGAGCAGGTTCAAAACTCGGCGTGGGCGACGAGGCACCCAACGAGACAGATCCGAAGATCTACAATGCGGGACTCGTGACCATAGGCGAGAAGTCATATATACCCGACGGAATCACCATCGGAAAGAACAGTGTGGTATTCGGAAAGACCGAAGCTGCCGATTATGATAACGGATATCTTGCGAGCGGCAAGACCCTTGTAAAGGCAGGTGACGAACAGTGAGAGCAATAGGAATCGTATTGGCGGGAGGTAATTCGAGCCACCGCATGAAGGAACTCGGTATAAGGCGTGCCGTATCGGCAATGCCGATAGCAGGAAGTTACAGAAGCATAGATTTTGTATTAAGCAACATGTCCAATTCCCATATCCAGAAGGTGGGCGTTTTCACACAGTATAACGCAGGAAGTCTGGGAGAGCATTTAAGTTCTTCAAAATGGTGGGATTTCGGACGAAAGCAGGGCGGTCTTTTTGTATTCACCCCTACCGTTACGGCAGATAACAATTCGTGGTACAGAGGAACCGCAGACTCCATTTATCAGAACCTTTCTTTCTTAAGAAACAGCCATGAGCCGTATGTTGTGATCGCATCGGGTGACTGTGTATACAAGATGGATTTCAACAAGCTTCTTGAGTATCATATCGAAAAGAAAGCCGATATTACCGTTGTATGTCGTGATGCCGACGATCTTTCCGGTCTTGACAGATTCGGTACGGTCAAGATGAACGAAGACCATCGTATAGAAGAATTTGAAGAAAAGCCCGTTGTGGCAAAGTCTTCAACCATTTCATGCGGTATTTACGTCGTTCGTCGCAGAGCTCTTATCGAGATGATCGAGAAGTGCGCCGAAGAAGACAGATACGATTTCGTACGGGATGTTCTTATACGTTTTAAGGATATCAAGAGGATATACGGATACAAGATCAAGGATTACTGGCGCAATATCGCGTCGGTCGATGATTATTACAACACCAACATGGACTTTTTAAAGCCCGAGATCCGCGATTACTTCTTTAGACAGTATCCCAACATCTATTCAAAAGTTGACGATCTTCCGCCCGCAAAATACAACATCGGCGCACAGATCAAGAACTCGCTTATTGCAAGCGGTACCATCGTAAACGGTGCGGTTGAGGATTCGGTCGTTTTCCGCGAGACATATATCGGCAACAACTGTTTCATCAAAAATTCGATAATTCTAAACGATGTCTACATCGGCGACAATACTCATATCGAGAACTGTATCGTGGAAAGCCACGGTACTATAAGAGCCAACTCGTTCTACAAGGGTGAGGACGGTATCAAGATAGTCGTCGAGAAGAACGAAAGATTTATCATATAAAAGAGAAAAACCGCTAAGCGGAATTTTCTTTAGACAGTCTTATGGGGGATGTCGAAAGGCATCCCCTTATTTAAGGAGTATTCATGTATTTAATCGTGGGTCTTGGCAATCCCGGCAAGGAATATGCCTCTACAAAACATAATACGGGTTTCATGGTCATAGATAAGATCGCGGCTTTAAGCGGGATCGACGTTGAGACCGTAAAACTTAACGCGCTCATAGGAAAAGGCGTGTTTGACGGCAAAAAAGTGATCCTTGCAAAACCCATCACATTTATGAATTCAAGCGGGGATGCCGTACGGCCTTTGTATGATTATTTTAAGCCCGAGAAACTTATCGTCGTATATGACGATATCACCCTCGATGTGGGCGGGATAAGGGTTCGCAAGGCGGGCAGCGCAGGCGGTCATAACGGCATGAAGAGCATAATAAAGTGTCTGGGCACACAGGAGTTTGAAAGAGTCAGGGTCGGTATAGGCGAGAAGCCATCAAGAATGGATCTTGCGGACTGGGTTTTAAGCCGGTTTTCCAAAGAAGAAAAAGAACGCCTCGACGCTGCTCTTAATCTTGCGGTCGATGCCGTAAAACTCATGCTTGACGATAAGACCGACGAGGCTATGAACAGATTTAACCGAAAGGTGGAAAGAGATACAGATACGTGAGAGTTCTTACGGAACCGTTAAAAGAACTGGAAT
>JAEEMP010000048.1 GCA_016283275.1 Lachnospiraceae bacterium
ATTTTAAAAAAGCTCTGTCCGTATTATCAAGTCCGAGTTCATCAACTTCAAGAAAATCGATGGCCTTATGAGCTACATCTTTCGTGATGACACCGTTAAACTTAACCTGCGCAAAGTCTCTTACACGCTTTAATAACCTGTTTGCAAGTCTCGGTGTTCCTCTCGATCTCTTTGCGATCTCCATGGCTCCATCGGGATCTATGGAAATTCCGAGTACCTCGGCACTTCTTTCAACGATCATCTTAAGCTCGTCATTCGTGTAATACTCGAGCCTGTTTACCACACCGAAACGGTCCCTGAGCGGTGCAGTAAGCATTCCCGCACGTGTTGTCGCACCGACAAGCGTGAAACGCGGAAGATCAAGCCTTATTGACTTTGCAGCAACTCCCTTTCCGATAACTATATCGATTGCGAAATCCTCCATCGCGGGATAGAGAAGCTCTTCAACCTGTCTGTTCAGGCGGTGTATCTCATCGATAAAAAGGACATCGCCCTCCTGAAGATTGTTCAGGATTGCTGCCATATCTCCCGGCTTTTCGATGGCAGGTCCGGCAGTAACCTTAAAGTTCACGCCCATCTCATTTGCGATGATACCCGCAAGAGTTGTTTTTCCAAGACCGGGAGGGCCGAAAAACAGAACATGGTCCAGTGTCTCTCCTCTGCTTTTGGCTGCGTCTATATATATCTTGAGATTTTGCTTTGCCTTTTCCTGTCCGATGTATTCCGACAGTTTCATGGGCCTTAAACATCCCTCAATCTTTTTATCTTCTTCGGTAATCTCTGTTGTAATAAGTCTTTTAGGCATTTATCCGGGTCCTTCAAAATTCTTTAAGTGATAATCTGACTACGTCTTCAACCGACATATCATCTGTGATCTTTACTGTTCTTACCGCTCTCATTGCTTCGGAAGCCGAGTAGCCGAGTGCGGAAAGCGCTTCAACAGCTTCAGCCTGAATGCTTTCATAGCCGCCGGCGTCGTTTTGTTCAACGGAAAAATCGCCGGAAAAGCTGTCCTTAAGCTCGACAATTATCTTTTCGGCCATTTTCTTTCCCACTCCCTGTGCCGTAGCAATCGTTTTTGCATCTCCCGAAATCACGGCGTAGGTGAGATCCTGAACGGAAAGTGCCGACATGATCGCCATTGCAAGCTTTGGCCCGACACCGCTCACGGTTATCAGTTTTTTAAACACTTCAAGCTCACTTTCATCAAGGAATCCAAACAGACTCATTCCGTCCTCCTTGACCTGAAGATATGTATATAAATAAATCTCATGTCCTACGGAACTGACCTCGCGGAAAACCGAGATCGGCACAAAAACGCGAAAACCGATCCCACCGCCGGTTAAAACGATAAGTGAGTCATGATCTATTTTGATTATTGTTCCTTCAATGTATGAAATCATTTTGATCCTATTCCCCCGGCCATAATAATATAAGCTTCTTCACCTTAAAAGATCAAAGCTCCTTAAACTCGCCTTTTCCAAGTACAAGCCTGCCCGAATCGATAAATCTGATCACTTCCATAACGGAAATTTCCAGGCCTTCCGCAACCTCAATTGCGTTACTGTTGGGATATTGTATGAGGTAATCTTCGATCTTTTTGAATTTCTCATCCTCGATATGAATACAATCCTTGCAGCAGTCTTTCGGACCGGTCTTTGTCTGAATATATACTTTTCCGCAGTATCTGCAAACACAAGTTCTCATTTTCTTCCCTTTCGAATAAAATTAACCGAGCATAACACCTCATATTCATAGTTTATGATAACAAAAAAAGCGCAGAATTAAAAGACAAATTTTGAAATGTATGATATATTTAGAGATAGTTAACAATCTCACAAAACAACGTTCGGATTATGTATTAGTTGCACAAAATGAAGATAATCAAGCAAAACGAGGACCTTATCCTTGATGACAATATAACACTGTTCGACATAGAGACCACCGGGCTCAGTGCAAAATCGAGCTATGTATACCTGATCGGATATATGAAGAATGAAGGCGGTAAGGCCGTTCTGACCCTGCTCTTTGCCGAGAACTTCAGCGAGGAGAAAGAACTCGTAAAAACTTTCCTTGAAAGCCTGCGTGACGGTAACACCCTTGTACACTATAACGGTACGGGCTTTGATATTCCTTACATAAACCAGAAAGCCAAGAGGTAT
Organism: Lachnospiraceae bacterium; assembly: GCA_016283275.1. Classification (GTDB taxonomy): domain Bacteria; phylum Bacillota; class Clostridia; order Lachnospirales; family Lachnospiraceae; genus UBA1258. Next base: position 2,163 of record JAEEMP010000048.1, read on the forward strand.
TGCCTGAGAAAGGAAATAGATGCTTCGGAGACAATAGACATCTATAAATATCTCATGAAGGTAAAAAAATACCTTTCTCTCCCGGTCCTCCGTCTGAAGACCGTTGAAAGTGCCGCAGGATACAGGCGTACAGACTCTTTTGACGGTGGAGAGCTGATCGAAGTATATGCGGAACTTGTCGGTATGATCAGGCTTTATGCGATCACCAAAAAGCAGGAAACAAAAGAAAGGATCGAGGCACTGGAATCAGTGATTCTGCTGCATAACACGGAAGACATCCTTGGGCTTTACGCTGTTTACAAAAAGACAAATTTCCTTGCCGCATCAAACGGAAAGATCACTCCGAAGATCGATGTAAATTCTTATTA
>JAEEMP010000049.1 GCA_016283275.1 Lachnospiraceae bacterium
ATAAGGCGCCGATATCGAAAATCCCGCAGCTTTATCCGAGGCTAACGTATCCTTGTACCACTGCCTTTCTTCCACTTTCCATCCGGGCTCGGGCTGCCAGCCGTTATTCATGATGACTGTATGATCCGCATCGGGATCGGTCATATATGCGACCGAAATATCTTCATATTGTGAGACGGTGCTGTCAAGCCACTTTACCGCATTTTCATAATCGTTAAGTCTTTCGGGATTGCTCTCGATACTTCTTACAAAGAAATCAAGAACACTCTTCTGCTTGCTTACCCACTCATTAAGATCATATACATAACCGCTCAATTCGCCCATCATACGGTTGTTACCGCCGACCGCGATACCCCGCACGGTAATGATGACCGAAAGGATCATGGCGATCACAAGAGTAAGGAGCACTCCTATCATGGTAAGGCGGTTATTTCTTAAGCTGATCCTTGATTCGCGGCGCCGCCTTGTTCTTGTACGTTCGATCTTTCCGCCCTCTATACGCTCTTTAAAGGCGGTAATATCCGCATTGACCGTATATATCTGCTCACTGACTTCATCGATCAGATCGCTCTTCGTGATATCGTCGTAGTTGGCCGCATGATTGACCGACTCCGCTATCCCCGTAAGGCTGTCGTTAAGTTCTCCGAACTTTTCTTCAAGTATCTTAAGCCCGTCCTTATAGGTGGACTGTTCTTTGCTCCTTGATCTTACGTTGACGGCATGCATGATCAAAAGAACAGCCAATGCCGCCAAAACTGCGATCAGACATATCCGAAGCAAAAGATAAGTATCTTTATTAAGTTCCCAATCATCGACAACCGACATAATATACCAGCCGCTTCTGGCCGAACTGAAAAGTATGACTGTTTCGTGACCGTCTATATCGGTGGTAAAAGAAGCATTTTTATCGCCGGTCGAGATCATCTTCCGAAAGGCATTATAATAACCGGGAAGAACATCCTCGATCTTCTTTCCGATAAACGATACGTTTGAATATCCTGTTATCCGGCCGCTCTCTTCGACCACGAGCGTATCCCCGCCCGTTTTTTCACTGACTTTGCTTAAACTTTCCTGAATGTTTGTAAGATCGTAATCAAGACCGATCACGCGTTCTTTGTCGTTAAGAAGGACCGAGACCGTATAACACGGATCTAAAGAAACCGAATCTTCGTATGCCGAAGAAACATATATATTGCCGACACCTTTTCGCTTTGCGCCCTGATACCAGTTCTTGTCCGTAACGGAGAAATCCGGGCCGGGCTCAAAATCCGGCACCGTTATCCATCCGTCGCCGCCCATATAAACATTTATGCAGTTTTCTGACGCAAGATCTTGCTTTGTCTTTTTAAGATAACTCAATATCTCATCGTCCGAAGCATTTTCGGAGATCATAAGTTCAATGTCTTTGGCTATCTTTAAAAGAGAAATTTCCGCATTGCCGAGCATATCGTTAAGGTCACCCGACACGACATCAAGCTGTTCACGCCCGATCATCTGCGTGCGCTCACGCATAACGCCCGTTATCATATTCGTGGACATTATGACCGCCGCAACGATCACAAGTAGCACAGCAATGCTTAAAAAATAATTTGTCTTTTTGTTCTTCATTTATTCAAATCCCTGAAACCCTCTGTTTTATTAAGACACATCATATCCGACCCCGATATGCGGATCGATACATGTACGTCTTTTTGAGGCATAATGAACCTGTATGTTCCCATACCGAAACCCACTTCGCCCCTTTCAAGCTCAACATCTTCGGAAGAAACCGTTGTATTTGCATCGGATGCATAATATACCGTAAATTCGACTTTCTCACCGGGGTTAAACATGCTGCGCTTAAGTCCGTGTACTTCATTGTTGCCGTTGATATCTACCCTGTACATATATGCCCTCCGATCATTTATTGTCTATGAGCTTTATCTTGTTGTAAGGGATCTCGATTCCTTCCTCATTAAATCTCTTAAGTATCTCAAGTAAAACTTCCGAGCAGGTGGTCGGATTTGTCTCGAAAGTCTTTGTGACCACCGTTCCTTTAAGCATAACTCCGGAGTCTCCGAGAAGTTTACATAACACATTCGCAGGTGCTCCGTAATGGTTCTTATGGGTATTGATTATCTCTTCCATTATGGCCTTTGCCCTCGGTACATCCGATTCGTAAGCCACATATACTTCAACGGGAAATCCGTATCCGTCGGTTGCCGTGTAGTTTATTACCGTCGTATTTCCCACAACGGAATTGGGTATAAAGATAACTTCGTTTAAATAAGTCCTGATCACGACATGTCTTAATGTTATGTCAACCACATATCCCGGATCCGAATCTCCGATCTTGACCCTGTCGCCCATATCAAAAGGTCTGGACTTCGAAGCGGACATCGATATTCCCGCAAATACATTGCCAAGCGATGACTGAGCCGCAAGACCGACTACAACAGCCACGATCCCGGAACCTGCTATGACCGCGTCCCATCCCTTCGTAAAATTCGGTATGCCCGAAAGCACCACGACTACCGCCGCAACCCATATGAGCGCTTCGATTATGGATCTTAAAAGGATCAGATGTATCTTTCCGTGAAGCCTTTTGTTGCCGGCTGCCTTCGAAATTATCTTGTTTATTATAAAAGCCAGCAAAAGCGGCAGGATATACTTAAGCAAAAACATCAATATGTCTTCCAAAACCTGTGGCATTTTCAGTCTCCTTTTTCTTTTCTGAATTCGTAATATGCATGCACAAGACTTTTATAGCCTAGTGCCTTCAGATCTTCGTACCGCACATTGTATCGTGCCTTTGTGCGCTTATCGCTTATAAGATACCTTAAACACTCCTGTGCGTAAATATCTATTTCATGAAGTCCTTCCGAAGTCGTTATGGTCGAGAAGAACCAGTAGCTCCACGTAAGATCGTTATCGCCTGTACTCTCTAAAAGTTTTCTGTTAAATATCCTTATGAATGCGGCTGCGGCGCGTGCGGGTTCGATCCCCCCGCGCTTCTGCCAGCGTTTTAATGCACGCGTCTTTCTGTACATCTTCTTTTTAAGCTTATATACGGAAACCGGCGAAATATCGATCTTCCCGCCTCTTACGAAAAAGCCCAAAAAAGTAAAACCATCCGCAGGGTCAAAGAACACTTCCTTGTCCGGATTTATACTTAAGCCCTTTTTAAAAAGCGTATCGCGCACGATATCCGCATATTCGCAGACCTTTTCTTTCGAGTCGGCAAAAAGGATGATGTCGTCGGAATATCTTGCATATGAAACATTAAGCTTCGAAAACTTCTCATCAAGGTCTCTAAGATAAAGATTTGCGTAAAAGCACGCGAGCGGAGTCCCCGCCATTATACCCTTTTCTTCGACGGTCTCAACGCCGTCCGAAAGCGTTCTTTTTTCGGAAAGCAGTTTACATAAAAATTCAAAGAGCTCCCGGTCCTCGCCGACCGCATCATACAGGACCGGCAAAAACTCATCTATCGGCACGGAATTAAAGTAATTGCTCACATCAACCTTGTAAGAATACATATCCTTAAGACTTTTGTTCTTCTTAAGCATTCTTATCGCATCCATTGCACCGAGTCCCGGCCTGAACGAAAAAAGATTGTCCGAAAAAAGATAGTCATACTTTCGAAGGAGAAGGTATGTAAGAAGCTTAAGCACGATGTTCTCGGCCTTTGGATAAGTATACACCGTTCTTTTCTTGGCGGAACTCTGCTTACTGATGACCGATCTGTGCGTAAGCGGAAAGTCCTTGCCCGACATTATATTTTGGCACACGGGAACATAGGCCTTTTCATCTGTGAAAGACCTCAGTTCTTTAAGAAAATCCTTCGGGCATGCCAAAGAAAGCTTATATTTATAAAATTTTTCCCATGTTTCCGCATCGGAAAGCAAGTTAAGTAAAGTCATATCCTTATACAAAAAAACAGAAAGAGAAAAAGTTAAATCCAAGTAAATACTTGGATGTACCGGATCGTACACGGATCTGCTGCCTGCGAAGCTTAATAATGATACGTGCCTGACCCGCCACAGGCGCTAAGCGTTCTCTTTCTGTCTTTAAGCGTATTTAATTAGAGGTTTTCTCTTGTACGTCTTATAACGTAAGATCTTGTGTTCCACCAGCCTTCGTGGTCGTAATAGAAGCGGATGTATCTTACACCCTCTCTCCTGCAGTCGTCACAAAGCTTTCTGGCATTGCTTCTGTCGGATCTTACCTCGACCACAAGTACTTTTCTGCCGTCCTTTGAGAAAGTGAATACGGTCGCTTTATTGTTTCTCACATCCTCTTCAGTGATCTGATAATCGGAAAATTCACTGTGATATATTTCCGAAAAATAAGCCTTGTAAGAACCCTGATAGTTAAACTGGTTCTCTTCGGCGGGCATTTCTTCGCCCCATGAATCACCGCTCGCGGAGACTTCATGAGCAACGTCATTAGTAACGTAGTCTTCGCGCTTTTTAGCCTCACTTACGGCAAGATCAACAGTTTTTTTTACTTCCTGTGCGAACTCTTTTCCCGCTTCACCGAATAACTTTGATAATAAGCCCATCGTAAGTCTCCCCCCTGTGTCTTAAAT
>JAEEMP010000050.1 GCA_016283275.1 Lachnospiraceae bacterium
CGTTTTTAGAGCTTTTGATCCCTTATGTCCTTGAGCACATAATCGATGATGTCGTTTTAGAAAGATCGGTCTTTAAGGTACTGTTGTGGGGCGGTATCATGATCTTCCTTGCGGTCTTGGTCTGGCGCACGAACGTATTTGCAAACCGTCGTGCGGTAAAGAACGCGACCGATACGATCTTGAAGATAAGACAGGATCTTTTTGACAAGACCATGAACCTTTCCGGAGAAGTGTTCGATGAATTCGGGCTTCCGTCCCTTACTTCGAGAATGACTTCGGATTCTTACAATGTGCAGAACTTCGTGCGTATGGTCCAGACAATGGGTATAAGAGCTCCCATGCTCCTTATAGGCGGTATGACGGTTACGCTCATAATGGATGCGGGGCTTGCATCGATACTTTGTATTCTGGCTCCGATCATGATAGTTCTTGTGGTCTTTATCTCGTTTAAAGGTATCCCGCTATACGAAAATGTTCAGAAAAAGGTCGATAACATCGTGCGCGTAATGCGTGAAAACATTACGGGCGTGCGCGTTGTCAAGGCGCTTTCGAAAGAAGAGTACGAAAAAAGAAGATTTTCGCACACGAACGACGAGATGACCGGTGCCGACATGAAGGCAAGCATCGTAATGTCGATGCCGGGGCCGCTCATGCAGTTATTCTTAAATTCGGGTCTTACGCTTGTGGTATTTATAGGCGCAAGACGCGTCAATGCGGGTGTTACCGAGCCGGGTGTCATACTTGCGTTCCTTACGTATTTTAACATGGTGCTCATGGGCGTAATGGGCGTGAACAGACTGTTCATGATGATGTCAAAGGCCGATGCTTCGGCAAAGAGGATCGCGTCGGCGGTCGATGCGGTCAATACGCTTGATATAAAAGAGGAAAAAGAAAAAACAAACGACGATGCCTTTATCCGTTTCGATCATGTGACTTTCGGTTATGCCAAGGTCTTAAACGACGATGAGATCATCGAAGGCGGGCAGCGCAGAAAAGCCATAAGCGATCTGGACTTTTCGATAAAGAAAGGCGGATCGCTCGGTATCATAGGAGCCACGGGCTCGGGAAAGACCACGGTCTTTAACCTTCTTATGCGTTTCTACGATGTCGATAAAGGAAAGATCACGATAGAAGGAAGAGATGTAAAGACCATCGAAAAGGACGAACTTCATTCCATGTTCGGCGCGGTCTTCCAAAACGACGTTCTGCTTACCGGGACCATACGCGACAATATCGTGTTCGGCCGAGATGTGAGCGGGGAAGCTTTGATAAAAGCCGCAAAGTGTGCGGGAGCGTATGAGTTCATAAGCGCATACGATGACGGCTTCGATCATGAGATCACAAAACTCGGGACCAACCTTTCCGGCGGGCAGAAGCAGAGAGTACTGATAGCAAGGGCTCTTGCCGCCGATCCGAAGATACTGATACTTGACGATGCTTCTTCGGCACTTGATTACAGGACCGATGCGGATATGAGAAAAGCGATAGCAGCGAATTATCCTTCCGTGACAAGGCTTATCGTGGCACAGAGGATAAGCTCGATCTTAAATTGCGACGAGATCCTGGTCATGGACGACGGAGAGGTCATAGCAAGAGGTACTCACGACGAGCTTCTAAAAAACTCGCCCGAATATTCAGAGATATACAGGACACAGATGGGAGAATGACATGCCGCCTATTATCTCCTTAAAGGAAAAGCCCAAGGACACAAAAGGGGCGCTTAAAAGGATACTTAAATATCTGGGACGCTATAAGCTTGCTATAGCGGTTATTTTGATGTTCTGTTTTTTGAGCAACTTCCTTGCGCTTTTGGGCCCTTCAATGGCAGGCGCGGCGATCAACGAAGCGGCTGCGGGAAAAGGACTGGTCAATTTCGAAAAAGTCAAGCACTATGCCTTTTTGATGCTGCTCACATATGTGTCTTCATCGATACTTACCATATGCATAAACATTTTAATGACGCGTGTAAGCCGTCTTGTGGCAAAGCGTATGAGAAATGACGTGTTTGAAAAGCTCACAAGACTTCCCGTAGGCTATTTTGACAGAAATGCGACCGGCGACATAATAAGCCGTGTTTCCTACGATATAGACGTCGTCACGACCTGTATCGCAACCGATCTTGTGTCCATCATGACGAGTACGGTAACCGTTGTGGGTTCTTTTGCCATGATGGTATATATATCGCCGCTTCTTTCCGTGGTCGAGCTTTTGATGATACCGCTCGCGATAATGTATACCGTTCACATGCGTAAGGTCACACAGCCCATATTCAGGCGCAGGAGCGCGGCATATGGTGAAATGAACGGTTTCGTGGAAGAAATGTTCACCGGACAGAAGACGATCCTTGCGTATTCCTATGAGAACGATGTTTCAAGACAGTTCGTGGAAAAGAACGCAAAGGCGGGTTCCGGTTTCCATGATTCCGAATACGAAGCCTGCGCAATGGGACCGACGGTCAACCTTTTCAACAACATAGGCCTGGGCCTTGTGGGTATGTGCGGTTCGTTGTTTTACATGTTAAATATCATAGGGCTCGGGCAGGTTTCGTCGTTTGTGCTCTATTCAAGAAAGTTCTCGGGACCGATAAACGAGGTCGCAAATATCGTAAGCGAGATCTATTCGGCGCTTTCCGCATCAGAAAGGGTATTTAAGTTACTTGACGAAGAAGAGGAAGTGAGCGATCGCGAAAACGCCGTGATCCTTGATAATGTAAGAGGAGATGTGAACCTTGACAGGGTAAGTTTCGGTTACGACCCCAAAAAGACCATAATCCACGATCTTTCTTTGGACGTAGAAGGCGGAAGCTTAGTTGCCATCGTGGGTCCCACAGGTGCGGGCAAGACTACGATAATAAATCTCCTTATGAGATTTTACGATGTAAATTCGGGCTCAGTTAATGTGGATGAAAAGGACATAAGGGAATACACAAGAAGCTCGCTTCGAAAGGCATATGCGATGGTGCTCCAGGATACCTGGGTGTTTAACGGCACCATTTACGAAAATATCGCTTACGGAAAAGAAAACGCCACGAGAGAAGAGGTCATAGAAGCCGCTAAGGCCGCGCATATCCATTCGTTTATAATGCAGCTTCCCGACGGGTACAATACCGTGATCGGCGAGGACGGCGGCAATATCTCCAAAGGACAGAAGCAGCTTCTTACTATAGCAAGAGCCATGCTCTATGATTCAAAGATGCTCATTCTGGATGAGGCTACCTCGAATGTCGACACCGAGACCGAAAGAAGAGTTCAAAAAGCTATGCGTAATCTCATGAAGGATAAGACCTGTTTTGTGATCGCCCACAGACTGTCCACCATACAGAATGCGGATAAGATCATGGTCCTCAACAAAGGTGATGTCGTGGAGACCGGAACACATGATTCGCTCATGGCCATGAAAGGTTTCTATTATTCCCTGTATAAGGCGCAGTTTGAGTAGGAACGCGTTTTTTTAACGAAAAAAATCGAAATAGGCAGAAAAAGTTTACCTTGCCCGAAATTAATGGTATAGTATGGTTAGGAATTTATCGGGAGGAATGCCATGAGTAAGTGGATACTGGTAGTCGACGATAATTCGGTAAGCCGCGATCTGCTGGCCGAATTGCTTGAAGTCGATTACGAGATCATCAACGCCAAAAACGGTATAGAGGCTCTAAGTATCCTTTCTTTTCAACTGGGGAAGGTTGAAGCGGTTCTGTTGGACCTTATGATGCCGCAGATGGACGGTTTTGAATTTTTAAAACAGTTCAACTCAAAGGGCTGGGACAAGAAAGTCCCTGTTATTGTGGTTTCGTCAAACGATGACGAGGTAAACAGGGAACGCTGTGCCGAGCTCGGCATTAAATTTTTCCTTAAAAAGCCGTATACTTTTAAGGAAGCTTCGATAGTAATAAATAGTGCAATAGCGGATTTTAAGAAAGATGAAAAATCTTAAGCTTACATATGAACATATAAAGCTTATAACTCTTTTGTCCCTGCTTTCAGACAACCTGGCAGGGGCTTTTTTTGGTGCGGATTCAGTTTTAGGCATGATACTTCACATGCTCGGGAAGATATGGATACCGCTTGTTTTTGTTATTCTTTTCGGCGGCATAAGGCTTACACCGGCCGTTAATCATAAGTCACTTAGATATCAGATCTATGCATTTGCTCTTTTGTATGCGATCCCTTTCTTTATCTATCTTAAATATACGGTCACTTTTAAGGCGATAAAAGAGTATTACACGGAACTCGGCCCTGCCGCATGGATACTTAATGTGATCGGAGTTCTGCTGGGCATAGCGGTTGCAAGACTGTACAGCGGTGAAAAGGGTAAATACATATTTTTCAGAAGTTTCCTTTTCTGGCTGATACTCAGTCACACTTTTTTCATTTTCGCGATAAAAGGACTCATATACGGCACTCCTTTCCAGATATATCTGGGAGTTCATTTAACCGTCGTGGTAATATGCTTTTCGATGCTCGTGCTCGCGATGTTTCACAGATCGTCGCGCGGACAGATGGCAATGGTGTTCTTTTTGTTTTCCGCGATGATATATCTGGTGGGCTTTGTGATCGAGATCCTTTCATCTTCCGAAGAAGGCTATTATCTTGCCTGTATCGTGGAGTATTTCGGCGAAGCGCTTCTGTTTATCGCTCTTTTATACTACACTCAGATATTATGTAAACTTAAGATCCCGTATTTTGCTTATGCCGCTCAGTTCGTTATATCCTTATGCGCTGTATGCGGTGTGATCACGTACAGGAAGAATCACATATTTTATAAAACCCTCTCTGTTGCGTATGACGGACCGTTCCCGCATTTAAGACTTGAATACGGCATAGGTTTTTTTGCATGGATAAGTTACATTGTTCTTTTATCGATAATCCTTATCACCCTGATGATCATTACCGCAAAAAAAACTCAGGGTTTTGAGAAAAAGAGGATAGTTCTGTCCGTTGTTTGTTTTATTTTCTGCTGGATTCCCTATGTGCTCAAACTGACCGGTATCACGGGAACGTATGAGATCCCCGCGATCGGTATGGGTGTTGCGGGAATCGGCCTTTTCCTTGTAATAACAAGATACGGATTCATGGATTCGCTCACAAGAGCCGGAGAGCTTGTTGTGGACAGCGGTTCTTACGGAATACTCGTGACCGATTCAACCTACAAGCTTCAATATCAGAACCCTCAGATCATGAAGATATTGGGAAGGCTTGAGATCGATTCCGACCTGAGGGAGAACCCGATCTTATCAAAGATATTAAAGGGCGAGATCAATATGATCCGTACCGTTGATAAGGTATACGATGTAAGAGTCGATGAATTTAAGGAAAAGAACATCAGACAGGGATACATGATCTGGGTGTTTGACAATACCGATCATTATTATGCTCTTGAGAAAATAAAGGAGATAGCCGAGCGCGATCCCCTTACAAAACTGTACAACAGAAACGTATTCCAGGAAAGGATGGAGGAACACCTCAAAGCGGGCGGAACCGGAACCTTCATCATGATGGATGTGGATAATTTCAAACAGGTCAACGACAAGTACGGCCACAAGATAGGTGATGCGGTGCTTCTTTTGCTTGCAAACGTTCTTAAGGCCTACAGGGACGACGAACTTTTGACCTGTCGAATAGGCGGTGACGAATTCGCGGGATTTTTTGTGGATGTTACCGATGAAGATAAAGTCAAAGATACGATAACCGATATAATGACGAACTTTGCAAAACAGCTTGAAGGCAACGGATACAAAGGCTATACGAGCATATCCGTCGGCGCGCTCATATGCGATAAGGACAAGAGCAAAGAAGCTGATTTCGATACGTTTTATACCGGTGCCGATGCGCTTATGTACACGGTAAAGCGCGCCGGCAAGAATAAATATTTGGTAAAGAGTATGTAAAATGAGTAAAAGAAACGAAGATAAAGATACAAATCATATTTTTCTGCACCTGTTCATAGGAACCATAGCTCTTGTATTACTCGCTGTGTTCTTTTTATTCAGACATTATTACGATCTTATGGATACCGAAAAGGTTGATAATACAGGCACGTCGATAAGCATGCCGGATGATATACCCGATCCCGAAGAACTTATGATCACTTCGGCCGAGAAGGAAGAGGCCAAAAAGGAAGAAAGAGGTCTTGAATCGGATGTACAGACCATTATGCTCGTGTGTGTCTCTTCAACGGGAGAAGATATGTCGGGAAGCGCCGAAGCGATAGTTCTTTTATCGGTCAATTCGGACTCCAAAGAGGTCGTGTTTACCTCGTTTTTAAAGGATATATATGCGGAAGTTCCCGGATACGGCTACGATACGCTTGCAAACGCGCAGTTAAACGGCGGGACAGATCTTCTTAAAGATACCTTAAAGGCAGATTTTAATATTCCCGTCGACAATGAGATGGTCATAAATGCGGATTTTGTAAAGGATTTTGCGGAAGCGGTCGGAGGAGTCAGCGTAGACCTTTCTGCAGACGGCTCAGAAACCGCGCAGATCGCTGCTTTGTCGGAGAGCTTTTCAAAGCTTAAGAACATGGGCATCTTTGAGATCAACGGTGTCATTAATGAGTTCTTGCCCAGGATAAGCACCGATCTTAAGCCCACCGAGGCACTTTCTCTGCTCGTATCGCTTACCGGTGTGACAGGTTATACGACCGATTCGCTCATCGTGCCTGTAGAGGGAAGCTACAGTGCGGACTTTGTAAACGGTGAGCCTGTACTCAGCGTTGATTATGACATCAATTCGGATGCATGGTTTGACAGAGTGGATGACTGACAAAGGATGCCGGTTTGCCGGAGTGGATGATTGACGATGAAAAAACGCATTCTTGATTACAGAAAGAAAATAGACGGTCTTCTTTCTTCAGGTAAAGATGAAGACTGGGAAGAGATACTTAAGGAACATCTTGTGCAGATCGGTTTTTTTCAGCATGAGAGGCTTATACACCTTCTGGTCACGCTTGCTTTTGCCGTGATGACCGTTATAAGCGTTTCGGTAGTCGTGATAAGCGGATATTTTCCGTTTCTTGCGGTGACGTTTGTTTTACTGATATTATTGGTGCCTTATATATCGCATTATTATCTTCTGGAGAACGAGGTCCAGAAGATGTATGAGCAATATGATGAAATATTAAAGAGGATAAAGGCTTGATATTATTCCTGAGGGGAGGGAAGTTATGAAAGCTAAAGATAACAAGGATCCTGTGGAAGAGAATCCGAAAAAGAAAAAAGGCCGTGTGTGGAAACGGCTCATGATCGCAGTGCTCGCCATTGTGCTTTTGTACCTTGTTCTTTTGGTAGTGAACATATGCTGTGCAATGTCTTTAAGAAAGTATATAGACAGTTTTGAGCCCGTTAAATATACGGACGACCGTCTTGTACCCGTAAAAGACGGAGATTACTACACATATTATACGGATCGTGATCTCAACATCATGCATATAACCGATATCCATATCGGCGGAGGCTTCTGGACTTACAAAAACGACAAGAAGACCGTTTATGAGCTGATCACGATGATACAGAAGGAAAAGCCCGATCTTGTGGTGCTTGGCGGAGACAATACATACTGTCTTTTCAGCGTCGGTTATAACGGCGGAAATACCTTCAACAACAGGATGACTGCAAGGACAGTCATTGAGATCTTTGAGCACGAAGACGTATATTTTACGACCGTTTTCGGAAATCATGATACGGAAGCCATGGATTACGCAAACCGTCAGAAAATAGGCGAGTTGTACATGGACGATGAGTACGAGCACAGTATTTTCGAAGAAAACTTTACGGACCTTGACGCAGATACAGTGCCGAGTGTCACGAATCAGTTTATTTTAGTCAGGAACACCGAAGGAAAGATGACCAAGGTCATTCTTTTGATAGATTCGAATGCTTATGTGGACACAAGCCTTATGGCGACGGTATTGGGAAAATACGACGTGATCCACGATGCCCAGGTCGAATGGGCCAAGAACGAGATAATAAGACTTTCAAAGGCGGAAGGACTTCCCGACGGTGAATATTTGAAGTGCATAGTATTTATGCATATCCCGATAGGCGAGTACAGGGTGGCTTTGGACGACCTTATCACGGAAGTTAAAGACTCTGACGGAAATCCGGTTTCTTTTACCTCTAACGAATCGCCGAAAGACACGGAGTTTGTGGACGGAGTATGGGGCGAAGAGCTTGTGTGCTACGGAGGCCTCAACAACGAAGGCGCGCCCGAAGACCAGGACCGTTTCTTTGAGGTTATGGCAGACGAACTTCACAGTATGGAAGCGTGCTTTTGCGGACACGATCATACAAACAGCGCCGTTGTGTATTATAAGGGCGTCATGCTTGCTTACGGGCATTCGGTCGACAATGAGGCTTACGGCGATGAGATAATGTACGTAGGGCTTCAGCGCGGCGCCACGATCGTGACGATCCATCCTGACGGAACCTTCAGCCAGGTCCACAAGAATGCCTACAAGGATTACGGCGTGGATCCCGACAAGTTTGTGCATGTCGATGTGGACAGACCCTTATATCCCGACTGGTACAGGACTTACGAAAGATAGACGAAAAGGATTTTTTATAGTTTTATGGCGGAACTTATTTTTGATATTGACGGAACATTATGGAATACCACGGGCGTGGTAGCGGGGGCATGGAATGAGGCGGTTGCCGCATCCGGCGTTGAAGAGCTTAAAGGCCTTCATATCACGGCCGATATGCTTAAAAAGGAATTCGGAAAGCCCATGGACGAGATAGCGGACGACCTGTTCGGCCCGATCGATCCCGTTAAAAAGGCCCAACTTCTTGAATTCTGCTGTAAGCTTGAGCACGAGGCGATCCTTAATAATACCGAGGACCTTGCATATGAAGGTATGAGGGAGACGCTTCATAAACTTGCAAAGAGCCACAAGCTCTATATCGTGAGCAATTGCCAGGACGGCTATATAGAGCTTGTGATGGAGAAAAACGGTCTTACGGATATTATCTCGGACTATGAATGTTTCGGGCATACAGGGCTTTTTAAAGCCGAGAACATAAGGCTTTTGATGGATCGTAACGGCATAAAAGATGCCTACTATATCGGCGATACGATGGGAGATTACGATTCTTCGGTCAAGGCGGGCGTCAAGTTCGTGTTCGCTTCCTACGGTTTTGGGGAAGTGCCCGCACCGGACTTTACGATCGATTCGCCGGCGGAGCTGCTTGAAATTGAGTTTTGAATGCACTGCAGAAGCTCGTCTGCGCTTCGCTTCGACTCGCTTCGGGGCTGCGCCTTTCAAGCACTGCCGAAGCTCGTCTGCGCTTCGCTTCGACTCGCTTCGGGGCTGCGCCGCTTCTAAGCACTGCCGCAGCTCGTCTGCGCTTCGCTTCGACTCGCTTCGGGGCTGCGCCCTATATATAAAGTCATAAAAAGAACTCGTTCCGTGCGAGCACGGACGAGTTTTTTTATTCCTTTATATGCAGTGCTTTTTTAAGAAATATTAATGAATAATTATCAGACTTTTTAAGAAACTCATATTGAATTGATTTACATAATATTGTATAATCCAAATGTTGAATATGTTATTTCAAAGATCTTTTACAATGAAAGAGAGGGTATAAAAATGACAAGATCATCAAAGATCATGACGGTCCTGGGAGCATTGGCACTTGCGATCGTTATCTTTATCGCGTTCCCCAAAACGGCATTTGCCGACGGACTTGATAAGAAGGTTATCGATAAGCTTTACGATAATGTTAATGTCGGAAAATTCCCCGACGGATCTCCGTTCTTTGTAGATGCCAGCCCCAGGCAGAATGACGACGGTTCTTACGGCGCATGGTTCACTTCATGGTCGGGCAACTATATCGGATATCTTAACTGGGATTCCGCTAAGAACTTTACCGGTATCACAAGCGGAAAGGTTATCGAAAAAGGTGTGCTTCCCTGCGATATAGCCGGTCTTTCTTTCTCGAACGGCAACTGGTATGTTGAAAGCTATTATTACTGGGAAGACCAGACAAAAGCCGTTGACCATGTAGAGATCAATCAGTATGTAAAAGATAAGGGCGGTTCATGGCCGGCTCCTCCTACATATGCAGACAAGAAGGAACAAGGTTACAAAGACGAGATCAAGCGTCAGTCAACCTCATCCAATAAGACCGGATATGTTAACATCGATGCACCCGGTGATACGGATGGAACACTTGAGTTTGAGATTTGCAAGAATCTTATGAACTCGGGCTCAAAGGTTAAGTATAACTTCTGGCAGGGCAAGAATAAGTATACCGTTGATCTTTCTTCTCAGACAGCGATCAATGCATTTAAAAATGTTACGGCATTGAATTCCGACAAGGATTCGTCAAACGATGTTTGGTATTTCGGTCCCGAATACTTAAAGGCATACTTTGGAGCAACCGTAACCGCAACAAAATAAGTAATTGAGATGTACGGTAGATCATAATTGATTTATACAGTGAATTCACATTATCGGCAGGCCTAACGGTCTGCCGATTTTTGCGTGCCGCCGAAGTGCGCCGCGCGGCTTGTGTGATATCCACACTTTTTATACTTTTTTTATAAAGAAAATGTTGACATTGAAGCAGGTAAATATTATTGTATCTTTTGTAGGTTAGCACTCACGGTAAAAGAGTGCTAATACAATTTGAAGGAGGCGGTATCATGAAGTTAGTACCCTTAGGCGACAGAGTCGTATTGAAGCAGTTAGTGGCTGAAGAAACCACCAAGTCCGGTATCGTATTACCGGGTCAGAATAAAGAGAAACCCCAGCAGGCAGAAGTTATAGCAGTAGGCCCCGGTACCGAAGAAGTTAAGATGGAAGTTAAGGTTGGCGACAACGTTATTTTCTCAAAGTATTCGGGAACAGAAGTTAAACTTGATGACGAAGAATATATTATCTGCAAGCAGAACGATGTGCTTGCAATCATTAAATAGGGAGGCATTCAGTCATGGCAAAAGAAATTAAGTACGGCGCAGACGCAAGAGTAGCGCTTGAAGCCGGTGTCAATAAGCTTGCCGATACGGTAAGAGTTACACTTGGACCCAAAGGTAGAAACGTGGTTCTGGATAAGAGCTACGGTGCACCGCTCATCACAAACGACGGTGTTACGATCGCAAAAGAGATCGAACTTGAAGATGCATTCGAAAACATGGGTGCTCAGCTTGTAAAAGAAGTAGCTACAAAGACAAACGATGTTGCCGGTGACGGTACCACAACAGCTACCGTTCTTGCACAGGCAATGATCAACGAAGGTATGAAGAACCTTGCGGCAGGCGCTAACCCGATAGTTTTAAGAAAGGGTATGAAGAAGGCTACCGACAAGGCAGTTGAAGCCATCAAAGGCATGGCACAGAAGGTTAACGGAAGCGAGCATATCGCAAGAGTTGCTGCTATATCTGCAGGCGACGATCAGGTCGGCGAGATGGTTGCAAAGGCTATGGATACAGTTTCCGGCGATGGCGTTATCACGATCGAAGAATCCAAGACAATGGAAACCGAACTTGAACTTGTAAAAGGTATGCAGTTCGACAGAGGTTATATCTCAGCATATATGGCAACCGATATGGATAAGATGGAAGCGGTCCTTGACGATCCTTACATCCTTATCACTGACAAGAAGATCTCGAACATTCAGGAGATCCTTCCTTTACTTGAGCAGATCGTTCAGGCAGGCGCTAAGCTTTTGATCGTTGCCGAAGATGTTGAAGGCGAAGCACTTACAACTCTTATCGTCAACAAGTTAAGAGGTACATTCAACGTAGTGGCTGTTAAGGCTCCCGGTTACGGCGACAGAAGAAAGGCAATGCTTGAGGATATTGCGATCCTTACAGGCGGCCAGGTTATCAGTTCGGAACTCGGTCTTGAGTTAAAAGAAGCTACAATGGATATGCTCGGCCGTGCTAAGTCTGTAAAGGTTCAGAAAGAGAATACCGTTATCGTTGACGGTCTCGGCGACAAGGAAAAGGTTAATGCCCGTATCGCTCAGATCAAGGGTCAGATCGAGACCACAACATCCGATTTCGATAAAGAAAAATTGCAGGAAAGACTTGCAAAGCTTTCAGGCGGCGTAGCAGTTATCCGTGTAGGTGCCGCAACAGAGACAGAGATGAAAGAAGCTAAGCTTCGTATGGAAGATGCTCTTGCAGCAACCCGTGCAGCAGTTGAAGAAGGTATCATCTGCGGCGGTGGCTCGGCATATGTTCATGCGGCAAAAGAAGTCGCTAAGCTTGCCGACACGCTTGACGGTGATGAGAAGACCGGTGCAAACATCGTTCTTAAGGCTATGGAAGCTCCTCTTTATCACATCGTAGAGAACGCAGGCCTTGAAGGCTCCGTAGTTGTAAATAAAGTTCGTGAATCCAAGGTCGGCGTCGGCTTTGATGCATACAAGGAAGAATATGTTGATATGGTCAAGGCAGGTATCCTCGATCCTGCAAAGGTAACTCGTACAGCACTTCAGAACGCTACAAGTGTTGCAAGTACCTTCCTTACAACAGAATCCGCAGTTGCAACCATCAAAGAGCCCGCTCCCGCAATGCCCGCAGGTGCAGCCGGCGGCATGGGAGGGATGTACTAAACCAAGCACTGCATATAAAGGAATAAAAAAAACTCGTCCGTGCTCGCACGGAACGAGTTTTTTTTATGAGTTTATATATAGGGCGCAGCCCTGTAGCGAGTCGAAGCGAAGCGTAGACGAGCTACGGCAGTGCTTGAAGTGAAAGGGCGCAGCACGGTCGCGGGTTTGGGCGCAGCCCTGTAGCGAGTCGAAGCGAAGCGGAGACGAGCTACGCTGTGCGCATAAAAAAAGCGCAGTCCGGTTGCCCGGAGCTGCGCGAAGAGAGAGCTTTTTCTATTTAGAATTTAGCGGGATGCGAATATGTAGCATATAAATCCTGTAAAAACTGTGCAAGTTTCTTCATAAGTTCCTCCTATTCTGCAGTATAAGACTGCGGTGCAAGTGATTGATAAACTCATTTGATTAAACTGTTAACAGTATTTCTTCTTTCTGATCATATAATAACCCATTGCAATAAAAAGTTAAAATACATATAATAAACACATAACGATACCTTTTGGGTATGGAGGATAATATGGAATTAAGGCATATCAGATATTTTATGGCGATCGCAGAAGAACTCAATTTTACCAAGGCTGCCGAGAAACTTAATATTGCGCAGCCGCCTTTGAGCAGACAGATCAAAGACCTTGAGGAAGAACTCGGCGCTCCTTTGTTCATACGTAAGGCTCATAATCTACAGCTTACCGAAGAAGGCCGCCTCTTTATGCAGTATGCAAGCCAGATACTTGAACTTGCCAATAAATCAATGGATGATATCGGTTCCATGAACAAAGGCCTTCACGGTAAGATATATATCGCAACGGTCGAAGGACACGGCCCTCATCTTTGGGCAACGTGGATAGGAGGATTTTCAAAGTTAAATCCCAATGTTGAGTTTGACCTTTGGACCGGTACGACCGATGAGATCGTAAACAGGATACACAGGGGGTTATGCGAACTTGCCATAGTAATGGAGCCGTTTTCCGATTCGGAAACCGAAGAGTTCAATGTATACAAAGAACCATGGGCTGCGATCATTCCCGCCTCGGATGAACTTGCATCAAACCGTTCATCCTATGTAAAGCCTTCCGAACTTATCGGTAAGCCGCTTGTCATTCCTTCAAGACAATCGAGGCTTCAGGAGATACAGTCATGGATCGGTGATGAGCCCGTACCGCTTGATGTAAAGTGCAGGGTTGCAAACCTTGCAAATGCTCTTGAACTTGCAAGACTCGGCGTGGGCATTTCGATATTTCCGTTTTCGGCCGACATTCTGGGCAAGGACGATTCGATCGTGGTAAAAAAGATCAAACATAACGATGCGATTGCGTCATATCTTCTTATAAAGAACAAAAACCGCCAGCTTTCTAAGGCGGCGGAAGAGTTTTTAAATTATATCCGGATGGGACTATGAGGGAAAAAAGTTCGTTTTCACAAACTTCACAAGGCATTATCTTCATTATCGGAGCGGGATTCTGTTTTTCCTGGATGACGTTTTTTGTGCGCCTTTCGGGAGACCTTCCCACAATGGAAAAGGCCTTTTTCAGGAATGCGGTTGCCGCGGTGGCTGCATTTTTCATGCTCCTTAGAAGCGAAGATAAATTCAAAGTTCAAAAAGGCAGCTGGCCGTCGATCGCGATGCGCTGTATCTTCGGCACGACGGGACTTGTGTGCAACTTTTATGCGATAGACAAGATGAACCTGGCGGATGCCAATATGCTCAACAAGCTTTCGCCTTTCTTTGCGATCATAGCTTCGATATTTGTGTTAAAAGAAAAAGCCAATAAGGTCGAGTGGGCCACCGTGATCATTGCTTTCTTAGGCGCATTGCTTATCATCAAACCCTCGTTTCAGATGCAGTTCGTGTACGGTCTTATTGGCCTTTACGGAGGGCTGGGCGCAGGCGTTGCCTATGTTTTTGTAAGGAAACTCGGCAAAAACGGTGAAAGAACGCCGGTGATAGTCATGTGTTTTTCGCTGTTCTCGTGTATTTTTACCTTACCGTTCGTGATCATGAACTTTAAGCCCATGGCACCGTGGCAGTTATTGTGCCTTGTATCGGCAGGCATCGCAGCGACCGGCGGACAGCTCTGTATCACTACAGCATACAAAAAAGCGGCGGCCAAAGACATTTCCGTCTTCGACTACTCGCAGATATTGTTTGCCGCCATGTGGGGATTTCTGTTTTTGGGCGAGCTCCCCGACTGGTTGAGTTTTTTGGGCTACGCCGTCATCATCGGATGCGCCGTATTTAAATGGAACTATAACAGGAAAAAACAAGAGATCTGAATTAAATCTCAACAAAAAAGCGAGTGAACCGTAAGCGATAAATCATGCTTGCAATTACATAATCGTTATTATACGCTACATATGTATGACAAATTAAAAAGCAAAGGGGAATAGGTTATGGCAGGCCTTAAAGATGTGCATTATGATGCGTTCATAAGCTACAGACATTCTGAGTTTGACAGCTTTGTGGTTGAAAATCTTCACAAAAAGCTTGAAAACTTCAAATTACCGAAATCGGTATTATCCAAGGTTAAAAGCGGAAAAACAAAGATAACGAGGATCTTTCGCGATGTTGACGAGCTCCCGCTGGCCGACAATCTGTCGGATCCCATAAGTGCGGCACTTGCCAATTCGGAGTTTTTGATCTGCGTATGTACTCCGAGATATCCGCAGTCGCGCTGGTGTATGAAGGAGATAGAAGTATTCCTTCAGACTCATCCGAGAGACCACCTGCTCGTGCTTCTTGCGGAGGATGAGCCTGTCAACTCATTCCCCGAGATACTTAACTACGTGGAAGAGGAAGCTGTAGACGAAAACGGCAATAAGGTCAAGGTCCGCAGGGAAATAGAGCCTCTTGCCGCAGATACGAGAGGAACGACCAGAAAAGAAGTATTAAAGGCAATGGATACAGCCGTCATTAAACTGGCTGCGGCTATATTCGGGCTTAATTTCGATGACCTTAAACAGCGTCATCGTGAACAGAAAATGCGCCGTATGGCTGCCATATTCGGAAGTATCGGTGCGGCTGTGCTCGGTTTTGCGATATTTGCGACATGCATGCTGGTCAAGATAAGCAGGCAGTACGATGAACTTGAAGACAGATTTGCCAATACGATGGCAACGGCTTCGCATACCCTTGTCGAAGACGGTCTTAGAAAAGATGCGGTCTATGCGGTATGGGATGTGCTCCCGGATACCGACAACGGCAAGGTAAACGGAAATGCCTTAAGCGCGCTTTATACCGCAATGAACGTCTATAAGGTAGACCCCGGATATTTCCCGGTATCAAGCTACGACAGTTATTCGCAGGTATACGATATTGACTGGACCTATGACGGCAAATATCTTCTTACCAACATAGAATATGCGATAGTGGTCTATGATGCCGAAACCGGTGAAGATCTGGGTGAGATAATGAAAGATGACGAGAATCTTTTCTCTGAGGTCTTTACCGCAAGCTTTTGCGGATCTGACGGCTTTCTTGTCTCTGACGACGATGAAGTGACATATTATAAGATCGGAAGCGAACAGGGTGAGACGGTAGGTATTCCGGCACCGTCTGTTTTGTTCAGTACTCCGGATACGGTCGTCGGAGTGGTGGGCGACAAGCTCTACGGTGTGGGAACCGGAGGCAAGGTTCTTTTTGAAACGGATATGAGCGAAGCAATCGGAAGCGGTGATTTTGCTGCCGAATACTTTTCTTTTACCGATGATCTTATAAGTCTGTGTCTTTCGGACCTCAATGACGACGGAGCGAAATACATCGTTATTGCGGACAGGTATACGGGTGAGATCAAGGACAGTTTAAAGAGCAGCTCCACTTCGGGTATCGAGGCTCAGCTCGGCGGCGAAATACTGTATATCGGCGTGAGCAAGGTCGATGATGAAACGGCCGAACAGTATACCGATGTGATCACGTACGATCTTTCGAAAGGATCGGCAGTATGGAAGACAAGGCTTGACGGTTTTGCTCTCGGTGAAGATCTTGTGGATATGCTGGTCACCGAAAACTATGTATACGTTTCCTCAACATATGATGTTGCCGCGATAAACAGAATAGACGGAAGTCTTGTTAAAGTACACACGCTGCCTCAGCCTGTCGTTACAGCCTGGCCGCAGGGCGATATAATGATAACCGTTTTGACAAATGCTGAATCCTACGCGATCGAAGGCGATTACAGCGCGGATTTTACGGATTCCTTATATGAGGTCGTTCCGAAGGAAAACATTACGGACGCCAATTATTTAAACGGCGATCTTTATTTTATGTTTGAGAGAGCTTCGTATATTTCCAGATATTCAGCCTCTGTCTCGCCAAGAGCGGAAAAGATTGATGATTACGATGTTTCCGGTCTGTACGATGATTATAAATCGGCGGATGATGAGATACTGGAGGATTCCGACGCATATAATCTGCCCATATATACCTTTGATACATCTTTCTATTCAAAGGATGAAGAGTTTATCGTCGCGATGTTCTCGGATCATACCGTAAGGGTATATGACAGAGCATCAAAGGCCAACATACTTTCATTCATAACCGAAGACGAAACATATCAAAGCGATATGTACTATAGCGAGCTGACAGGCTCTTATATAATAAGCGGAGAATTTTACTCAAGGATCCTGGATCAGAACTTTAACATCGTAAGCGTGGTCGACCGTATCGTGGGCGAAGAGGACGGCTGTTTCGTCCTCTATACAAAGGACTACATGTTCTTCAAGGTTCCTTATGTCGGATATGACGAGATCATGGATGAAACGTATAAATACCTCGACGGCTATGAACCGGAAGAAAGCGTAAAAGAAAAATACGGATTGAGATAGCACTTGCATTTGCGGAAGCATTGTGTTAGACTTATCAAGGTCTGCGTTTATGCTTTTTATCGCAGATCGGAAACCAACCCTTTCAAGGACCAGGGAGACTCCAGCCCGGCACTTTGGAAGAGGCGATTAACATTTCACCAAGGAGGAAACAAAAATGATTTCTAAGGAAAAGAAAACAGCAATCATCAAAGAGTATGCCACAAAGGAAGGCGATACCGGTTCACCTGAAGTACAGGTAGCAGTACTTACTGCAAGAATTCAGGAGCTTACCGAGCACTTAAAGGCTAACCCCAATGACAATCATTCCAAGCGCGGTCTTGATATGATGATCGGTCAGAGACGTGGCTTACTTTCATATCTTAAGAAGAAGGATATCGAGAGATATCGTACTTTAATTGCAAAGTTAGGCTTAAGAAAGTAAATAAATGGGGCGGGCTTTTGCCTGCCCTTTTTATACGCTGTTTCAAAAAGCAATCAATTTGACGGGAGACACATCGAGACCACTGACCGGCATATCGTATACGGTGTTTCGATCAGTAGTTTCGGTATCTTCTGTCAGTACACAAAAGAAAGGAGATACAGATGTATAACAATTTCACAATGGAACTTGCCGGACGTACCTTAAGCGTTGACATCAACAGAGTAGGTAAGCAGGCAAACGGCTGTGCTTTGATGAAGTACGGCGACACAACGGTTCTTTCGACAGCAACAGCTTCCGAAAAGCCCAGAGACGGGATCGATTTCTTCCCCCTCTCGGTTGAATACGAAGAAAAGGCTTATGCGGTAGGAAAGATCCCCGGAGGATTCAATAAGCGTGAGGGTAAGGCAAGCGAGAATGCTATCCTTACAAGCCGTGTCATCGACCGCCCCATGCGTCCTCTTTTCCCCAAGGATTATCGTAACGACGTAACCCTTAACAATATGGTAATGAGCGTTGACCCCGAATGCCGTCCCGAGCTTGTAGCTATGCTCGGCGCTTCGATCTCAACCTGCATTTCCGATATTCCTTTTGACGGCCCTTGCGCAATGACTCAGGTCGGCCTCGTAAACGGTGAGTTCGTCATCAACCCTTCACAGCAGCAGTGGAAAGAAGGCGACTTACAGCTTACGGTTGCTTCCACAAAGCAGAAGGTAATAATGATCGAGGCAGGTGCCAAGGAAGTTCCCGAAGAAAAGATGCTCGAGGCAATCTACAAGGCACATGACGTTAACCAGACGGTCATCGCATTTATCGAGAAGATCGTTGCAGAGGTCGGTAAGCCGAAGCACGAATACACATCCTGCGCTATCCCTCAGGAAATGTTCGATGCAATGAAAGCCATCGTAACACCTGAAGAGATGGAGACAGCGGTATTTACCGACGAGAAGCAGGTTCGTGAAGAGAATATAAGACAGATCACCGAAAAGCTTGAAGAAGCATTTGCCGATAACGAAGAGTGGCTTGCGATCTTAGGCGAAGCGATCTATCAGTACGAAAAGAAAACGGTACGTAAGATGATCTTAAAAGATCACAAGCGTCCCGACGGAAGAGAGATCACACAGATCAGACCTCTTGCGGCTGAAGTTGATATCATCCCGAGAGTTCACGGTTCTTCAATGTTTACACGCGGACAGACACAGATCTGCGATGTATGTACACTTGCTCCTCTTTCAGAGGTTCAGAAGATCGACGGACTTGATGATAACGTAACAGAGAAGAGATATATGCACCATTACAACTTCCCTGCATACTCCGTAGGCGAGACAAAAGTAAGCCGCGGTCCCGGACGTAGAGAGATCGGCCACGGTGCACTTGCAGAGAGAGCACTTCTTCCCGTACTTCCTTCGGTAGATGAGTTCCCTTATGCGATCCGCTGCGTATCCGAAACATTTGAGTCAAACGGTTCCACATCAATGGCTTCCACCTGTGCATCATGTATGTCGCTCATGGCAGCCGGTGTTCCGATAAAGAAGATGGTTGCAGGTATTTCCTGCGGTCTTGTTACAGGCGATACGGATGATGATTTCGTACTCCTTACCGATATCCAGGGTCTTGAAGACTTCTTCGGAGACATGGACTTTAAGGTAACCGGTAC
>JAEEMP010000051.1 GCA_016283275.1 Lachnospiraceae bacterium
CATCGAAGTTGGGAACAAAATCAACGGTATCTTTGTAGATATCCGCAAGAAGTTCCATTGAAATCTTGGAAAGTCTTGCTTCCGTATAACGCATTGCAGCTGCGCCGTCGCCGTCGACCGAACCGAAGTTTCCGTGACCGTCGATCAAAGGATAACGAAGCGACCAGTCCTGAGCCATATATACCAATGCACCGTATATGGAGCTGTCTCCGTGGGGATGGTATTTACCCATTGTATCACCGACGATACGAGCACTTTTTCTGTGCGGTTTGTCGGGACCGTTATTAAGTTCGTTCATCGAATAAAGAACACGACGCTGAACAGGTTTAAGACCGTCTCTTACATCCGGTAAAGCTCTTGCGGCTATAACGCTCATTGCATAATCGATGTAAGACGATTCCATTGTCTGCTTTAGATCGACTTCATGGATCTTGTCATATTGGGGTTTGTTATCAAAAATCTGATCGTCCATTATTTTTTCCTTGTTTTTTTTCTTTTATATATCGAGATTCTTTACAAATTTAGCGTTTTCTTCGATAAAATCACGTCTGGGTTCGACCTTGTCGCCCATAAGGGTCGTAAAGGTAAGATCCAATTCCGACTGGCTGTCCTCATCCATATTTACTCTGAGTAAGATTCTGTGCTCGGGATCCATTGTCGTATCCCAAAGCTGTTCGGCATCCATCTCACCAAGACCTTTGTAACGCTGTATCTTATTGTTCTGATCTCTGCCCACTTCGGTAAGTATCTTGTTAAGTTCTTCATCCGAATATGCATACCAGATCTTGTTGTTTTTCTTGAGCTGATAAAGAGGAGGCTGTGCAAGATATACATGACCTTCTTTTATAAGCTCCGGCATAAATCTGTATATGAAAGTAAGGAGAAGAGTTGCGATATGAGCACCGTCGACATCGGCATCGGTCATAAGGATGATCTTGTGATAACGAAGTTTTTCGATATCGAAATCATCGTGGATACCTGTACCGAAAGCGGTTATCATAGCCTTGATCTCTGCGTTTCCGTAAATCTTATCAAGTCTTGCCTTTTCTACGTTTAATATCTTTCCTCTTAAAGGAAGTATAGCCTGAGTTGCACGGTTTCTTGCAGTCTTTGCGCTTCCGCCCGCGGAATCTCCTTCGACTATATAGATCTCACAATTTTTGGGATCCTTATCAGAACAATCGGCAAGTTTACCGGGAAGAGCACCTATATCAAGAGCGGTTTTTCTTCTGGTAAGATCCTTTGCTTTTCTTGCAGCTTCTCTGGCTCTTTGAGCAAGTATCGACTTATCGCATATGGTTCTTGCAACAGTAGGATTCTGTTCAAGATAAATGGTAAGCTTTTCGCTCACAATGCTGTCAACTGCTCCTCTGGCTTCAGAGTTACCGAGTTTTTGCTTTGTCTGTCCTTCAAACTGAGGATCTTCGATCTTGACACTTACTATAGCTGTAAGACCTTCTCTTATATCTTCGCCTGAAAGATTCGGCTCATTGTCCTTTAAGATCTTATTTAATTTGGCATAGTCGTTAAAGGTTTTTGTAAGCGCGTTTCTGAAGCCCTGAAGGTGAGTTCCTCCTTCGGGAGTGCTTATATTGTTTACAAAACTGAATACGCTTTCGTTGTAAGAATCGTTATGCTGAAGTGCAACTTCCACATAAACGCCGTTTTTCTCACCTTCAAAATAAAGAATATCTTCATACAGAGCTTCTTTGCTCTTGTTAAGATATTTAACGTATTCTTTTATACCACCGTCATAGCAGAAAGAAACCTCTTTGACTTCTTTCTTTTCCTCTTTTTTCTCTTCTTTTGAATCTTCTTCGGCGCGGTTTAAAAGCTTGTTTATCTGCTCTTCTCCGCCTTCTTTTCCTTCCATTGCCTCTTTGGCTTCTTCTATCATACTGTCGGTTACCAAAGATTTTGCGTGTTCTTCGCTTCTGTCATCGCGGAGCGTGATCTTAAGACCTTTTGTAAGAAAGGCCATTTCGCGAAGTCTTAATTTTATTGTATTAAAATCAAAGATCGTAGTTTCTGTAAATATGAGTTTGTCGGGTAAAAATGTAACCTTTGTACCTGTTTCGCTCTTATCGCATTCACCGACTTCTTTAAGTTTATAAACGGTTTTTCCTCGTTCATAACGCTGTCTGTATACTTTTCCGCCCTGACGTATTTCAACTTCAAGCCATTCTGAAAGAGCATTAACGACCGATGCTCCTACTCCGTGAAGACCTCCGGATACCTTATATCCTCCACCGCCGAATTTTCCGCCTGCATGAAGGATCGTAAATACAACTTCCACGGCGGGAATACCTGCTTTATGATTGATACCTACGGGGATTCCTCGCCCGTTATCCTTAACGGTAACAGAATTATCATCGTTAATGATCACATTTATTTCATTACAATAACCTGCCAATGCTTCATCGACCGAGTTATCCACAATTTCGTATACAAGATGGTGAAGACCTCTGCTGGCCGTGGTACCGATATACATACCGGGACGCTTTCTTACAGCTTCAAGTCCTTCAAGAATCTGGATCTGATCGGCACCGTATTCATTTTTTACTTCGGTATTACTCATATTTCCTCCGAATTACTTATTCTGTAATGTTACCGTTTACTACTTTGATAACTTTATCTATCCTGAAATTATTGTTTACAAAATCATCAAGACCCGTACAGGTTATTATTGTCTGAAGATCTCCTATTGAATTTAAAAGATAATTCTGCCTGTTACTGTCAAGTTCCGAAAGAACATCATCCAAAAGAAGGACCGGAACATGACCGGTGATCTTTTTAACTATTTCTATTTCGGCAAGTTTAAGTGATAATGCCGCTGTTCTTTGTTGTCCCTGAGATCCGTATTTTCTGATATCTATGCCGTTTACGATAAAAGAAAAATCATCTCTGTGAGGTCCGACGCTTGTTATTTTGTATCTTATGTCTTTTTCGCGATTTTCCCTTAATTTTTTTTCAAAATCGTTTCTTTCAACATCAGGTTCATAATGGATTTCAAGTTCTTCCTTACCGTTGGTAAGCTTATTATGAACATTTCCTATTATGCCGTTTAATTCATCGATAAATACATCTCTCTTATCAATGATCTGACAGCCGTAAGAAACAAGCTGGGAATCCCATATATTTAATGTTTCAAGCAATTCGTTGTTATAAAAGGAATCTTTAATAAGCTTATTTCGCTGTTCGACGATCTTGTTGTATTTTGAAAGATTATAAAGATATATTCCATCTAATTGGCAAAGTTCCGTATCTGTAAATTTTCTTCTCTCTCCGGGACCGCCTTTTATGATACTTAAATCTTCGGGAGAAAATAAAACTACATTCAGGTTTCCGAGTAATTCAGTGGCTTTTTTTATCTTACTTCCGTTTAAAGCAACTATTTTTGACTTATCTTTTCTAAGCTGCATATCAATTTTTATCTCATCATTGTCTTTATCAAGATATAAAGTGATATGAGCTTCATCCTCATCAAAACCTATTACTTCTTTATCTTTTGCCCCTTTATGTGATTTTGTGGTTGCGCACATAAAAATAGCTTCAAGAACGTTTGTTTTTCCCTGGGCATTGTCTCCGTAAAGGATATTCGTGCCTTTATCAAAATAAACGGTTGAATTCTTATAATTTCTGTATCCGGTTAATTGAATGGATTTAATGTACATTTAACACCAATTACTTAACTATTTTTATTTCTTCGCCGTTAAAAGAAACAACATCTCCGGAATATAATTTTCTTCCTCTTCTTGTATCGGTTTCACCGTTTACAAGAACATTACCTTCCGTTATCTCTATTTTTGCTTCCACGCCGTCAGAAACCAGGCCGGCTGCTTTTAAAGCCTGACCGAGTTTTATATATTCTTCTCTTAATTTGATTTCCATACTTTTCTCTTTTTATTTGATAAAGTTAACGGGAAGAATGAGATATACATATGAATCATCTTCATTTCTGATGATACAGGGATTTTTTGGACTCATCATATATACATTTATTTCTTCATCATCAATAACTTTTAATGTATCAAGGAAAAATTGAGGATTAAAAGCAATATCCAAGTCTTTTCCCGATTTTTCAAGAGCAAGATCTTCGTTCATTTCACCGAACATAGTCTTCATGTAGAAATTAATATAACCGTCTCTTACTTCAAAAATAATAGGTTTTTTCTCACCTTCACGAAGCATTAATGTAGATCTGTCTATACAATTGAATATATCTTTTTTATTGACTTTTACTTTTGTCTCATAATCTTTTGTAAGCATTTTTTCGTAGTCAAAATAATTACCTTCAACTACTCTTGATACCACGATAGTGTTTTCAAGTTCAAAAAGAACGTGATTCTTTTCAAAATATATAACAACATCCTTATTCTGATCACCGGTAAGGATTCTTTCTATCTCACTTAATGTTTTTCCGGGAATTATAACTTTCATTTCAGGATAAGTGTTTTTAAGATTTATCTTTCTGTATGCGATCCTGTGACCATCCAATGCAACAATTTCAAGTCTGTCTTCATTAATGTGTATAAATTCGGAATTCATTATCTGATTCGAAGAAGAATCTCCTACACAGAAAATAGTCTGTCTTATGATTTCTTTTAAAGAAAATTCACTTATAAGAACATTATCTGTTTTATTTATCTTTGGAATATCGGAAAACTCCTCACCGTCTCTTCCGAGGAAATTAAGTTTTGCTTTTTCACAGGTTATTGTTGTGGCAAATTTATCATCACTGTTTATGGTAATAACATTATCGGGAAGTTTTCTTACCGTTTCAGCAAAGAACTTTGCATCCAGAGCAACACTTCCTTCATTTATGATATTACCTTCTATCTTTGTCTCTATTCCAAGTTCCATATCATTTGCGGTTAATGTTATAACACCGTCTTTTGCTTTAACAAGGATACATTGAAGAATAGACATTGAAGTTTTAGAAGGAACTGCTTTTGATACGATTGAAACTCCGTTAAGAAGACTTGATTTGGAACATTCGATTTTCATGTGGATAATTTCCTTTCGTAAAAAATTAAGTGCTTTTTGGTGCTTTTGAATAATATATATTAAATAAATTTAGTATTAGTAATATTAGGGGTTGTTGATTAGTGTAAAACAGCAATTATCCTTTATTTTAAAGTAATGTTGATGATAATAACTTTGTTGGTAAAGTTATAATCTTTTTTTAAAAACCTTAATTTATCAACAACTGATCTTTTAATCATAATTGTAAATAAATAAGATTTAAATTTATAAACATAGGATCAACAACATATGTTTATTATTAAGGGGATATCTTTTTTCTTATGATATCTATTTTTGAAGCAAGTTCAGGACTCTTCTTTATATCTTCGGTTATTTTCTGATAACCGTGCATAACTGTTGTATGATCTCTGTTTCCCACAAAGGATCCTATTTCATTTAAAGAAATATCAGTCATTTCTCTGCAAAGATACATTGCAATCTGTCTGGGAAGAGCAATTTCCGCATTTCTTTTCTTTGAAATAATATCTTCAACTTTAATATTAAAATGTTCACAGACAACATTAATAATATAGGAAGGAGTTATTTCTCTGGGCTTATCGGGATAAATAACATCTCTTAAAGCTTCTTCGGCCGATTGTAATGTAAGTTCAACATTATTAAGCTTGGCAAAAGCCAGTATTTTATTTAAGGCTCCTTCAAGTTCTCTGATGTTTGATTTAATATTTGTTGCTATATATTCGATTATTTCTTTATCAATCTCACGATCGCAATTTTCAACGTTTTTCATTAAGATTGCCATTCGTGTTTCATAATCCGGAGGCTGTATATCGGTACATAAACCCCATTCGAATCTTGATCTGAATCTTTCATCCAATGTTTCCATTTTTTTTGGAGGTTTATCGGATGAAATAACGATCTGTTTACCGGAAGAATGAAGAGCGTTGAAAGTATGGAAAAATTCTTCCTGGGTTTGTTCTTTTCCTATTATAAACTGAACATCATCGACCATAAGAACATCGACTGTTCTGTATTTTTCTCGAAGTTTTGTTATATCTGCAGCTTTACCGCTACGAATGGATTCGATAACTTCATTTGTAAACTGTTCACTTGTTACATACAAAACTTTCATGTTGGGATTCTGTTCCAATATGAAATGACCTATAGCATGCATTAAGTGAGTTTTTCCAAGACCGGGACCACCGTATATAAATAAAGGATTATATGCGGTTCCGGGTGATTCGGCTACAGCCAAAGAAGCGGAATGAGCCATTTTATTGTTGCTGCCCACAACAAAAGAATTGAATTTATATTTGGGATTTAAATTGGCCGTTTCATAATTAATGTTATAAATATTGGAAGAAATAACAGAATTATCTTTATTGGAAAATTCTATATCTTTTTCAAGTTTAAATATAACGTCATATGTATGATCCATTATTTCAGATATGGTAACCTGAAAATAAGACTTATATCTTGTATTTATGTAATTGAGTGCATGACTTGCTTCCGAAGGAATGATAATTATAACCGCGTTATCTTCAATTCCGTGAAATTTCAAAGGTTTTATCCAGGTATTAAAAGATATTTCGCTAAGTTCATATTCTTTGCGAACGGTATCTTTTATAAATTCCCATTTTTCGCTTATTTCAGACATCTTAACTCCTATTTTTTATTACATAATACGTCTAATCTATCTTACTTCAATTACCTCAAAAATTCAATTATCTCTTTATCCACTACCGCTATATTTAGTTTATCCACAACCTGTGGATAAGTAGGTTTATAATAATTGAATTATCATCAGGAAAATGTTGTTTATGTGGAAATGTAATTTTATTAATCCACTATATAAGATGGCTAAAAATAAATGTTTTTTAAGTGTAAGGTTATTTGTTTTAATATTTATCCACAACTTATTCACTTTTTGTGGATATTAATAAGCAAATAATAGTTATCCACTTCTTTTCCACTTTTGTGTAAAACTAAATATTGTGGTCAAAAAAAAATTTTTTACACTATATTGTTAAGGAAAAAATTTTAGATTTTATTTTTGCTGTTTTCCTTGACTGTTACTTGATTTTTTCATATAATCGTTTTGCTATTTTCCTAATGAGATTATAAATTTACCTTATTATATATAGGTAGTTTTCAGTAAGGAGGTGTATTGACTATGAAGATGACATTTCAGCCCAAGAAGAGACAGCGTTCAAAGGTTCACGGCTTCAGAGCACGTATGAGTTCAGCCGGCGGAAGAAAAGTTTTGGCAGCAAGAAGAGCCAAAGGAAGAAAGCAGTTATCAGCTTAGGCCGCATTTATGTGGCCTTTTTTTCTATTAAAAAAAGACTATGATATTTACGGATACTTTAAAAAGTAATATCGATTTCTCAAAAGTTTACAAAAACGGTAAATCGTATGCCAACAGATTACTTGTAATGTATATAAAGGAAAATGGCACGGGAAGTAACAGACTTGGCATATCTGTAAGTAAAAAAGTAGGAAACAGTGTAGTAAGACACAGGCTTAAAAGGCTTGTGAAAGAAAGTTATCGGTTACAGGAAGCTGTATTCAATAGTGGTTTGGATATCGTGATCGTCGTAAGGGTAAGTGCAAAGGATAAGACTTATAAAGAAATTGAAAGTGCATTGTTACACTTGGGAAAGCTTCACAACATAACATCGACAACATGAAACATATTTTGATTTTTTTAATAAAAACATATCAAAGGTATATTTCTCCTTTAAAGACCACCAAATGTCCATATACTCCCACCTGCTCCCAATACGGTTTGGAAGCGGTTGAAAAATATGGTTTTTTTAAAGGCGGTCTTTTGGCTTTATGGAGAGTTTTAAGATGTAATCCTTTTTCAAAAGGCGGTTATGATCCTGTTCCTTAAGATATATTTTTATTGGAAACAGTAAGGAGTTTGTTTTGAATTTATTAGTTCTTACACAGGATAGCGGTAAAATTCTCGGGCCTATTGCCAAATATATTTTGGGACCCATCTTAAATGCTATCTTTATTTTCTTAAATTGGATCAAAATTCCAAATGTCGGTCTTGCAATTATTCTTTTTACAATAGTCATTTATCTTCTTATGCTGCCTTTGACCATAAAACAGCAGAAGTTCTCAAAACTTCAGGCGAAGATGAATCCCGAACTTCAGGCTATTCAGAAAAAGTATAAAGATAAAAAAGACCAGGATTCTCAGATGGCAATGAATCAGGAGACTCAGGCAGTATATGCAAAATACGGTGTTTCTCCGACAGGTTCCTGTCTTCAGTTACTCATTCAGATGCCCATCCTTTTTGCTCTTTACAGAGTTATTTATGCAATTCCCGCATATGTACCAATTATTAAAGATACATTTACAAATGTAGTCACAAGTCTTGCGGAAAACAAAGATAAAGCAGCAACATTGCTTCAGTCTTTTTCTTCTGCCAGAATGTACGGAAAACAGTTTTCGAACGAACTTTTTATAAACGGTGATGCGGAATATGTTAAGAATACATTTATTGATGTTCTTAACAGAGCATCCACTTCCGAATGGGAATCCATTTACGCAAGCGGAAACTTCCCTCAGTTTAAGGATGTGGTCGTTTCCACAATGGAACAGCTCAACAGATTCAACAATTTCCTCGGTATTAATATAGGTAATTCACCGAGTTATACGGTTAAGACAGCATTTGCCAATCATCAGTTTTTGATCGTTATCGGTGCAATTTTGATTCCTGTTTTATCTGCGGTAACACAGTGGATAAATGTTAAGCTTACACCTCAGGCTGCAAACAAAGATTCATCCGGTAATCAGCAGGCAGATCAGATGCAGTCTTCAATGAAGGCAATGAACACATTTATGCCGATATTCTCAGCTATCATGTGTTTCACTCTTCCCGCAGGTATGGGTATCTACTGGATCGCCGGTTCTGTTGTAAGAAGTATCCAGCAGGTAGCTATCAATAAGTACATCGACAAGATGGATATTGAAGAAGAGATAAAGAAAAACGTTGAAAAGCGTAACAAGAGACTTCAAAAAGCAGGAGTTGATCCTTCAAAGATCACTGCGAATGCAAATCGTTCCACAAAGACAATGGAAGTTTTGGCAAAACTTAAAGACGAAAATGATGCCAAGGTTAAAGCCATAAGAGAAGAAAACGAAGCCAAAGTAGCGGAAGCAAGAAAGAAACTTGATTCTTCTTCAAAAGGTAAAAATTCTATTGCTGCCAAGGCAAATCTTGTAAAAGAATATAACGAAAAGAACAATAACAATTAATAGGAGAAAGCAGATGGATTACAGGGAATTTACGGCAAAAACAGTTGATGATGCCATAACCGAAGCATGTAAGGCATTATCTGTTACAAGCGATAGATTGGATTATGAAGTTGTTGAAGAAGGTTCTTCCGGATTTTTGGGAATTCATGCAAAGAATGCTGTCATCAAGGCAAAGATCAAAGATTCTTCAGAAGACAGAGTAAAGGATTTCCTTGACGAAGTATTGGCTGCAATGAATTTAAGCGCAGATGTTTCTGTTTCTTATAATGAAGAAGAAAAAGAAATGGACGTTGAGATCTCCGGAGACGATATGGGTATTTTGATCGGTAAGAGAGGACAGACTCTTGATTCTTTACAGTATCTTGCATCACTTGTATGCAATAAGGGTACCGAAGAATATATAAGAGTTAAAGTCGATACGGAAAATTATCGTGAAAGAAGAAAAGAAACTCTTGAAAATCTTGCAAGAAATATGGCTTTCAAGGTTAAGCGTACAAAGAGAACGGTTTCTTTGGAACCTATGAATCCTTATGAAAGGCGGGTTATTCATTCGGCACTTCAGAACGATAAATATGTGACCACTCACAGCGAGGGTGAGGAACCGTACAGACACGTAGTTGTTACACTTAAGAAGTAAGCTTTTGGGTGTCTTAGTTTTCTAAGACACCTTTTTTGATTTTTAAAGGATAACATGAATAAAGATACGATCGCTGCCGTTTCTACCGCTTTATCGGATTCCGGAATAGGAATTATTCGTGTAAGCGGAAAAGAAGCTATTTCAATAGTCGATAAATTGTATGTGGATACAAAGGGAGAACATAAACTTGCATCCTTTCCTTCGCATACGATCCATTACGGTTTTATCGTATTTGAAGGACATGAACTTGATGAAGTAATGGTATCGATCATGAAGGCACCGAGTTCTTTTACCAAAGAAGATGTTGTGGAAATAAACTGCCACGGCGGAGTATTTGTAATAAAAACCGTTCTGGATGCGGTTCTTAAATCCGGTGCAAGGCTTGCCGAACCCGGAGAATTTACAAAAAGAGCATTTTTAAACGGAAGGATCGATCTTTCAAAAGCAGAAGCCGTTATGGATGTTATATCGTCCGAAAGTAAAGCGGGGCTTGATAATTCTCTTAAACATTTAAACGGAAATCTATATAATAGGATAAGAAAGATCCGTGAAGATGTTTTATATGAAACAGCATTTATAGAATCAGCATTGGATGATCCCGAACATTTTTCTTTGGACGATTATCCTGAAAAACTTTTAAAAAAGATATCAAAGCTTAAGGAAGAAACAGATAAACTTTATATGTCGTTTAAGGCCGGAAGAATTCTTAAAGAAGGTATTAAAACGGTTATTTTGGGTAAGCCTAATGTCGGTAAATCTTCCTTATTAAATGTATTGACCGGCGAAGAAAGAGCGATCGTTACTATGATCCCCGGTACGACTCGTGATACTATCGAAGAAAAAGTAAGGATCGGTGATGTATATTTAAATCTTTTTGACACTGCCGGGATACGGGAAACCGAAGATATTGTTGAAAATATCGGAGTAAAAAGAGCAAGGGAAGCTGCACAAAGTGCGGATCTTATTCTTTTTCTCATAGATTCTTCTTTAAGTATTGAAAAAGAAGACATAGAAATCTATGAATATGTTAAGAATAAGAATATAATTGTATTATTGAACAAAACGGATGTTGACGGTGTTGTAAGCAGGGATGATATTATTTCGTCCTTCGGGGAGTGTGATGTAATTGAGATCTCCTGTGCTACGGGTGCCGGTATAGATATTCTTACAAAGAAGATTAATGAAAAATTTTATCTTGGTAATCTTAAAGCAGATAATGAGCTTGTGATCACCAATTTAAGACAGGCTGAAGAATTAAGAAGTACTTCGTCGTCTTTTGAAAATGTAATAAACAGTATAAATAACGGACTTCCCGAAGATTTCTATTCAATTGATCTTATGAATGCATATTCTTCGCTCGGAAAGATCATAGGTGAAGATGTTGATGAAGATCTGGTCAATGAGATATTTATGAAATTCTGTATGGGAAAGTAAGGAAATATGTCGGATATATCAAAGAATCAATGGACCGAAACAGTTGATGTTTGTGTGGTCGGTGCAGGTCATGCGGGATGTGAAGCCGCATTGGCATGTGCGCGGCTTAATTTTGATACCGTCATATTTACTGTAAGTATAGACAGTATTGCTCTTATGCCTTGTAATCCCAATGTCGGAGGATCTTCCAAAGGACATCTTGTAAGAGAGGTTGATGCCCTTGGCGGAGAAATGGGCAAAAATATCGACAAGACTTTTATACAGTCAAAGATGCTTAACATGTCAAAAGGACCGGCTGTCCACTCTCTTCGTGCACAGGCGGATAAGTCCGAATATTCAAGAAGTATGCGAAGAGTACTTGAGAACACGGATCATTTGACGGTCAAGCAGGCTGAGATCGTTAAACTTCTTACCGAAAACGGAAAAGTTACGGGAGTGGTTACAAATACAGGGACCACATATTTTTGTAAAGCAGTTATTCTTTGTACCGGTACTTATCTTAAAGCAAGATGTCTTTGCGGAGAATCCATTACTTATACGGGACCTTCGGGACTTCAGGCTGCCAATTCATTGTCGGCTTCATTAATAGAAAACGGTGTTAAGCTAAGAAGGTTTAAGACCGGTACTCCTGCAAGAATGGATAAGAGAAGTATTGATTTTTCAAAAATGACTGAGCAGTTCGGCGATGAAAGGATAGTTCCGTTTTCTTTTTCGACCGATCCCGACAGTATCCAGAAAGAACAGGTTTCATGCTGGCTTACATATACAAATGAGGAGACTCATAAGATCATAAGAGCCAATCTTGACAGATCGCCTATTTATGCCGGAGTTATTGAGGGTACCGGCCCGAGATATTGCCCTTCCATAGAAGACAAGGTTGTAAAGTTTTCCGATAAAGACAGGCATCAGGTTTTTATTGAACCCGAAGGTCTTTATACAAATGAAATGTATATTGGAGGAATGAGTTCTTCGCTTCCCGAGGATGTACAGCTTAAAATGTACAGAACTGTCCCCGGACTTGAGAATTGCAAAATTGTACGAAATGCATATGCAATTGAATATGATTGTCTTGAACCCAATCAACTTTTACCGTCACTTGAGAGTAAAATAATAAAAGGGCTTTTTTGCGCGGGACAGTTTAACGGATCTTCCGGATATGAAGAAGCGGCTGCCCAGGGTATAATGGCAGGAATAAATGCCGCTCAATTTTTAAGAGGAGAAGAACCTCTTATTTTGGATCGGTCGGAAGCATATATCGGAGTCTTGATCGACGATCTTGTTACCAAAGATAACAGAGAGCCTTATCGGATGATGACGAGCAGGGCAGAGTACAGACTTTTATTAAGACAGGATAATGCCGATTTAAGACTACGCGAAAAAGGGCATAAAATCGGGCTTGTCAGCGATGAAGAAATGAAAATTACTCTGTATAAGGCTGAGGAGATTTCCAAAGAGATAAATAGACTCAAAGGAGTCATCGTAGGAGCAAACAGACGAGTTTGTGAATTTCTTAACGAACATGGTTCAAACGAGCTTCATACCGGTGTAAGTCTTGCAGAGTTATTATGCAGACCTGAGCTTGATTATGAGATGCTCGCGCCGCTGGATCCGAACAGGCCGGTTCTTTCGAAAGATGTGATCGAACAGGTTGTGATCAATATAAAATACGAAGGCTATATTGAAAGACAGTTACAACAGGTTCATAAATTTAAGAAGACGGAAAAGAAACTTATTCCCGCAGATATAGATTATGATGATGTAAAAAGTTTAAGAATAGAAGCAAGACAGAAACTTAAAGAATTTAGGCCTCTTAATGTCGGCCAGGCTTCAAGACTTTCCGGGGTAACACCTGCGGATGTTTCGGTACTGCTTATATATTTAAGTCAGAAGAAAGATTAACTTATGGATTTATCTTTACTTATTAATAAGGCAGCTGAAATGGATATTAAACTATCCGATGTTCAGGCTGAGCAGTTTTATAAGTATTATAAGCTTCTTGTTGAGTGGAATGAGAAGATCAATCTAACTGCGATTACCGTATGGGAAGATGTTGTCGTAAAACATTTTATCGACAGTTTAAGCCTGATCAATATATTCGGAGATTTTTCTTCTTTTGAAAAAGCAATGTCGGGAAAGACTCTTATCGATGTCGGTACCGGAGCCGGTTTTCCGGGAATTCCTTTAAAGATCCTTTTCCCCGGACTTTCGGTTACTCTTGCGGATTCTCTTGAGAAAAGAATTCATTTTTTAAATAATGTGATATTAAATCTAGAGCTTGATAATATAAAAACCATTCACGGAAGGGCTGAAGATCTTGCACATACGGATAATTTAAGAGAAGCTTTTGACTTTTCCGTTGCAAGGGCGGTTGCTTCTCTTCCGATTCTTGTAGAATACTGTCTTCCTTTTGTAAAAGAAGGCGGAAGTTTCTTTGCATATAAATCCGAAAAAGCATCGGATGAGATAAAAGAAGCTGATCATGCAATTTCACTGTTGGGTGGGAAAATGATCAAAACGGCTGATTTTATCCTTACGGGAGAAAATTTAAGTCGTACGATCATAGATATTTGTAAATGCGGAATCACTCCTACAAAGTATCCGCGAAAAGCGGGAATTATATCTAAAAAGCCTTTAAAAAATAATTGAAAAGCCGGAGGATACAATGTCAGAAGACAGATCCAGGGATATCATTCTTGATTTAAAGAAGACATTTTCGGACGACAAGAAGGCCTTACAGGACAGAATTGTCGAAGCCGAAACACAGATCAGACAGTGTACTGAATATATCGAATCGCTTTCGAGAAAAGACGATAACGATTATAATGTTTTTTCTCCAAGGTCGGCCAGCAGAGTATATAAAGATCAGGTCGAAGAAAAAAAGCGTGAAATATCCGCTTTGGAAGATGAGATCAGAAGTTTATACAAGAAGCTTTCAAATACCACAAAGAAGCTTGATTCTCTGTCGGAACTCGATCCGGCAATGCTGGCTGCTTCGAGAGATGAGGCGATCATTATTTCATCTTCGGGAAAAGCAAAACTTCTTGAACTTCAAGAGGATGACAGACAGCGTATTGCCGCTGATCTTCATGATACGGTCTTACAGAATCTTACGCTTGTAATGCATAATCTTGAACTTTCCGCAAAGTTTATCGATTATGATCCAATAAGGGCAAAACTTGAAATAGAATCGAACAGAAAGCTCGTTAAGCAGAGTATTGAAGATATCAGAGGAACTATTTTTGATCTTCGCCCGATGCAGTTTGATGATTTCGGATTTAAGAGGACTATCGAAAATCAGATATCCAATTATAGGAACAGAACGACAATGGCGATCAACTCTTCGATAGATGAGATTACAGATGTCGAAAACATATATCTGATCACTACATTCAGAGTTGCTCAGGAGTTGATGATCAATGCAATCAAGCATTCCGACGGTACTGTACTGAATATAGAAATTACCAGAACAGAGTCCGGTATTACCATCAGAGTTTCCGATGACGGACACGGTTTTGTAAACGGTGTCGAAGATCTGGATAATCATTTTGGACTTAAAATATTGAAAGAACGTGTTGAGATTATCGGTGGTTTTGTTAAGATTAATTCAACACCGAACGGCAGCATGATATCGGTTGATTTGCCGATATCCGGGGAGGGGTAAGAGAATGGCTATTAAGGTTATGCTAGTTGATGATCACAAAATGTTAAATGAAGGTATTAAACAGCTTTTGGAATTTGACTCCGAAATAGATGTTTACTTTCAAGCGTTTAACGGAAAAGAATGTATTGACGAGTTATCGGTCATGAGACCCGATGTTGTATTGCTGGACATAAATCTTCCGGATATTAACGGAATTAAAGTACTTAAAGAGATCAAGAAAAAGTCCAAGAAGATCAAAGTCCTTATGCTTACGGTTCATAACGAGCCCGAATATCTTCTTGATGCCATAGATAATGAGGCTGACGGGTATCTTCTTAAGGATTCCGGGTCAGAAGATCTGATCCGTGCGGTTAAAGCAGTCTACCACGGAGAACAATATATAGATACTTCTTTGGTACCCATGCTTAATGCAAGGCTTATTCAAAGAGAAAATGATTCGGATATGGTAAAGGATATTACCAAAAGAGAAAGACAGATCCTTATCGCAATTGCCGAAGGAAAGAATAATCTTGCGATCGGTAAGGAATTCAATATATCCGAGCAGACAGTTAAGAACCATATAAGCAATCTTTTTAAGAAGATCGGTGTAAAAGATCGTACTCAGGCAGCTGTTTTTGCGATAAGAAATAACATTGTCCATATGTAAGATATGTTTCACGTGAAACATTTGTGTTTTACAAACGATCAACCCCAAAATATGTTTCACGTGAAACATTCATACCCCAAGATGTAGTTAAAAACATCGTGAAACATTCAAAAACAGACTCTGTGAAACAAAATTTAGAGAATATCGGCCATTCTTTCGGTAGAATGTCGATAAGATTTGTTGTATATTAATCATATAGCGTTTTTTGAAGCGTTAGGTTATAAAAGGAAACAATTATGGGAAAAGTAATAGCAATAGCGAATCAAAAGGGCGGTGTCGGCAAGACCACTACCGCCATTAATTTATCTGCTGCTTTGGCAGAACAAGGGAAAAAAGTATTGGTGATCGATGCCGATCCGCAGGGAAATACAACGAGTGGATACGGAATCGAGAAAAACGAACAGGAAAATACAATATATGAGTTACTGTTGGGAGAAAGTTCCGTAGAACAATGTATTATTAAGGAAGAAAAAACAGGAGTATACCTTCTTCCGGCAAATGTAAATCTCGCCGCTGTGGAAGTAGAACTTATCGATACACCAAAAAAAGAATTTATTTTAAAGAATGAAATAGACTGGGTCAAAGACAAATATGATTTTATAATAATCGATTGTCCGCCTTCACTGAGTTTACTTACCATAAACGCACTTACAACAGCAGACTCGGTTTTGGTGCCCATTCAATGTGAATATTATGCTCTGGAAGGATTAAGCCAGTTGATTCACACGGTAAATCTCGTAAAGTCGAGATTAAATCCGGAACTTGATATCGAGGGAGTTGTTTTTACGATGTATGACTCCAGGACAAATCTTTCGGAAGATGTCGTGGATAATGTAAAAAGTGTATTAAATCAGCATATATTTAAGACAATAATACCGAGAAACATAAGACTTGCCGAGGCACCCAGCCGTGGACTTCCGGTAAGTTTGTACGATCCGAGATCCTCGGGGGCGGAAGCATATACCGCTTTGGCAAAAGAAGTTATCAAAAAGAACCGATAAATATATGTCACATATAAAGGAGAAGAATAATGGCAACAAGAGGACTTGGCAAGGGACTTGATTCCCTTATACCTGTTACTGTAGCGGAAGATAAAATAATAGAAGACGACGCCAAAAAAGGAGGCAGCCGCGAAACAATAGTTGACATTAATTTTGTGACTCCGAACCATAATCAGCCAAGAAAAAACTTCGACAAGGAAGCACTCGGAGAACTTGCCGATTCCATTAAAGAATTCGGAATAGTAGAGCCTATTCTTGTTCAGGACAGAAAAGATCACTATGAGATTATAGCCGGTGAAAGAAGATGGAGAGCCGCAAAACTCGCAGGACTTAAAAAAGTTCCGGTGCTGGTAAGAAATTATACCGAACGCCAGATAATGGAGATATCTCTTATAGAAAACATACAAAGAGAAGACTTAAATCCGATAGAAGAAGCTTTGGCATACAAAACTTTAATGACGGAATACGAACTCACCCAGGAAGAAGTAGCCGCGAGAGTATCCAAAAACAGAACTACAGTCACAAACTCTTTAAGACTGCTTAAACTTGGTAAAAAAGTCCAGGATATGCTTATAAAAAAAGAGATCACGGAAGGACATGCGAGAGCACTTATCGGGATCGAAGACGAAAAACGACAGCTTGAAATAGCTCAAAAAGTGATCAAAGACAAGCTTTCGGTCCGTGATATCGAAAAATTTGTTAAAGAAAACGATAAACCGGCAAAACCCAAGAAGAAAATATCAAACGAATTGGAAATTTTCTATAATGATATTGCCGAAAAAATGAAGACAAAACTCGGCACCAAAGTATCCGTAACCGGAAAAGGCGACGGCAGCGGAAAGATCGAGATTGAATTCTATTCAAACGACGACTTGGACAGGATCAAGGCATTATTAAAGTAAATAAACAGGGAGTATGAGATGGAAAGTAACTTTTTAAGCAATATGGGTCTTGGTAATCTTGATCTTGGCCTTGTTGTGTTTATACTTACTATAGTTCTATTCATAGCTATAATAGCAGTAATAGTTCTCGCAAAAGAGTTAAGCAATTTAAAGAAAAGATATAATCGTTTCTGCGCAGGGAAGAATGCCAAAAGTCTTGAAGAAGAGATCGGCACTATGTTTGCGGAAAATAAAGCGATCCGAGAGCTTACCGACAAGAACAAACGTGATATAAGGGTTATTTACCATAACCTTGAATCAACATTTTGCAAGGTCGGCCTCGTAAGGTATGACGCTTTCCAGCAGATGGGCGGAAAATTAAGTTTTTCACTTGCATTGCTTAATGAAAAAGATAATGGTTTTATCATCAATTCCGTTCACGGAACAGACGGATGCTACACATATTCAAAAGAAATTGTTGGCGGACACAGTGATATTACATTAGGCGCCGAAGAGCATGAAGCATTATCCAAGGCGATGTTGAAAGGATAAAAACACAAATTGAGACTTGTAAAATTAACAGATATAGTCGGATATGAAAAACTTGCCCGATCCGTAATGACACCGGATTATCATGAACTGCTTGCCGCGGGCTCGATCTTGAAACCCGAATATGTATCAAAGCTTGAACAGCTCGGAATTACCGAAGTATTGATCGATGATACTAAATTAAAACCCGAGCAGGTACAGATATTAAGGGAAGATGTAGAAGACATATTCAGGGAAAAAGTCCGTTCGGTTCTTGAAAGACATGTATACAACAACAATGCGGAACTTGAAGAACTCAGCAAAACAGCCGACAGGATCATTACGGAAATACTTGAAGACGACAATGTAATCGAACAAATATTCGATTTAAGAGAAAGGAGTGCCGACATATACGAGCATTCCATAAGTGTATGTTCTTTAGCCGTATTGGTTGCCGCCAAACTCGGACAACCAAAAAAGGAATTGCACAATATAGGTGTTGCAAGTCTATTTCACGATATAGGTTTAAGATATCTGGATTTTTCGTATACAAACAGAACGATCGAAGAAATGTCGGAAAAGGAACAGATAGAATATAAAAAGCATCCGGCATACGCATTTTCATCGTTTGAAAAAGAAAAATGGTTATCAAAAGAAAGCAAGCTCATGATACTACAGCATCATGAAAGGCTTGACGGATCCGGATACCCGCTTCATACAAGAAATCTTTCCTTGCAATCCGAAATCCTTGCAGTTACGGATGTATTCGATGAAATGATCTGCGGTATAGGTTGTAAACGTACGAAGGTATACGAAGCGGTCGAATTTCTTAAAGTTGCAAAAGGAATAAAGTTTTCGGAAGAAGTTGTGGAAGTGCTGTTAGATTTTACCGCAGTATATCCTGCCGGCAGTCTGGTAATGCTGAATACCGGAGAAGTCGGAGTAGTGGTAAGACAAAACAGACAATTTCCCGAAAGACCGATACTCAGAATAGTCAAAGATGCGCAGGGTAAGCCTTTGGAAGGAGAAAAGTTCTGCGATCTTCTTGATGTTCATACGATTTATATCGAAAAGGTTATCATGTAACCAAAATAGGAGGAACGTGTTATGATAGACATTAAATTTTTAAGAGAGAATCCGGAGGTCGTTAAGGAAAACATTAAGAAAAAATTCCAGGACGATAAACTTCCTCTTGTTGACGAAGTTATAGCACTGGATGAAGCAAGAAGAAAATCACAGCAGGAAGCTGACGACATAAAGAGTCAAAAAAACAAGATTTCCAAAGAGATCGGTGCTTTGATGGCTCAGGGTAAAAAAGAAGAAGCAGAGAAGTTAAAGGAAGAAGTGGCGAAGGACGCCGAGAAGCTTAAGGAACTTGAAGATAAGCAAAGAGAATTTGAGGAAAAAACCACAAAAATAATGATGGTTATCCCCAATATCATCGATCCAACCGTACCGATCGGAAAAGATGATTCCGAAAATGTTGAGATAAAGCGTTACGGGGAACCTGTTGTTCCCGATTTCGAGATACCCTATCATACCGAGATCATGGAAAAATTCAACGGTATCGATATTGATTCTGCCGGAAAAGTTGCCGGAAACGGTTTTTATTATCTTATGGGTGATATTGCAAGACTTCATTCCGCAGTCATCGCATATGCAAGAGATTTCATGATAGACAGAGGTTTTACATATTGTGTACCTCCTTTCATGATCCGATCAAATGTTGTTACCGGTGTAATGAGCTTTGCCGAAATGGATGCAATGATGTATAAGATCGAAGGCGAAGATCTTTATCTTATAGGTACAAGTGAACACTCAATGATCGGTAAGTTTATCGATACCATCACTCCTGAAGAGAATCTGCCTCTTACACTTACCAGCTATTCACCTTGTTTCAGAAAAGAAAAAGGTGCACATGGTATCGAAGAAAGAGGTGTGTACAGGATCCATCAGTTTGAGAAACAGGAAATGATAGTAGTCTGCAAACCCGAGGATTCCAAAATGTGGTTTGACAAATTATGGCAGAATACTGTAGATTTATTCAGGTCGATGGATATTCCCGTTCGTACGATCGAATGTTGTTCGGGAGACCTTGCGGATCTTAAGGTAAAGTCTTATGATGTTGAAGCCTGGTCACCCAGACAGAAGAAATATTTCGAAGTCGGATCATGCTCCAATTTAGGAGATGCACAGGCAAGAAGACTTAAGATCAGGATCAAAGACAAAGACAATAACAAGTACTTTGCACACACGCTTAACAATACCGTGGTTGCACCGCCCAGAATGCTTATTGCATTCCTTGAAAATCATCTTCAGGCTGACGGAAGCGTTACGATTCCCGAAGTATTGAGACCTTATATGGGTGGTAAGGATGTACTTAAATAAGGATAATTAAAGTGCATAAATTTTTACGTGCAATAGGCTTTTCCGGTATA
This sequence comes from Lachnospiraceae bacterium, assembly GCA_016283275.1. Classification (GTDB taxonomy): domain Bacteria; phylum Bacillota; class Clostridia; order Lachnospirales; family Lachnospiraceae; genus UBA1258. The sequence continues at coordinate 20,482 of JAEEMP010000051.1, forward strand.
TACAGCCGGGAAAGCATGCAAACATTGATTGAAGTTACAATTAAAAATTCGGGTGAGCGACTCTTTACCACTTACGAAGGCGATACATTGTTGGCCGAATATTCAACCTTTTTCGGTCCGGGTATCGGTCTGACGGTCTGCGGTGAGATGACAAATGACGAGAAGTTTATCTATGAATACAGTTTTCCGTATTTCAGAGCAGATCTTGATTCTTCACGAGAGATGATAACGGTTGAAAGACATGCCGCAAATATTTCTTTTGCCGGAGTCTGTGATGATGAAAGAGTCGGAATTACGATAATCTTCTATCTTCAGAACCGTATCCCGTATGTGATAAAGAAAAGTACAAATACTCTTCCGGATAAAGGTACAATTCTTTCATTGACAGGACTTTCACTTGAGGGTACGATAGTAATGCCGCTTATGAAAAAACCCAAAGAAGTTCAGAAGGTAAAAGATAAAAGCGGTAAAAATGTTCTTTTCTCAAACGGATTCGAAGGTGTCAGTGCCGACAGGGAAGCCGAGGCACGAGCTGCATCATCGGATGCACATGTAATGGACGATCTTGAGATGTATACAAGATTGTCGAAGAGACTTAAGGACAATGATATCTATTCCATAGTAGATACATATTTTATGCCTTACGGCGTGGAGTGCGACCAGTACTCTGTTTTGGGAGAGATCCTTAAGTTCCGTCTTGTTAAAAACGTTCTTACCAACGAAGAAGTTTATCAGATACTGCTTCTTTGCAATGAGATAAAGATTGCGGTTTCCATCAATAAAAGCGATCTTTTGGGAGAACCGCAGGTAGGACGCCGTTTTAAGGGTAATATCTGGCTTCAGGGAAATATCAAATATCCCGATTAAAAATCTAGCCGTCGATCCGACGGCATATATGTCTGCGTAGCTCAGCTGGATAGAGCGACCGCCTCCTAAGCGGTAGGTCGGGTGTTCGAATCACCTCGTGGACGTTTAAAACAGTGGGTTTTTAAGCCCGCTGTTTTTTTTATAGGCGATTTATCTGAGTGTGAGTGAGTAATTTATCAAAAAACAAAAGAAGTTTTCGTGTATAATAATATAGAGGAAAGGAGATGGGTATGGAACTTAATCAAAACGAAAAGATAAGTATTGTTACCGGCAACGGAGCTTGGCATACCAATGCTTTTGAGGGAAAAGTAAAAGCACTGACGTTATCTGACGGACCTCACGGATTGAGGAAACAGGATGAAAGCATAACCAAAAACAACGAAAGCATACCGGCGACATGTTATCCGACGGCGGTTTCTTTGGCTTCAACATGGGATAAGGATATACTTAAAGAAGTTGCGGAATCTCTTGCCAATGAAGCGATCAAGGAAAAAGTGTCGATAGTACTCGGACCGGGTACAAACATAAAAAGATCTCCTTTCGGCGGAAGAAATTTTGAATATTTTTCGGAGGATCCGTATCTTGCCGGAAAAATGGCGGCAAACTATATTTCCTCAATGGAGTCAAAAGGAGTCGGAACCTGTCTTAAGCATTTTGCGGGAAACAGTCAGGAAACCTACAGAATGACTTCGAACAGCCGAATAGATGACAGGGCGCTTCGCGAAATATATTTAAGAGCATTTGAGATAGCGGTAAAAGAAGGACGTCCCGGTTCGATAATGGCATCCTACAATCGGCTGAACGGAAAATATGCCTGTGAAAATAAAGAACTCTTAACGGATATCTTAAGAAAGGACTGGGGTTTTGAAGGAGCGGTCATATCCGACTGGGGAGCCTGCACCAATCTTCCGGCTTCAATAGAAGCGGGAATGGATCTCGAAATGCCCGACAGTCACGGAATGCACAGAAGTAAGCTTGAAGAGGCATTAAAGTCCGGAAGGCTTGAAGAAAAGTACTTAGACAGAGCCGCGTTGAATATTGTTAAGCTTTCAAAAGAGTATGCTATCGACAATGAAAACAGAGTTTTCGATAAAGACTTAAATCCGCATGATGTTGCCCTGAAAGCTGCGAAAAGTGCCGCTGTATTACTTAAGAATAACGGGATCCTTCCAATAAAAGATAAAAAGACAAAGCTATTATGCGTGGGCGAGCTTGCCAAAGAAATGAGGATCCAGGGCGGAGGCAGCAGTCATATAAACATAAAGAAAAAGCCGAACGCCGTTGAAGCACTCAAAGATAAGGGATTCAACGTTGCTTACGCCAAAGGTTACAGCGCTGAATTAAACAAACCCGAAAAAGCACTCGAAGAAAAGGCGGTCGAACTTTCAAAGAAAGCGGACATGATCCTTTTCTTCGGCGGACTTACTGAAAAGACAGAAGGAGAAGGATACGATCGAAAAGATTTTGATCTTCCGATCAATCAGATAGGTCTTCTTGCAAATCTTACCGATCTGGGTAAGCCGGTCGTTTTTATCGGATTTGGCGGAAGTCCTTATGCAATACCGTTTTTTGAAAGTTTAAGTGCATTTATAAATATGGGACTTCCCGGAGAAGCCGCAGACGAAGCGGTTGCGGCCTTGATAGCGGGAGAAGTAAGTCCTTCGGGAAAACTTGCGGAAACATGGCCGTTAAGTTATGACGATGTTCCGTGTAAGGATTTTTTTGCTAAAGATACACAGGATGTTGATTACAGAGAAAGCATTTTTGTGGGTTATCGCTATTACGATACATTTAATGTTCCGGTCAGATTTGAGTTCGGATACGGTCTGAGTTATACGGATTTTTCGTATGAAAATATTGCTTATGATAACGGAAAGGTTTCTTTTACCGTAATGAATACAGGAAACTATGCCGGTGCCGAAATTTCACAGGTTTATGTTAAAAATCCGGAATGCGGTTTCATAAGGGAAAACAAGAGTTTACGCGGTTTTGCAAAAACATATTTAAATCCCGGAGAATCCAAAGAAGTAAGTATCGATCTCGATGACAGATCCTTTGAGATATGGTCGGTCGATGCGGGCAAATACATTAAAGTATCGGGAGAATATGTTATAGAAGTTGCATCCTCCTTAAGCAATGTTAAGTTAAGCCTGCCCGTTAGGATAAGCGGAGAAGATTGTACCGTTGATGATCATATAAAATTTAAGTCATATTTTCCCAAAGACGGCGAAAGACCGAATATAACGGAAGAGGACTTTTTAAGGTTATACGATAAGGTTCAACCTGATTTTACCAATATACAAAAAGGTGAATATTCAAATACGAATTCGCTTAAACAATTGTCCGGAAAATCTCCCATAGCGAAGATCGTAATGGTAGCATCGAGGATGGTGGTCAAAAATATGTTTAAGGGTAAGGCGGCCGACGATCCCGAACTTTTGATGTATACCGAAGGCATGGAAAACGGTACGATCGATACCGTTGCTGTCCAAAGCGGCGGAATGATCACCGAAAACATGATCAATGCGATTATCGAAGATGCAAACGGACATCATCTAAAAGCAGTAAAATATATGTTGAAAAGAACTAAAAAGGGTAAGAAGAATGAAGGAAAAGCTTGATCTGAGAACGCGGCTTACATATTGTATCGGTTCGACCGGAAGAGATGCGGCTTATGCACTTGTGAGCATGTACCTGATCCTTTATGTACAATATACGATGAAACTTACGACCGCACAATTTGCGGTAATATCGGCATGCATGGTCATATCTATGGTATGGGATGCGGTCAACGACCCGATGATGGGTATTATAATCGAGAATACGAACTTTAAATGGGGTAAATATAAGCCGTGGATCTTAACCGGCAGTATATTAAACGCTGCGATCATTATCTGTCTTTTCACGATCCGCCCGACAGGCTGGGGATTCGTGGCTTTCTACGGATGCATGTATCTTCTCTGGGGAATGACATATACAATGAATGATATTTCTTACTGGGGACTTTTGCCTTCGCTTTCATCCGATGCAAAAACAAGAGAATCACTGGTAACACTTATGTCCATATTTATCTGTATCGGGCAGTTCGCGGTTGCCGGTATCGTGCCTGTTGTCGTAGCGGGAAATGCGGTGAAGGCGTACCGAACTGTCGCACTTATCGTTGCGCTTGCTTTTATAGCATTTCAGACGCTTACGGCATTCGGTGTACGGGAAAAAGAACGCACCGGATCGGGCGAAAAGGTTACGCTTAAGAAGATGTTCAAGATCTTTTTCAGAAACGATCAGCTTATGACATCGGGAATCGCATTTTTCTTATTCAATATCGGGCAGAATTTACTTCTTATCTTCGGCGTAAACTTTTTCTATGTGGAATTCGGCTATGCGAAAGGCGGAGATCAGGTATTTATGTACACTGTAATGTATGGGCTCGGAACATTGCTTTCGCAGGCATTGTTTTCAACTTTTACAAAGCTTTGTCCAAAGAAAATGCTCCTTACGGTATCAACGACCCTTTTAACGGTATTTTATTTATGCTTTTTTTCATACGGATATGTACTTCCGAGGAATATTGTACTTCTTGATATCATCGGATTTTTGATCTTTTTCTTCCAGGGGGTCAATAATCTTGTAATATTGGTACTTGTAAACAACACGATCGAATATGACGAGTATAAATTCAACGAACGCCATGACAGCATAATATCCGCAGTTCGTTCTTTTGCCGTAAAGCTTGCGGGCGGCGTCAATCAGGGACTTTCGACACTGGTCCTTATAATCAGCGGGATCTATGCAATAAGTCAGAAGATATCCTCGATGGAAATTGATGCGGACACAGGCATTATGACAAAAGAAGAGGTATTATCAAAAGCCGATAACTATTTGGCATCGGTCGAATCCTGGCAGCCGCTTGTACTTCGTCTCGGAATGGTCCTGATACCGATCGCAACCATCCTGTGGGCATATTTTATGATCCGCAAAAAGTATATTCTCGATGAAGCCAAATACGATGAGATCGTACAGACTCTCAATTCAAGAAAAGCATAGTAAAAAAACAGCCCGACCGATCATCATACGGCCGGGCTTATTATTTCATTAAGAGAAGTTATGCGGGAAGTTCATCTTTTGTGGGCATCTTGGAGTAAAGAACCTTCAAAATGATGGGAGTGGAGATCGAAGAAACTATGATCAAAAGGATAACTGCCGTAAAATAGACAGGGCTTATAAGGCCGATCGAAAGACCTTTTTGCGAAACGATAAGAGCAACTTCGCCTCTGGTCATCATACCGACACCGATCTTTAAAGAATCTGCCCAGGAATAGCGGCAGGCTTTTGCCATAAGTCCGCAGCCAATGATCTTGGATACAAGACCCACAAGTACGAAAGCTAAAGCAAATACAAGGATCGACATGTTAAGGTCTCCGATATCCGTCTTAAGACCGATACTTGCAAAAAAGATCGGACCGAAAAGCATGTAGGAATTGATATCCATTTTTTCGGCAATATATTCGGAATCGCGGATGTTGCAAAGAATGATGCCGGCAACGTAAGCACCGGTAATATCGGCTATACCGAAATATTTCTCGGCTATATACGCCATAGCAAGACAGAGAGCAAGGCCCATTATGGGGATACGTCTTGTATGAGGATATCGGTTATCTATGATCTTAAAGAGTTTATAGATCAGGAAACCTACGGCGATCGAGAATACAAAGAACAAAGCTGTCTTAAGGCATACGCTTCCTGCACTTGTGCTTCCGTTTGCAAGACCGATAACTACGGTTAAAACGATAATACCGATAACATCATCGATGATCGCGGCACTTAATATCGTGGTTCCGATCTCGCCTTTAAGCTTACCCATTTCACGAAGAGCCTGAACGGTAATGCTCACGCTTGTGGCAGTTAAGATCACACCCACAAATAAAGCGGAATAAAATTCGGGTGATCCGACAGCCGCGAAACCGTAAAAACAACCGTAAAGAACGGTACCGCACACAAGAGGTACGAAAACACCGGAACAGGCTATCAATGTTGCCTTAAATCCGGTCTTGATAAGATCGTGCAGGTTGGTCTCAAGTCCTGCGCTGAACATAAGCAGAATCACGCCGATCTCAGCCATATAACTTAAAAAATCATTTAAATTAACAAGTCCGAGAACACTGGGTCCGATAAGCAGACCCGCTAAGATCTCACCGACTACCTGCGGTGCTTTGCATTTTCTTGCGATTATTCCGAAAAGCTTTGCAAATATTACTATAATTGCAAGATCCTTAAATACCAAATATGCTTCCATTTTATTTTTTGCCTTCTTTTATTTTGCTTTCGGTGTTTTTTACCTTTAAGGCTCTTTTTACGATCTCCTCCGCTTCTTCCTTGGGGATGATCTTTTTTGTCTTAACGGTAAAATAATTGCCGTCTTCGGATTTTCTGATCCTGATCTTTATTTTGATAAAACCGTGTGTATCACACTTGGCCAATCCGAGAAAATATTTACCGGTCGGAGAAAAGTATTTGACCAGCTTTTTTGTTTTGCAGTTACAGATATAACAGTTTGAATCTCGCACGGTCTTGTCGTTGAGCATAGCTTCTTTTGTGGCAAACGTGCGGGAGATGTATTTATCGTAATTGCCAAAGAACAAAGAAAGTTCGTGAGCCTTGTCTCTGGGCGGTGTAAAGACATCATACGAATAATGACGGAGAGTTTCGTCTCTTTTGATGCGCGCGAACACCTTGGCGGTATAATATGCATCGGAAAACGCACGATGAAAAGGGATATCCTTTTCTATTGAAAGCATATCCACTGCGGTTTCGAGAGCAAGTCGCCTGTGATTATCGTCATATTCAAGAGCAAAGAGCTTCTGAATATCATAAAAAGCAAGCGGTCCGTCGTTTAAAGGATCGAATCCGTAATAAACCATGTTTCGCTGAAGTTCATAAAGGTCTAAGGGTCCCCATGTACAGAAAACAGGATCGGGACCGCACCAGTCTAAGAAGTTTCTTATAACTTCCGGGAAAGGAAGCTCGTTTTTAAGCTCCTTCATCTTAAGGTGTACGATCTTGCCAGTCATGAAATGCATGGTCTTATAGATCTGAGGCTTTATGAGTTCGGAAAACTCGCTCGTCATTACACGGTCTTCATTAAGTTTTACTGCCCCTATTTCGATTATTTCGAAAGGGACCTGGGTACCTGAAACGGAGGGTGCCTGAGCGCCCTGATTCCATTCAAGGTCGAGTACAATAAAATTCATAGCTTCTTTCTTATTATATAAAGGCTCAATTAACCTAATATGATATCATAAGCAAAATGTCAATAATTTACAAGGTTTTTTTGACGAAACACGGATTTTGACTTATTATAGTTCATATACGGACACATAGTCAAAAAAAGGGGTTTTTTATGTATACGCAAATATCTGTGATCTTGTTTTCGGCAGCATTGTTTCTTGCCGTTATTTTATTCCTTGCTTTAAACAGTAAGACCAGAGAAAAAGTTCTTGGTTTTGTTTTTTTGATCTCCGCTACGGGCGGAATATTATTCTACGGTCTTATCTATGCAAAAGACAGCGTGGACTCGGTTTCGGCGGTCTTTAAAACGGTCATCGCCGTCGGAAGAATGTTTACCGGTGTCAATGATGCTCCTGCTTTAGCCAAAGTATTCGGAGACAATGTCATTATTACCGTTGTTTTCTGGGCAGTTCATTTTATGGCTTACTATTCCATAGCGGGAGCCGCCATCCTTGTTTTGGGAGAAGGTCTTTTACGACAGATCAAATTGCTACTTTTGCGTGTACGCGACATAGACCTTGTGTACGGTGTAAGTGACAAGACGGTTTCTTTTGCCGGAAAGATAGCGGGAAACAGAAAATCTTCGCTTGTATTTATAGGAAATGCCGATGCAGGTCAGATTAAATCCATAAAACAGATGGGCGGTCTTGTGTATGGTGACGCACATGCAATGCTTCCGGATGCGGAACTGTTAAAAAGAATATATGTAAAAAAAGGAAAAAGCAGGCTTAATCTGTATGCGATCTCGGATGATATCGATTCAAACCTTGATTATGCGGAAGGATTGTTAAAGGTTCTTGAAGCCGAAGAGATCCTCCCCGAACAGACAAAACTTGTACTTTTGGGCAGGGAAGAAATTGCGGGCGGAGAATATCAGGCTTATAACGATAAATACGGTTACGGCACTGTAAGAGTATTTGAAAAATCCGAGCTTCTCGCAAGACTCCTTATTAAGTCCTATCCGATCGTCGATACGGTTAAGTTTGATGAAACCGGAAAAGCGACCAATGATGTCAACGCGCTGCTGGTCGGTTTCGGAAAGACCGGTCAGGAGATATTGAAAAAGATCATTGCAAACGGCCAGTTTGAAGGCAGCAATTTTTCGGCTCACATTTTCGATCCCAATATCAATTCGATCGACGGTTTCTTTAACTTCCATTATTCGCCTATGCTTAAGAATTATAATCTTTCTTTTGTGGCGAAAGGCGGCCGCAGCAGGGAATTTTGTGATTATGTAAAAGAAAACGCATTAAATATATCATACATCGTGGTATGTGTGGGCAATGAGCGCTTAGGACGCGAGATCTCCGTTGAGATCATGGATCTTCTTAAGCGATTCGGCGTGCGTATGCCCGTATATCACTGTATCAAAGAAGATATTTACAGGTATGAGCCGTCCGGCAAAAGCGACTGTGTCACCATATATGACGATGATATCTTATTTAATGACAGGCTCGATGAATTTGCAATGGAGATCAATCATTTCTATTGCGGAAATGACGAGATAAAGGAAAAACAGTGGAAAAAACTCGATTACTTCAGCCGCATGAGCTCTCGTGCAAGTGCCGACTTCCTTGAAACTTTCCTTGACCGCCAGGGCATAAAGGACGGAACCATTCCGGAAGAAAAGGCTTGGAATTTTGCAAAGACCGAGCATTTAAGGTGGAATGCTTTCCACTTTACAATGGGATTTTCGCTTATGCCGGACGAGGAGCTTAACAAGAGGATCGAGGAATATAAGACAGACAATAAAATAAGGATCACAAACAACAAAGCGAAAAGACATCATGCATGTCTTACTGACTGGGACGATCTTGACAGGCTTTCAAAGCTTGTGACGGACGCAACAGGCAAGGAGACCGATTACAAACAGATGGATCTTGAAAACATAAAGGCAGTAGCGGGACTTTTAAAGGAAAAACAGGGACATTCGATAAAAGGGTAATGCAATGAACAAAAAGACAAACAAAGCATTAATCTGGACAATATCAATAATAGTTTTTTATGCTGTACTTCTTGTTCTTTTGGTGGTATTCGAAAGAGCGGGAAATCCCGATGAAACGGTCATTACAACATTTTACAATGCGATATGGTATCTTCTTGTGACCATAACCACAGTCGGTTACGGAGATATGACCCCGATGACTCCGTGGGGACGTGTTATCGGTGTGATCTTAATGCTTTCAAGTGCAGGGCTTTTGACATTCTTCATAGGAACTTTGTTTTCCCTGTTTTTCGGAAAACTTTTGCCAAAGTCCAAGTTATTCGGTAAAAGAAAAAAGACATGGTATATTTTTCATCCTTTTAACGATGAAACCGCAGTCCTTGCGGAAAATCTGACCGAAACCGACAAGGACGCTGCCTATATCTTTCTGGATCCCGACGGAAACTCTCCGGGACCCGAATATAATTTAAACAACCCTATCATTACGGGTGAGTCTTTTTCGGACGTTCTTGCCATTCATAAAGGAAACCGTCCCGTAAACGTATTTTTGAGCGAGGATGACGGTTACAAAAATTTCGAACTCGGAAAAGAGATAGCAAAAGAAAACGTCAATGTATATGTAAAGACCGATTATGTCGGAAAAGATGCGACAAAGGATCTCGTTCTTTTCGACAGGTATGATTGTATAGCCAGAGATTACTGGAGAAGATTTCCGATTAATTTAAAGGGTGAGACGGTTCTTATCGTAGGAGCGGGCAAACTTGCCAGAAAGCTTTTTTCAAGAAGCATACTCACAAATGTTCTTTATGATGAGGACAGCATTAAATACCATCTTTTCGGTGACTGGGAAAACTTTGTAAACAATCACACAAAAATGTCAGAAATTCTTTCTGTCAACGAAGATACAGGATCAAACGACTGTGTATTTTTCCACGATAAAATGTGGAATGCGGATGAGACGCTTATAAAGTCTGCGGACCGTATCATTTTCTGCGAGGATGATGAAAAAGAAAATTTCGGACGTATTCATGAGTATAACGAATTTTTCGTAAGCAAAGCAGACGCATATGTGTATGCATCGTTTGAATTTAACGAAGGTAAGAGTTTTGGTGCGGACAGGGATATCTTCACACCCGAGTTTGTCATGAAGCAGAATTTAAACCGCGTGGCAAGAGAGCTTAACGATCTTTATGCAGAAAGGACCGGAACCGGTACGGCATGGGACGATCTTTCGGAGTTTAAAAGGCAGTCCAATATAGCTTCTGCAGATCATATGCTCACAAAGATAAGGTATCTTCTTTCGGATGAGGTTATACACAAGATCACTTATGACAATATAAGGCGCGCGGCAGCAGTATATGAGGGATTGAGCGAAGAAAAGAAGATCGAGTGCGAAAAACTCGAACATAAGCGCTGGAGCCGTTTTCATCTTATGAACAACTGGGAATACGACAAATCCAGAAACGACAATGAGCGAAAGCATCCTCTCATAGTGCCGTTTGATGATTTAAGCCGTGAAGAGCAGCTTAAAGACAGATCGGCATGGGAAGTGTTAAGCGACGAGGATATTCAGATTTGCTATAAGTAAGAGTTTATGTATCGGTGGGGACTGATCGGGAGATAAATCATGTATTGTGAAAAATGCGGAGCATTAAATGCGGACGGAGCAAGATGGTGCGGAAAATGCGGTGCTTCTCTGCATAAAGGACCGGATGTTTTTATCAGTTATTCCACAAAAAACAAAAATGTAGCCGATGTGATAGTATCGAATTTTGAAAACAAAGGCATCAAATGCTGGTATGCGCCCAGAGATATATTACCCGGAGAAGAATGGGTAACTGCAATAAGGCGCGGGCTTGAGGCCTCTTCTGTTTTGGTGCTTATTTATACCGACGAGTCCAATAATTCAAGACAGGTCATGAATGAGATCGCCTTAGGTTTTAACCTGGGTAAGACGATTGTTCCGTTCAAACTGACCGAAAGCATGATGAGCAGCGAACTTGAATATTATCTTACGAGAGTTCACTGGCTTGATGCGTTAAGTAAGCCGTTAAGCAAAAATGTAGATCAGCTCAGGGAGTATGTTACCACAATTTTAAACTCCCCTTCAGAATTAGCCGGAAATGTTCAGGCAATATCAAATTCCGTTCCCGCAAAAAGGAAAAAGCCTTTAATATTAGGATGTGTTGCCGCGGCAGCAGTATTGATACTTGCAGCCGTCTTGTTCTTTGCCCTTAAAACCCCGAACGGCGATAAGCTAATGAAACTCGGCTATGAGGCTTATAATTCCGAATATCACGGGATCGAGGACAATCAAAAGGCAGCCGGATATTTTGAGAAGGCAGCACAAAAGGGAAAGAAGGATGCATATTATTACCTTGGCGGATTGGATTTAAGAAAATACGATTATGCATCCGCAATAGAGCACTACAATGAAGGGATAGATAAAGGAAGCGAGCTTTCAAAGGTAGGCCTTGCCGCGATCTACATTAACGGAAAAGGAACACCGTTTGATCTTGTCAAAGCACAGGCTCTTCTAAATGATGCTTCGAGTAAAGGGTGTAAAGAGGCAGATTTTTATCTTGGGTACCTTACGCAAAACGGCATGAACGGGATCGAGACCGACGGAAACAAAGCCATATCATATTATGAGAGCGCAAAAGAGAGTGGGGATTCCGACATCGAAGCACTGGCTTTAAAATCCATAGGTGATATATACAGATATGGAACGGGCGGAGTTGATGAAAACAGCGATACCGCCATAGAGTATTACGAAAAACTTCCCGATATCAATCCTTATTATACCGGAGCGTCCAATTATTCGATAGGCGGCGTATTTGAGGCAAAAAACGAGATGGTATATGCTGCCGATTATTATAAGGAAGCACTTAAGTTTTATGAAGCGGCATCCGAAGCGGGAGACGGACTTTCCTCAAACTCCGCAGCAGTCATGTATTCAAGGGGTCTCGGCACAAAAGTCGACAATGAAAAGGCCGCCGAATATTTCAGAAAAGCTGCCGATGCAGGTAATACCGAAGCCATGAGAAATGTCGGTATCACGTATACGACCGGTAAATACGGATATACGGTGGATTATGAAAAGGCCAAAGAATGGTATCAGAAATCCATAGATGCGGGTAACGCTTCCGCAATGGAAGACATGGGAGACATCTATTTCTACGGGCAGGGTCTTGAAAAGCCCGATTACAATTCTGCCCGCCAGTGGTACGAAAAGAGTGCTGTGTACGGAAACAACAGTGCAATGTACTGGCTTGGAAGGATGTATGAAGACGGATACGGAGTGGAAGTCGATTACGATATTGCAAGGGAATGGTACGAAAAGGCAGTTGCTGCAGGCAGCAGCGATGCACTTAATGCCATAGGAGTTATGTATGCAAAAGGTGAGATCACTGAAAACGGTGAGCCTGATTATGTAACGGCAACAGAGTGGTACAAAAAAGCCGCCAACGCGGGCAGCGATATAGCCATGAATAATCTGGGAAGCGTCTATTATAAGGGATTCATCGGAACTCCGGATTATAATGAAGCACAAAAATGGTATCTAAAAGGGTCGGCAGAAGGAAATACCGATTCAACGTTCAATTTAGGCGATATGGAAATGAACGGCTGTATATCGGGAACCCCTGATTACGAAGAAGCGATAAAATGGTTTGAAAAGGCGGCGGATGCCGATGAAAATGAGGATGCGATCGTATATCTCGGAACAATTTATGAAAACGGATACCTGGGAGAAGCGGATTATGAAACCGCACTAAAATGGTATGAGCGCGGTATAAATGCAGGATCGGTATATTGTATGAGATCCGCGGGAGATCTGTATTATTACGCAAAACTTTCTTCAAAACCCGATTACAAAAAGGCACTTGAATATTATGAAATGGCCGCGGATGCAGGTTATACAACCGCGATGCGTATAATCGCTAGTTATTACATGTACGATGCAAAGAATCCCGATTATGAAGAAGCGATCGGATGGTTTAAGAAGGCTGTAGATGCGGGAGATCACAGGGCAGCATATTTCCTCGGAAGTATTTATTATCACGGTGAGTTCACTGAAACCAACTACAACGAAGCAAGAAAGCTTTTTGAAAAGGCGATCGAAGGCGAGACCGATCCGGAAATTCTGGAAAACGCATATTTCTGCCTCGGTATCATATACGGAGATGCATTGGGAGATACCAAAAAAGATGTAAAAAAGGCAATAGCTTACTTTGAAGCCGGAGCGGCAACCGAGACAGAAACAAGCGCGGAATGTCTGTTTTGTCTGGGCCACATTTATTATAACTCCGTCCAATATGCGATCACCGATCCAAATTCCGACCAAATCGCATTTAACTATTTTAAAGAAAGCGCCGAGGCAGGATATGCTTCGTCAATGCTCATGATGGGAGATATGTACCGTGACGGAAGATATGTCAAAAAGGATTACGAACAAGCTCTTTCCTGGTATGAGCAAGCCTATTCATCGGACAAAGAACGTGCCAAAGAACGGATAAAGATCCTCGTCGACATGAAAGCAGTTCCGGCTTCTAAAGTATCCGAATACTTAAACGACTGATAAAATTACCGCCCGCAGAAATGATCCTGCGGGCGGCTTTTTTTACTATTTGGAATATTTCTTTGCGAGGAATCGGGACAGATTAAACTCGCGGAAAGACATATCCTCGTTTATATCGGTAAAGTGTTCGTTTATATAATCCTGCCGGATGCTTGAAAAGCGGGAGTCGTTTAAAACGAGAGGCGCGTTATCCAGACAAGTTTCATATAATATATAATTTAGGTCACTGTAGCCGTCCTTCTCAAAGAAAGAAGACTGTTCGTCGGCCAGAGAAATGTTTAAGTCCGTTACGACATAATCAAGGTGCGAGAATGCAAGCAGGATATACATTGAAAAGAAAGTGACAAATGAAAACTTAAAGAGATTTACATTTTCACGCCAGATCTTTACGAGCAATCCCGTAAGCAGGATCGTGATTACCGCAAGTACCCAGAGTACGAGCACTCTTAAATAGGTAAAGTAATAATACTTTATATACAATATCATTCTGAAGGCACTTGATGCCGTCATTATATATGTGCATCCGCACATGATCGAAAGGATCGTCTTAAGGAGTTTGTTTCCCGTAAACAGTTCGATACCCACAAGCACCATCAAAAGGTTGATGATACAGATAAATAAAAGCTGGAAGAAACCGCTTCTTGCGTATTCGGCATAAGAATGTCCTTCAGGAAGGGTAAACTTTCCTATAAACAGGAATAAAATCTGGATCACGCAGAAGATCACATATATAACATCGAACATGATACCCGCGGTAATTGCCGCAGTGGGACTGAACCTGTTTTTTTCTTTTGCCGCACCCGAATACGGAAATGTAAGAAGATGGGCTATAAGGCCGTATGCAAAGAAAAATACGATAAGCGTGAGCAATACGATTTTAAGCCAGGTCATATCGGGAAGGATAATGTTAAACAGATTGCTCCACATTTTTTTAAATACGGCATCGGCATCCGAAAGGATGAGTATCACTATAAGCACAAAGGGAAACGTTACGGCGATCGAGATCAATACCGTTGCCCAGGGGAAGCTTGATCTTTCAGTGTCTTGCGCATTCCTTTTCATTTGCTTATAGCGTGAAAGATCTCCGATCGGAGAGAAAAATTTGGATATCGCACCCGCAAAAGCTTTGAATATATTGGCGAAAGTCTGCACAAAAGACCATTTTTCGTCAAATGCGAATTGATGCAAAGCAATGTAGATAAGGAGCGTAAACACAAAAACGATATTGAAGAAATGGATCATCGGCTTATCGGTAAGAGGCTGCGAAATGCCTATTAACGTGACGATGAGTGCGAAAAACTTCGTGTCTTTTTTCCATATAAGCGAGAACTCTTTGGTACAAAGATAAATATAACAAAGGGTTCCAATTACGAAAAAAGGGAAAGTTGCTCCACCTAAGTTCTTGTAAAGGCAAAATGAGTAAAGCGCGGCATATATGCCGGAATAGATTGCAAGTCTTGATCTACGGTTCATGATTAACCTCCTCATTCGGGAAACTTACAATCCCTATATATCATAGCTATATGCAAAAAAAAACCGGTTTGCGCTTTTCTTAAGAAAACCTATCGTAAATATAAAAACTGTTAAGAAATTTCCTATGAAATATGCTATTATGATTCATAGTTGAATTTTGAGAGGGAAATCCATGAGAGAGATATCTGTGGAAAAAGTTACCGAAGCGGTAAAGAAGATGTGCATAGATGCAAACTACTATCCGGCACCCGATATAAAGTGTGCCATGGATAAGGCATGCGTCGAGGAAAGATCCGAGCTTGGAAGGCTTATACTTAAACAGCTTGAGGATAATTTAAAGATTGCCGGCGAAGATATGATACCAATATGCCAGGATACAGGCATGGCGGTCGTGTTTATAAAAGTCGGCCAGGATGTGCATTTTATAAACGGCTCGTTAGAAGATGCGATAAACGAAGGCGTAAGACAGGGTTATGTGGATGGATATTTAAGAAAGTCCGTAGTATCCGATCCTATAAAGCGTATTAACACAAAAGACAATACTCCCGCAGTCATTCATTATGAAATAGTGCCGGGCGACGAGGTTATGATCACCGTAAGTCCCAAAGGGTTCGGTTCCGAAAACATGAGCAGGGTATTCATGTTAAAGCCTGCCGATGGGATAGAGGGTGTAAAGAATGCCGTACTTACTGCCGTTAAGGATGCAGGTCCGAATGCATGTCCGCCGATGGTCGTCGGAGTAGGTATAGGCGGAACGTTTGAAAAGGCAGCTATCCTTGCAAAAGAAGCATTGTTAAGACCGGCAGGTGAGCACTCGGATATTGATTGGGTCAAAGAACTTGAGGAAGATGTACTTAAGAGTATCAATAAAACCGGCATAGGTCCGGGCGGTCTCGGCGGAAGCACAACGGCATTTTCGGTAAGAGCGCTTACTTATCCCACTCACATAGCGGGATTACCGGTCGCAGTCAACATCTGCTGTCATGTAAACCGTCATGTTACCACAGTCATATAGGAGGTTGAAAATGGAAAAACACATTCTTCTTCCTCTTAAAAAGGAAGATATTGATAACTTAAGATCCGGTGATTATGTTTATCTTACGGGAACCGTGTATACCGCAAGGGATGCGGCACACAAAAGAATGGACGAGGCTCTTTTGAAAAACGGGAAGCTTCCTATAGATATAAAAGGAAACATCATTTATTATATGGGCCCGTCTCCCGCAAGGGAAGGTCGTCCGATAGGTTCTGCCGGTCCCACTACAGCGAGCAGAATGGATAAATATGCACCCAAACTATTGGATCTTGGTCTTGTCGGTATGATAGGAAAAGGAAAAAGAAGCAAAGAAGTATCGGATGCGATAGTAAGAAACAAAGCGGTATATTTTGCTGCAGTCGGCGGTGCGGGAGCTCTTTTGTCAAAGGCGATATTATCTTCCGAAACGATCGCATACGAAGATCTCGGAACCGAAGCGATCAGAAGACTTGAAGTTAAAGATTTTCCTGTTATAGTTGTAATCGACAGTCTCGGAAATGATCTTTACGAAACGGCAAAAGAAAAATATACCGAGGAATAATATTATTAGTCCGGAGAAAGAAATATGAGGATTGCATTGATGGTTATCCGCCTTATTTGGGCGGTTCCGTATTATCTTACAAGAATGACATGGATGGGGAAGCATTCGTCCAAAGAAAAGACCTTTGCATTTGTAAAGCATTGTGTAAAAATGTGCAATAAAAAGGGAAGGGTCAAAGTCATAGCACACGGTTTGGAAAACCTTCCCGAAAAAGACGGTTTTGTTCTTTTCCCGAACCATCAGGGATTATATGATGTGCTGAGTTTCCTTGAAACGTGTCCGAGGCCGTTTTCTTTTGTCTTCAAAAAGGAACTTAAGGATGTGATCTTATTAAAGCAGGTCATAAATTGTACGCATTCTCTTTGTATCGACAGAGATGATCTTCGTCAGTCGCTCGGAGTTATAAAAGAAATGACTGAGCGTGTTAAAAACGGCGAGAATTTTCTGATTTTTGCGGAAGGGACCAGAAGCAAACTCGGTAACCGTATGCAGGATATGAAGGGCGGAAGCTTTAAGAGCGCTGTCAAGGCAAAGGCTCCGATCGTGCCGTGCGCACTTATCGATTGCTTTAAACCTTTCGACGAAAAGTCCACAAAGCAGTTGACGGCTCAGGTCTATTATTTAAAGCCCATGTACTACGAAGAGTATAAGGATATGACCACGGTCGAAATAGCAGCCGAAGTCAGAAGAAGGATTGAGGAAGTTCTGTTTAAATACGATGCCCGCTGATTTTGGTTGACAAACAGGATACCCTTATATATAATCAATCTTGCGTCGTGAGGCGCTTTATATTGGTAGCGGCAAGCTACAGCTTAAGGAGAAATACTCAAGAGGCTGAAGAGGCGCCCCTGCTAAGGGTGTAGGTCGGGTTACCGGCGCGAGGGTTCAAATCCCTCTTTCTCCGTTGTATAATATAGGAAGAGACCGATTGGGTTTCTTCCTGTTTTTATTTTGGAAAAAGGAGACACTATGAGACGAGTAAGCAAAGATCGCGGCTTTTTGTTAAGCATGATATTTAATATGCTGTTCAGGGCAGAGTGGGTTTTGATAGCAATAATTTTGTTTGTTGTGCACCATTTCTTTAAAAAAGTTCCGCTATGGCTTGGGTTTGCCGCGCTTATAATCTGGGTTGGATATTCCCTTATAATCACGCTGGTCTTTTCTTTGGCCAATAGGATGGGAAATGCACCTGAGGTCTTTAAGGAGAATAAAAATCCGTATTCGGGAACAAATAGTACGGCTGCTTTTGCCGGCAATAAAACAGATGATGATTACATGTGTCCCTGCTGCAAAAGATATAAGTTAAACGAGATCGGAAAATATGAAGTATGTCCGGTATGCAACTGGGAAGACGATCCCGTGGCGAGACAGGATCCCGATTATGTGGGCGGGGCCAATCATTTATCATTAAACGAAGCGAGAGCTCAATATAAAATGCAAAATGAGGAATAAGATAAATGAAAAGAGTAAGACATCTTTCTTCTATTATTATAATATGTCTTTTATGCATATTGTCATTAACGGCATGTGAGCATAAGGATACGGTTTCGATCTTATCAAATACGATAAGCGAGGACTTATCGACAGATAATACAGAACCCTCGACAGAAGTAAGTACAGAACATAAGACCGAAGCTACGGTCAGTGAAGAGCCGATCGAAGTAATTTCAGCTTCCGAAGAAGAGACAAAGCCGGAAGTTGAGGAGATCGAATACAGATTCCGCAACAAGAAAAGACTTGATGAACATTATGAGAAGCATGGAATAGAAATGGGCTTTGAAGACGCTGAAAGTTATGAGGCAGCGGCAAGCAGGGTTGTCAACAATCCCGATGCACTTCATAAGATCGAAAAAGAAGATGGGGATGACGTCTATTATCTTGAAGAGACCAACGAATTTGTTATAGTTTCCACGGATGGTTACCTAAGAACTTATTTTTGTCCGGATTCGGGTAAAAAATATTTCGACAAACAATAAACCAAATGTTGGGGTTATTATAATAGGAAGATACACGATATAGATTTATTGACGAAAAACACAAAAAATCGGCGCTGCTGTGCCGTTGACAAAGGTTTTAAATCATGGTAGATTTAAAGTCCACCCGCTAAATGGGTGGACTTTTTTGGCCTTTTAGAAATATTTTAAAAAAGTTAAAAAAGAACTTGACTAAGCTTTTATACAATGCTATTATAGCAACGTTGCGGGCTTTGCAAGTCAGTAACGAGAACCTTGATAACTAAACAGCATATGCAACCCTGAAAATCTTTGAAAAGATCATTCAGAAGTGTGAGACAACACACGAAAATAAAACAACCCAAAAACAGTAAACGGGATAGATTAGCCAAGCTAAATCTTGAAGGTTGAATTCTTTTTTTCGAGAGTTCGATCCTGGC
>JAEEMP010000052.1 GCA_016283275.1 Lachnospiraceae bacterium
AAGATCGAATTTCATCATTGATTCATCGGGTTCAAACGAATATGATATTTCTTTTCTTACATGAGGTTTCGGAACAGGAAGCGGATTGTCAAACAGTTTTACTTCTTTAACTTCCTTGTTTTCCGAAGTTTCTTCCGATTCTTCAACTTCATCTGCCTTGCTCTCTTCGGAATCCTCTTTTTGAATATCCGGACCGGGAACATCTAAGGCAGGCGCTTCCGGTACCTGATCCTTTTCGTCAGCCTTAATCGCCGCCTGTTCATCTATCACACCGGTTTCGACAGCAACGGGTTTATTCATGACACTTTCTTTGAGTGCAAGTTCGGGATCGTAAACCGTCGATAAGAGCATCTCATCAAGTCCCAAACCTGCCAATACGGAGAAAAGTAAGGTCATTGTAAAATCGGACGGCCATTTGTTTTCGCAATAGAGATAAAAAACCGATGAAAACAGCCAGATCAGTGAAATTGTCGAAAGACGGTCGTGTTTTGAGTATATGAACGAAACTCCTGCGGTCAGGATGAGACACATCACTATCACATCGATATACTCGATATCGGGAAATGAAAACAATCTGACAAAACCGAATGATGAATTGAAATCAAATTTCGGAAAACTGGTCAATCCACCCGTTAAAAATACGGGAAGAGCAAATATACAGATAAAAACGACCGCCTGACAAAGGATCATCCCCCATATATCAAAATTTCCCGACTCTTTAAAAAGTGAAAGAATGAAGATAAGGATGACCATGATAACGGAACAGATAAAAAATTCCATTACTTCGGAGGAACCCGTGGAAATGTAGGATACGATCTTCGGAGAAAGGTTCATAAAGACCATGGGAACTATCACGCAGCCGCTTCCGAGCACATTTTTGACCACAACATAGATTGCGATCACGGTCAAAACCTGAAGGACCAGATTGACCCATACATAAGCTTCGGGTCTGATGCCGATGAATCTGTACAAAAATGCCATGAAACCTTCATAAAGCGAAGCAGTACCGGAAAATTTAAAACTTCCGGGATTATTAAAAATGCTTTCCGCGGAGGCCGCGTCAAACGGGACGGAACCGTGTGCCTTAAGAGCAACTCTTGTACGCAGGAAAAGACCTGCGGCAAAAAGACCGAGGCTTAAAGATCCGCCTATAATATCTGAAACGAAACTGTCTCTGAATATATTGTATTTTGAAGACAATATGGTCCTTATCTGCCTTAACATCACAAAAAGACCGACCGAAAACAAAACGGTCAGGATACACATAAAGAGGACAAAAAAGATACTTATCCCGTTATGTTCTTTGATCACAGCAAGGGGATCGTTCAATATATCGGAAACACCGGAATACAGATTTAAAAACACTAAAGTTATGACCGAAGCTCCCGCCAAAAGAACAACAAGTATGAAATTAATAAAACCGAACCATGTCTTCTTAAAATCCATATTGCAAAAATCTGTCCTAAAGTACTTTTTCTATGTTGTATCTGGGCCTGTGTTTTACTTCAATGTATATTTTCCCGATATACTGCCCGATAAGACCGATGCATAAAAGCTGAACGCCGCCCAAAAACCATATTGATAAGATAAGGCTGGTCCATCCGGGTACGGTAACACCTTTGGCAAATGAAACAAATGCATAAATTGCCGCAAGTATGCTTAACAATATGATGATGAGCCCAAGCCCTGTTATCATCGTTATGGGCTTAACGCTTAAGGATGAGATCCCGTTAAAAGCAAGCGCGATCATTTTCTTTAAGGGGTACTTGCTCTCTCCCGCAACGCGCTCTTTGCGGTCGTAATATACGGAATCCGTTTCATATCCTATAAGCGGAATGATACCTCTTATAAAAAGGTTTGACTCTTCGTATTTCGAATACTGCTCGACCGCACGTTTGCTCATAAGCCTGAAATCGGCATGATTATATATGGTCTTAACCCCCATCAGGTTCATAAATTTGTAAAAGCCCTGCGCGGTCGTTCGTTTAAAGAAAGTATCGGTCTTGCGTTTTTTGCGCACACCGTAGACTATGTCTTTTCCCTCATGAAACTTATCGATCATCTCCTCGATGACCGACACATCATCCTGAAGGTCGGCATCGATCGATATCGTCACATCACTCATATCCTTGGCAGTTAAAAGGCCGGCGGTCAGCGCGTATTGATGACCCACGTTTCCGGCAAGTTTAACGCCTTTAACTGTTTCGGGATATAAATTATGTTCTTCTTCAATGAGATCCCATGTTTTATCCTTCGAACCGTCGTTTACGAACATTACGAAACTGTCATCGGATACTTTTCCTTTTGCGATAAGGTCTTTGATGACTCCTCTTAATGCCTCTGACGATAATTTGAGCATCGGTTCTTCGTTATAACAGGGAACAACAATTGCCAGTCTGTCCATTATATACTCCTCAGTTCATCGCTTGTGCCAGATCTTCGATGATATCATCAACATTTTCTATGCCGACGGATAATCTTATAAGATCCGGTGAAACGCCGGCCTCTTTAAGCTGCTCGTCATTTAACTGTCTGTGAGTATGTGATGCGGGATGAAGAACGCAGGTTCTCGCGTCGGCAACATGCGTTACTATCGCTGCAAGCTTTAAATTATCCATCATCTCTTCGGCTGCCTTGCGTCCGCCCTTTAAGCCGAAAGATATAACTCCGCATGTACCGTTTGGCATATATTTTTGTGCAAGTTTGTAATCTCTGCTCGATTCAAGCCCGGGATAATTAACCCATGCGACTTTTTCGTTGTTTTCAAGCCATTTTGCGATTGTAAGTGCATTGCTGCAATGACGTTCCATGCGAAGGTGCAATGTCTCAAGACCGAGATTGATATAAAACGCATGCTGAGGAGACTGTATGGAACCTAAATCTCTCATTAGATGTGTCGTACACTTTGTGATATAAGCGGCTCTTCCGAAACGCTCCGCATACACGATGCCGTGATATGTCTCGTCGGGCGTACATAATCCGGGGAATTTATCCTTATATTTCATCCAGTCAAAATTACCGGAATCAACTATACATCCGCCGACCGTTGCCGCATGGCCGTCCATGTATTTTGTGGTTGCATGGGTAACGATATCAACTCCGTATTCAAAAGGCCTGCACATTATGGGTGTAGGGAAAGTATTGTCAACGATAAGCGGAACACCGTGTGAATGAGCGGCTTTCGCAAACTTCTCAAAATCAAAAACGGTCAATGCGGGATTTGCTATCGACTCGCCGAAAACACACTTTGTGTTTTCTTTAAATGCGGCATTTAATTCGTCTTCCGTACAATAAGGATCGACTGTCGTTACCTCGACGCCCATCTTGGGAAGCGTATTTATAAGAAGGTTAAAAGTTCCTCCGTATATTGCGGAACTTACCACAACGTGTCCGCCGGCTTCGCAGATGTTGAAAACCGCAAAGAAATTAGCAGCCTGACCGGATGACGTGAGCATAGCTCCGACTCCGCCTTCAAGTTCGCAGATCTTCTTTGCAACCGCATCATTTGTGGGATTTGCAAGTCTTGTGTAAAAATATCCGCTTTTTTCAAGATCGAAAAGCTGGCCCATTTCTTCACTCGAATCATACTTAAATGTTGTGCTCTGTACGATCGGCACGATCCTGGGTTCCCCGTTTGTGGGCTTATATCCGCCCTGTACACAAATTGTCTCTCTCTTCATTTTCTTACCCCTGTATATTATTTTTTATTGTTCGTCGTAATTGTGGTAAACGTTCTGAACGTCATCGTCTTCATCAAGAAGATCCAATATCCTGTTTACACACTTGATTGCATTTTCATCGGTCAAAGTAACATACGTCTGAGGTATCATTGTTACTTCGGCACTTGCGAAATCCGTGATACCGGCATTTTTTAAATTGTTTAAGATCTCGTCGAAAGAATCGGGATCGGTATATATTTCATAGCAATCGTCTTCTTCGCTGAAATCTTCGGCACCGCAATCAAGTGCGGTCATCATTAAAGTGTCGGCATCCATTTCGCACTCTTCTTTATCGATGATGATCTCACCTTTTTTATCGAACATAAACGAAACGCAGCCGGGAGTACCTATGCTTCCGCCGCCTTTTGTGAAGGCACTTCTTACATTGGCTGCGGTACGGTTTTTATTGTCCGTTAAGCAGTCCACGATGATTGCGATCCCGTTGGGGCCGTAGCCTTCATATGAGCAATATTCATAGTTGACTCCGCTTCCTTCGCCTGCGGCCTTCTTTATACCTCTTTCGATGGTATCGTTGGGAACGTTGTTGGCTTTTGCCTTGGCGATCACGGTAGCAAGCTTAAAATTGTTGTTGGGATCGGGACCGCCTTCTTTTACCGCAACGGCGATCTCACGGCCGATAATGGTAAATATCTTACCTTTTGCGGCATCGTTTTTCTCTTTCTTATGCTTAATGTTTGCAAATTTTGAATGTCCTGACATTAGGGTGTTTCCTCTTCTTTCTTGTTATTTTTTCTAACGATAACTTTTTTTACCATTCGGTTTTCTACCGAAAGAATTTCAAATGTACAGCCGTCACATTCTGTGACAAATTTCTCGTTCTTCTCAGGCAGCCTGTCCAGCCTTGAGATCATAAATCCGTTTAAGGTTTCGTATTCGCCTTTATCGATCTTTATGTTCAGATCCTCTTCGATCTCTTCCAAAGATGTGGATCCGTCTATGATATATTCTTCGGATTTTCCTTTTCTTTTACGGATACGCTTTTGCTCGACATCATATTCGTCCATGATGTTTCCGACGATCTCTTCGAGGATATCTTCCATGGTGACGATTCCGGTAGTCTGTCCGTATTCATCGACGACAACGGCGAGCTGATTCTTTTTCGACTGCATGGTCTTGAAAAGATCGTTGATGTTCATTGTCTCGGGAATGAACATTGCTTTTCTCACAAGATTGTCGATCTCGGAAAGCTTGGCGTCGAAATGCTCATCCTTGGCATGGATCCTGCAGGTGTCCTTAAGATAAAGGATGCCGACGATATGATCTATATTGTCTTCATAAACGGGATATCTTGAAAAAGAACTGTTTAACATATGATTTAAACTCTCAAGCATTCCCGAGTCATAGCTTATGGCATCGATATCATTGCGCTTTGTGCATATATCCGAAGCTTCCTTGTCTACAAACTGAAAGATATTGCTTATCATGGTCGCTTCGCTTGATTCAAGAGCACCGTTTTCGTGGCCTTCGTTGACCATTGACAGGATCTCCTGCTCAACGGCTTCGGCCTTATCGTCATCGCTTTTTTTGAAAAATTTATTAAAAAACTTCTTTTTTTCTTTACTATCACCCGATTGGGTATCCATCTTATTTCTCCTGATCAATCAAACAAAAATATAACAATATATTTTATCATTTTCACTGATTTTAAGTCAAGAAACACCGATAAACACTATTTTTTCTGCTTGGTATCTTCGGTGGTCTTCTCTTCTTTTGTCTGTGGAGCCTTAAGCGGCTCCACATGGTATTTCATATCGAATATGTTTATTACATCCGCTCCGAAAATGTTGTGCATATATGCGTAAAAATTCTGATTTCGGGCCATTTTATGCTGCTTTATCGCAACCTTTTTCTTTAACTCTATCCTGACCTCATCGATCCATTTGCTGACTTCTTCAATTTCGGAATTGTTGCCCTGGATCTGTTCGTAACAGATCTCCATCGTTTCAAGCATGAGCTCGTAATTGAGCTTGTTTATCTTTTTGGGAAGATCCATAAGTTCATCGTTATGCTCATCAAGCTTAGTGTTGCAGTCCTCAATAAGCCGCTTATTGTCTTCCATCTTTTTCTCTGCCTTTTTATTGGGCTTCGAATCACCGAACTCGTTCATTGTTTCGACGATCTCGTCCATAAGGCGTTTTTTTAAGTTTTTGATATCCTTAAGTTCGGTATTTAATTTACCCTGTCTTTTTAAAAGCTCGTTAAGTTCTTCTTCGAGTTTGCTTATCTCCGGAGTGGGATCGGTCTGGGTGAAAAGCCTGTGCCAGTTATTGTCCAGGGTAAGTATCGGTATTTTCTTCCCTTCCAAAGCCGCTTTAAAATCGTCGCTGTCTTTAGCCATTTAATTCTCTTTCTCACTTTCGTTTCTTGTGATGGTATAAGTAAGTCTCATAAGAGAGTCTGATAAATGAACATTCTCAACAACTATATCCTTAGGAACTTTAAGATCTACATGCGCAAAATTCCAGAAAGCTTTAACCCCGTAGCTTACAAGCTGTTCCGCGATCTTTACCGCAACACTTTTCGGAATGGTCAGGACCGCGATATCAATGTCGTTTTCCTTGACAAAATGCTCGAGTTCCTCCATGGGCTGCACATACATATCACGGATCTTTTTGCCGTATAATTTTTCGTTTGAATCGAATATGCCCGTAAAATGAAAGCCTCTTCGCTCGAAATTCATGTAATTGGCAAGCGCCTGACCCAGGTTTCCGGCGCCGACGATTATAAGATGATGAGTCTTGTTGATACCTAAGATCTTTGCGATCTCGTCGTACAGATAATTTACTTTATAACCGTATCCCTGCTGACCGAAACCGCCGAAATTGTTAAAGTCCTGACGAATCTGAGATGCAGTGACGTTCATCAGTTCGGAAAGCTCCTGGGATGAAATGCGTTCTATATTGGAATCCTTCAATTCTCCCAGGTATCTTAAATATCTCGGCAGTCTTGATATGACAG
The DNA here is from genome assembly GCA_016283275.1 of Lachnospiraceae bacterium. Lineage (GTDB taxonomy): Bacteria > Bacillota > Clostridia > Lachnospirales > Lachnospiraceae > UBA1258. Next base: position 6,699 of record JAEEMP010000052.1, read on the forward strand.
CCTGGGAAATGTTTTTGTCGTCCATTTTCGGCCTCCGTACATTCCTGTGCATACATAGTTTATTATAGGGTTTTGTTAAATTAGTGTCAATTAAAAACAGTAACAAAAAAGAGTCGTTTTTTGCGATAAAAACGACTCTTTCGGTCAAATCAAAAGTGATCAGTCATCGATCTTTTTTACTACTTCTCCGCTCTTTTTAAAGATACTCTTTTCGGGTATGACTCCTCTTACACAGGAGGTGGGATAAACATTGGATTGCTTTCCTATCACGGTACCGGGGTTTAATACCGAATTGCAGCCGACTTCAACGTTATCTCCGAGCATTGCGCCGAATTTTTTGAGACCGGTTTCGATATCCGTTCCTTCATTGTGTACCACAACAAGCTTTTTGTCGGACTTTACGTTTGAAGTTATGGATCCCGCTCCCATATGAGCTTTATATCCGAGGATCGAATCACCCACATAATTG
>JAEEMP010000053.1 GCA_016283275.1 Lachnospiraceae bacterium
CAAAAAGATCTGTGCAGGATTATCAGGGATTATGGGGAAGATAATTTTGCAGCCAACATCGCAAAGCATATATGCGAGGCAAGAGCTGATAAACCTATAGAGACCACATACGAATTAAACGATATCATCAAGGCGGCGATCCCCGCCAAGATAAGGGCTACGGGCGGGCATCCGTCCAAAAGGACCTTTCAGGCAATAAGGATCGAATGTAATCACGAACTTGATGTATTGAGGGATTCGATCGATGAGATGATCGATTTCCTGAATCCCGGCGGCAGGATGGCGGTGATAACCTTCCATTCGCTTGAAGACAGGATAGTAAAAACATTATTCAGAAAGAACGAAAACCCGTGCACATGCCCGAAGAACTTTCCGGTCTGCGTGTGCGGCAATGTTCCGAAAGGATTTAACGTAAACAAAAAGCCGATAGTTCCCTCGGAGAAGGAACTTTCGGAAAACTCAAGATCAAAGAGCGCAAAGCTCAGAGTATTCGAGAGAAAGTAACAGTCAGGGACGACAAGGGAGAATGCAATGAAGAACACATACGTAAGAGGAGCGGAAGCAAGAAAGATCGATGTAAGGACAGCGGTATTTGCCGAGCCCACACACAGAACCCTTCGTGAGATGGAAGGCGAAAAGAAGCGCCAGAAAAAGATGCATATGAGTTTTCTCTATATTGCATTTTTGTGTGCCGCGTTCTTTTGCTTCGGATACTCACTTATATCCTATATAAAACTTCAGGCGGAGATAAATGCCTCCGTTGACCGCATAAGCGCATACGAAGTCGAACTCAACAATTTGACGCTTGCAAATGATGATGAGTATAGTAAAATGGTTAATGCGGTTGATCTTGAAGAGGTTAAGAGGATCGCGGTCGAAGAGCTCGGAATGGTATATGCCGATGAAAATCAGGTCATTAGATACACAAGAGAAAACAGCGACTACGTAAGACAACTGCAGGATATAAATGATTAGCCGGGTGTCGCGTTTTGAATAAGGATGATAACGGCCGCAGGGCAATTAGAAGAGCGGCAAAGAAAAATCAGAGCAGAATCGTATCAAACAGGCTGGGAGTATTATTTATGATAGTACTCCTGGCTTTTGTTGGTTTAGGCTTAAGAGTCATATTCATTACAAAAGAAAACAACAACGAATATCAGCAGCGCATTCTTTCACAGCAGGCATACGATTCACAGCCGATAGCCGCAAAGCGCGGTGAGATCGTGGACTGTAACGGCACGGTTCTTGCCGCAAGCAAGGAAAATTACAATGTGATCCTGGATGTAAGAGCTTTACTTGATGCGGATGAGATAGCAAAGAACACCACACCTTCAAACGAAACGATAAGGACGCTCGTCAATATATTCGGAGTCGATGAAAATGCTATACGTTCATACATCAAAGATGTGCCGAATTCAAGATATTATGTGGTAAAAAAGGGCATTTCATATGATGAGATGATCCATTTTACCGCGTACACCACAAAGCCCACCGAAGATAACGCCGACAACAGCCTCTATAATAAGAATATTACCGGAGTCTGGTTTGAAAAATACTATGTAAGAGATTATCCGCAGAGCACACTTGCATGCGATGTGATCGGTTTTTCAAAGAGCGAGGGTATGGCTTCGTACGGACTTGAACAGTATTACAACGATATCCTTACCGGAACCGCAGGCAGAAAATACGGATTTTTAAGTGACGAGACGACGGTCGAGATCACGACCATCCCCGCCGTTGACGGTGATACGCTCGTTACGACGCTTGATGCGAATGTCCAGCTTATGGTCGAAAAGCATTTAAGGGAATTTGCCGAAGAATACAAAGACAACGCGCGTGCAGGCTGGGGTGCGAATAATATTGGCTGTATAGTGATGAGGGCCGACAGCGGTGAGATACTCGCCATGGCAAGCTTCCCCAATTTTGATCTTAACAATACGGAAGATCTCTCAATCCTCTATACGGATGAGCAGGTTAAACAGATGCAGGAAGACGGCACATACAAGGATGCGTGCGATGCACTGTGGAAGAACTTCTGTATTTCCGATACATATGAGCCGGGTTCCGTTATGAAGCCGTTTACCGTAGGTATGGGCCTTGAGACGGGGCGGCTTACGGGCAATGAAAGCTATACGTGCTACGGATCGCTTAAATACGGCGATCATGAGATCCATTGTCATAATACGCTTGGTGACGGCACGCTCTCCGTAAGAGGAGCGGTGGCAAAGTCATGTAACGTCGCACTTATGCATATGGCGGAGACCATAGGCCCGGAAATCTTTCTTCAATATCAGGGCATATACAATCTCGGTCTTAAGACCAATATAGATCTTGCGGGTGAAGCAAGAACGGCGAATCTTGTTTTTACCGACAGAACACTGGGTGAGACCGAACTTGCCACCGCTTCGTTCGGTCAGGGATTTAACGTATCCATGATACAGATGTGTGCGGGTTATGCTGCTTTGGTAAACGGCGGATATTATTATGAGCCCCATGTTGTTTCGAAGATATTGAGCCCTACCGGTACGGTAGTCAAAAATGTAGAGCCGAGGCTTATCAAACAGGTTGTAAGCAATTCGACCTCCGACAAGCTTCTTGATTATTGTAACGCAGTTGTAACCGAAGGTACGGGCTGGAGAGCAAAACCCGCAGGTTATGCCATCGGCGGAAAGACCGGGACCGCGGAGACGCTTCCCCGAGGAAACCACGAATATGTTGTTTCTTTTATCAGTCATGCCCCCGCTGACAATCCCGAGATCATCTGTTATGTTGTTATAGACAGACCGAACGTGGCGATGCAGGAAGACGCAAAATATGCGACAATATTATCCAAAGCGATCCTTACCGATATTCTTCCGTATCTTAACATTCCGATGACCGAAGAGCTTTCGGACGAAGATATAGAGGAATTGAGCGAACTCGAACTTTCGGTACTTACCGGAAGGATCGATACGGGAGTGGACGATGCGGGAGACGGCAGTGCGGACACGCCGGATCCGACCGTTGATCTGTCGGATGAAGCCAAGGAAAGGGCACAGGAAGGAAATACTCCATGACAAATACAGAAATAATATCCGGGCTTGCGGCTTTTTTGTTAAGCGCCGTTTTGGGCCCGGTCGTAATACCGGTATTAAGAAGGATCAAAGCCGGACAGACCGAGAGAGAAGACGGTCCCGAATCGCATCTTAAAAAGACAGGCACTCCAACGATGGGAGCATTTATCTTTTTAATACCATTCATCGCGGTCCTGACAGTGGTATCTTTCAAAGAGCCCGGACTTTTGCCTGTGTTGTTTTTGACGATAGGGTTTGCCGTTGTCGGCTTTGTGGATGATTTTATAAAAGTTGTGCTCAAAAGATCCGAAGGGCTTACACCCGTTCAGAAGATGGCGCTTCAGACAGTGGTGGCGGCCGCTTATTCGGTACTTTGTTATTTTAAAGCCAACGGTGAATTTAAGTTTCTTATCCCGTTTACGACCAAATATGCTACGCTCGGCTGGATCGGGATCCCGATACTTGCATTTATCGTCATCGGTACGGTCAACGGTTCCAACTTTACCGACGGAGTCGACGGACTTGAGGCAAGCGTGACTGCTGCCATATGTGCATTTTTGTTTATTGTGGGTAAGATGTATGCTCCTTTTGCAAGCACCGCTTCCACAGTCATGTTTGGCGCGCTTATGGGCTTTTTGTTGTATAATGTCAACAAAGCCAAAGTGTTTATGGGCGATACGGGTTCGCTTGCTTTGGGCGGATTTGTGGTTGCAGCGGCCCATATCCTTAATCTTGAATTTTATCTTCCGTTTATCTGTCTTATCTATTTTGCGGAAGTTTTAAGCGTTATCATCCAGGTTTCGTATTTTAAGATCACACACGGAAAGCGTGTGTTCAGGATGGCTCCGATCCATCATCATTTTGAACTCGGCGGCTGGAGCGAGACCAAGGTTGTATGCGTATTTACGATAGTCACAATGGTCATCTGTGCTTTCTGTCTTTTGTTTATCAATGTCTAGTCGGAGAATTATGGAGAATAAGCAGGAAAGAATAAATAAAAGGTATTTTGATTTTTCACTCCTTTTCATAGTGCTTTTTCTTTTGGCGTTCGGGCTTGTTATGGTATATTCCACAAGCTCTTATTCCGCTTCTCTGGATTTTGACGGGGACAGTCTTTATTATCTTAAAAGGCAGCTTATATCCGTTGCCGTGGGAATCGTTGTCATGGCCTTTACGGCTGTATTCCCTTACGGGGTATATAAAAAGCTTGCGGGACCGGCATACCTGTTCGGTCTTGTCAGTATCCTTCTGATTCTTACGCCTTTGGGGTATACGGCAAACGGTGCGAGAAGATGGCTCCGTTTCGGCTCTCTTTCCATTCAGCCCGCAGAGATCTGTAAGTTATGTATCATAATATTCGTGGCTTCGCTTTTATCAAAAATGGGTCCCAAAGTCCGTGCCGGATGGAAAGGCTTCTGGTTTCCGATGATCCCCACGGGCATAATATGTGCGCTTATATATTTTCTTACCGACAATTTAAGTTCCGCCCTTATCATAGGACTTATCCCCATAATCATGATAATCGTAAGCGAAAAAAAGAACATGTGGGCCAAGATAGCACTCACGTCATTTTTTGCCGTCTGTGTATTTGCGGTTTTGCTTGTTGTTTCGGGACATCTTCCCGCCTCTTTAAGCTTCCGTCTCGAAAGGATCCAGGCATGGCTCAATCCCGAGGCATATGCGGACGGAAAAGGTATGCAGGTGCTTCAGTCTCTTTACGGAATTGGATCGGGCGGTATTTGGGGCAAGGGACTCGGCAAAAGTATGCAGAAGCTTGGATTTTTGCCCGAAGCTCAGAACGATATGATCTTTTCGATCATCTGCGAGGAACTCGGAGTGGTCGGGGGGCTTTCGGTCATCATGACTTTTGTTTTGCTTCTTTGGAGAATAAGAGATGTCACCGTTCACACAAAGGATTATTTTGCAAATCTTTTGGTGTCCGGTGTATTTATCCATATCGCTCTTCAGGTTATGCTAAATATCGCCGTTGTCACAAATGTTTTGCCCAATACCGGAATATCGCTCCCGCTCATAAGCTACGGCGGATCGAGCGTTATTTTCCTTCTTGCCGAGATCGGTATAGTCATGAACATCGGTATGCATGCAAAATTTGCGGAGGATGCGCAGGATGAAACACAGCGGACTGATTAAATTTCTGGTTGCCGTGTTTATCATAGCGGCGATCGGCATAGCGGGATATATAGGCTTTAAGAAGTTCGATGAAGCTCATACGGTGACCACGGTATATGTGGACGGTAACGTTCATTATACCGAGGAAGAGATCAAGGATATGGTAATGACGGGAAGATTCGGACATAATTCGTTCTTCCTTGAGAGAAGATATAAGAACAAGCCGATAGAAAACATTCCTTTTGTGGAGTCAATGGATGTGACGGTCCTTGAACCCGACACCATCAAGATAAGCGTCTACGAAAAGGCACTGGCCGGATATATAGAGTATCTGGGCAAGTATGTCTATTTCGACAAAGACGGGATCGTCAATGAAGTATCGAATGTTAAAACTCAGGGGCTTCCCGAAGTTATCGGCATCGATTTTGATTATGTTATACTGTACGAAGAGCTTCCCACCGAGGATAAGAATCTTTTCAAATCGGTCTTAAACATGACACAGCTGCTTACAAAGTACGGGGTTGAAGCGCAGAAGATGTATTTTAAGGACAACGGGGAGATCATTATCTATCATGATGATGTAGTCATCAATCTGGGCACCGATAAGGATATAGACATTAAGATCATGAACCTTCCCGCATTGCTTGATAACCTTGAGGGCATGAAGGGAACCTTAAGAATGGAAAATTATGACGAGAACACAAAGAAAGTGTCCTTCGATCCTGCGGATAAATAAAATGAAAACTGTACTTAAAGAACTGATCTTAAACAAAAAAATATTGATTTTGGGCTTCGGCCGCGAAGGAAGATCCACTCTCAGGGAAATCATGTCTCTGGGAGGTTTTTCGTCTATATCGGTTGCCGATAAAAACGATGTTTCCGACATCGTACCGGCTGATATACCGGTGATCTCCGGAGACACTTACCTCGATATCATCGATGATCACGATGTAGTGTTTAAAAGTCCCGGAATAGTGCTTAAAAAACCTGCCGACGAGTATAAGGCTCTGATCGTGGGCGAGATGGATGTATTTGTAAAAGCGTACGGTGACAGGATAATAGGCGTTACCGGTACAAAAGGCAAGAGCACCACATCATCTTTAATAGCTCATATCCTTAAAGAAAACGGGAAAAACGTTCTTTTTGCGGGTAATATCGGTATTCCTGTTTTTGATATAGCGGATAAAGTCGTAAACGATTCTGTCATTGTGATAGAAATGTCGTGCCACCAGCTTGAGTACATAAGATACTCGCCTCATGTGGCCGTTCTTCTAAATATATACGAGGATCATCTCGATCATTACGGCACAAGAGAGAAGTACGCTCTGGCAAAAAAACACATTTACTTAAATCAGGGTAAGAACGATCTTCTCTTTACCACGAAAGAAACACTTTCCGAATGCGAAAACGTGTTGTCAAAAACGGTACTTATCGACAGATCCATGGCTCCTTTTACGGATCTTAAAGAAGCCGGGAGTATGCTCAAAGGAGAGCACAATATCTTAAATGCGGCTTTCGCGTATGAAGTTTCAAAGATGTACGGTATCGACGAAAACGGATTTTTAAAAGCTTTTTCGACATTCAAAGGGCTGCCGCACAGACTTGAATATATAGGAAGTAAGGACGGCGTCGATTATTATGACGATTCTATCTCAACTACCGTAAAGTCCGCTATAAGTGCGATAGAAAGCATAGAAAACGCCGGAATTATCCTGCTGGGCGGAATGGAACGCAATTTGGATTATGATGAGCTTATAGATTATCTTATAACATCAAAACTTAACGGGATCGTGTTTATGTACGATTCGGGAAAGCGTATGTATGATTTATACATAAAAGCTATAGAGGGCAAAACGAAAGCCCCGAAGGCTGTATACGAAAAAGACCTTAATGACGCCGTATCTTACGCTGTCAAAAATGCCGAAAAAGGGACGGCCGTACTGCTCAGTCCCGCGGCCGCAAGTTACGATCATTTTAAGAATTTTGAGGAGAGGGGAGACGTATACAAAAAACTGGTTTTTTAGAATTTTCCCTTGCGGATTTATCGTTTTGATTATATGATATTGTTTGATGGATTTTGTGTACGAAGGAGAATGTACAATGCTGGAAATTATTTCTAACGATGCCGATTCCACCGCGAAAATTATTGTTGTAGGTGTTGGCGGGGCAGGCAACAACGCAGTTAACCGAATGGTAGACGAAGACATACGGGGTGTCGAGTTCATCGGTGTAAATACAGATAAACAGGCATTACAACTTTGTAAGGCTCCCAAGCTTATACAGATCGGAGAGAAACTTACAAAAGGACTCGGAGCAGGAGCTAAGCCCGAGGTTGGTGAAAAGGCAGCCGAGGAAAGCTCGGACGTTCTCGAGGAAGCCATCAAAGGTGCCGACATGGTATTCATTACATGCGGTATGGGCGGCGGAACCGGAACAGGTGCGGCTCCCGTTATTGCGAAGATGGCAAAAGGTATGGGTATCCTTACGGTCGGTGTTGTTTCAAAGCCTTTCCGTTTTGAAGCCAAGACACGTATGGTCAATGCATTGGGTGGTATAGAAAAGATCAAAGAAAACGTTGATACGCTTATCGTTATTCCCAATGATAAGCTTTTGGACATCATGGACAGACGTACGTCTTTCCCCGATGCGCTTAAGAAGGCTGACGAAGTTTTACAGCAGGCAGTTTCGGGTATTACGGATCTTATCAATAAGCCCGGTCTTATCAACCTTGACTTTGCCGATGTTCAGACAGTCATGAAGGATAAGGGCGTTGCTCATATCGGTATAGGTTCCGGCAAGGGCGATTCCAAGGCTACCGAAGCTATCGAGATGGCAGTCAAGAGTCCGTTGCTTGAGACCACGATCAATGGGGCAAGCCACGTACTTATCAATATTTCCGGCGACATTACTTTGGCAGATGTCAATGATGCTTCCGAATATGTTCGTGAGCTTACGGGCGATGATGTCAATGTCATCATCGGTGCTCTTTACGATACACAGCAGCAGGATTCCTGCATGATAACCGTTATCGCTACGGGAATCACGGACAGCAATCTGCGTCCTCAGGGCTTTACGACCATCAAGCCCATTACGGCATCGCCGCTTACCAAGAACATTACAAACATCCCCAATCTCGGACAGAGAACTCAGCAGTCCCAGCCGGCACCGGGAATTTCGAACGTTCCCGATATAAAGAGCAACGTTGCAAGCCATACGCTGGATATTCCGAGCTTTCTTAAGAAGTAAAGGAGAACGATCATGAAATGTCCTTTTTGCGGTCATCCCGATACCAGAGTAATCGATTCAAGACCTGCCGAGGAGAATAACTCAATAAGAAGACGTCGTGTCTGTGACGAATGCGGCAAGCGTTTTACGACTTATGAAAAGGTTGAGACCATCCCTCTTATCATCATCAAGAAGGATAAAAACCGTGAGCAGTACGACAGGGCCAAGGTTGAGGCAGGTGTGCTCCGCGCATGCCATAAGCGCCCCATAACGGCCGATCAGATTACAAATCTGGTTGATGAAGTTGAGACCGAAATCTTCAGCCTTGAAGATAAGGAGATCGAGAGCCGTGTAATAGGTGAGCTTGTAATGAACAAGCTAAAGGATATTGATGAGGTCGCTTATATAAGATTTGCGTCCGTATACAGAGAATTTAAAGACGTTAACACATTCATGGATGAGTTAAAGCAGGTTCTCAACAGAGAATAATGATATCTGACCGGCAGAAGTAATGAGCCTTGCCGGTTTTGATATATATACAACTTAATATTTTTTTTGAAGAACGGGAGACAAAGTAATGAAGAGAAGAATTATTGCTTTACTGCTTGTGTCAGCCATTACGGCTGTTGCACTCTGCGGATGCGGAGGTGATAAGACGGAGGGAGGTTCTTCGAAAATTACCATCGGAATTCCTCAGGATCTCGAAGACAGTCTTGACCCTCACATTGCGGTAGCGGCAGGAACCAAGGAGATTTTGTTTAACATTTATGAGGGACTTGTAAAACCGGACAGCGATGGTAATTTAAATCCCGCCGTAGCAGAAGACTACTCCATATCGGATGACGGTCTTACTTATACCTTCAAGTTAAGAGACGGAGTAAAGTTTCATAACGGTAATAAAGTCACGGCGGACGATGTTTTATATTGTATAGAACGTAACGCCGATGATGGTAGCGGAAACGCACTTATCTCGGCGTTTTTAAATATCGACAGTTACTCCGCAGACGGAAATGATATCATCATCAAGCTTAAAGAAGCCGATCCCGACTTTTTGCAGTATATGACTATGGCGATCATTCCCAAGGACAATGCAAATCCCGATACAAACCCGATCGGAACCGGCCCTTACAAATATGTATCACGTTCTCCTCAGGAAAACATCGTTTTAAAGAGATTTGACGATTATTGGGGCGAGAAGGCGTACATCGAAGACGTTACCTTAAAGATCTGTGCCAATGCCGACACCATAGTAATGGATCTTATGGGCGGTTCGATCGATTTCTTTGCACGTATCACAACGGCGCAGGCCGCACAGCTTAAGGATTCGGATTATGAGATACTTGAAGGCACCATGAACCTTGTTCAGGCCATGTACCTTAACAATGCGGTCAAGCCTTTTGATGATGCAAGAGTCCGTCAGGCTCTTTGCTATGCGGTAGACCCCGACGAGATCATCGATCTTTCGTTTGACGGTAAAGGAACACCGATCGGATCGTCAATGTTCCCGGCATTCGGAAAATATTACATCGAAGAGACAAACGACGTATACAATAAGGATATCGAGAAAGCAAAGGCTTTACTTAAAGAAGCGGGATATCCCGACGGATTTACATTCTCTATCAAGGTTCCGTCCAATTATCAGCCCCACATCGATACCGCACAGGTGATCGTTGAGCAGCTTAAGGCTATCGGTGTTACAGCCGAGATCAAGCTTATCGAATGGGATTCATGGCTTTCGGATGTATATACCGGAAGAGATTTTGAAGCAACCGTTATAGGTGTTGATGCTTCGTCCATGACCGCAAGATCCATGCTTGAGCGTTTTGTTTCGGATTCGTCCAAGAATTTTATAAACTTTAACGATCCCGAATATGACAAGCTTCTTAAGGAAGCACTCACGACGGTTGATGATACAAAGCAGACAGAACTTTATAAGCAGTGCGAATGGATCCTTACCAATGATGCGGCAAACGTATACATTCAGGATCTTGCACAGCTTGTAGCCATCAACAAGAAATTCACGGGATATGAATTTTATCCCATTTATGTTTTGGATATAGCCAAGATCAAACCGGCAGAATAAGCCGTAAACAAAAGAAAGGGAAGAATATGAAGTACATACTTAAAAAGGTGACAACTATGCTCATTACGTTGTTCGTGGTATCCGTACTCGTATTCTTTTCTTTTTCTTTGATACCGGGAAATCCCGCATTGAGCAAACTCGGAACGGAAGCAACTCCGGAAAGACTTTCGGCTCTTGAACATGAAATGGGACTTGATAAGCCCGTGGTCGAACGGTTCGGAGAGTGGTTTACGGGTGTGCTCAGAGGGGATTTCGGAAGATCCTACAGCTACAACCAGTCGGTGACATCACTTCTTAAAGAGAAGATCGCTACAACACTTATATTGTCGGTCATGGCGATCGTGATATGCGTGGTCATATCGTTGCCGCTCGGTATTTTTATGGCCAGAAAGAGCGATTCAAAACTTGATATCGTATTTTCTGCCGTAAATCAGATCATTATGTCGATCCCGTCGTTTTTCTCGGGGATCATCTTAACGCTTATATTCGGCATAACACTTAAACTATTTACTCCGGGTGCTTATGTGCCGTATCATTCCGATCTTATAAAATGCATAGGTTATATGTTCTTCCCCGCTTTAGCCATAGCGCTTCCCAAGATATCAATGGTAAGCAAACTTTTAAAGGATACGGTCATTAAAGAGGCGGGAAAAGAATATGTAAGGACGGCTTATTCAAGAGGCAATGCCACCAAGGCGGTATTTTACCGTCATGTACTCGGCAATGCTCTTATTCCCGTTATTACGTTTCTTGGAATGACATTTGCGGATATAATCGCTGGAAGTATTATCGTGGAACAGGTATTTTCCGTACCCGGACTCGGAAGGATACTGCTTACGTCAATATCCGGAAGAGATTATCCGGTAATAGAAGCGATCATTCTTTTGCTCGCGTTTTTTGTGGTGCTTTCGAATCTTATCGTGGATCTTCTTTATCATAAGTTCGATCCGAGAATACATGTATAGGTGACAATAGGTGGAAAGATCTAAAAAGGTTAAGTTAATAACGGGTCTTGTGATAACCGCGCTGGTGATTATCATGGCTGTATGGGGCATGATAAAGACACCGTACGACCCTTATTCAATGGACACGTCGGCTAAATTTGCCGGAGTGTCTTTAAAGCATGTTTTCGGATGCGATCAGTTCGGAAGAGATATATTCTCCAGGGTGCTTGTGGGTGTAAGAGAGACAATGTTCATTTCCGCCTGTGTTGTATTCATAGGAGCATTTCTGGGAACCGTGATCGGTACCGTAACGGGATATTTCGGAGGCTGGCTCGATGAATTCTTAATGCGTATCAATGATGCGCTTTTGGCTTTTCCGTCTGTCCTTCTTGCTCTTGTGGTGATCGGTCTTTTCGGAAGCGGCAAGTATCAGCTCATAGTTGCGCTTGGTATAGCTTTTATCCCGAGTTTTGCAAGAATTGTAAGAGGCGAGGTTCTTAAGATCAGAAATCTTGATTATATCAATGCCGTAAAACTTTACGGCGCTTCTAATTTCAGGATCATAGTCGTGCACATACTTCCGAACTTAAAAACAGTGCTTCTTTCATCGATAATCATCGGTTTTAACAATGCGGTGCTTGCGGAAGCGGGTATGAGTTACCTTGGTATGGGGGTTGCTCCTCCGAATCCGTCGCTCGGAAGAATGCTTTCCGAGGCACAGACTTATATATTTACAAGTCCTCTTGCCGCAGTATTTCCGGGTATAGTGATAGCCTTCATGATTCTTGGTTTCAGTCTTTTGGGTGACACGGTGGGTAAGTGATATGATGCTAAAAGTTGAAGATCTTTGTATAAAGATACATGACAAAAACAGTACGGAAACCGTGGTCAAAGATGTTGACTTTACCATGAAGAGAGGCGACATTCTGGGTATAGTGGGAGAGTCGGGCTCGGGAAAGACGATGTCGGCTTTGGCCATTGCGGGGTTATTAAGCCGCCACAATATGGAAAAGTCGGGAAATATCATATTTGAAGATATCAATCTTTTGAACTGTTCCAGAAAAGTCTTAAGAAAGATCCAGGGAAGTGAGATATCGATGATATTTCAGGAACCCTTAAATTCTTTAAATCCCATAAAGAAGATAGGCTGGCAGGTCGAGGAAGGGCTTAAGATCCACACCACGATGGAGCGCCTTGAACGAAAAGAGAGGGCTCTTAAGGCTCTTAAAGATGTCGAACTTGATAATCCCGAAGCTGTGTACAACAGTTATCCGCATGAATTGTCGGGCGGAATGAGGCAGCGTGTCATGATAGCGTCCGCGATGATAGTATCACCTAAACTTTTGATCGCGGATGAGCCTACAACGGCGCTTGATGTGACCATCCAGGCGCAGATAGTGGAACTGTTAAAAAAGATCAACAAAGAACGAGGCACCGCGATACTGTTTATCTCTCACGATTTAAGTCTTGTGAACACTCTTTGCGAGAACGTGCTTGTAATGAAGGACGGACTTGTGGTGGAGAGCGGAAAGTGCGCAGATATATTCGATAACCCGAGGGAGGCTTACACAAAAGGTCTTATAGAAGCCATTCCTCACAATCCTTTTTATAATGGCAAGGTAATATGAGTAACGTATTGGAAGTTGAACATCTTTCGGTGGAATTTAAAAAGAATAAAAAGCCGTTTTTCGCGGTAAACGATGTTTCGTTTGAAGTCCGGGAAGGTGAGATATTGGGCCTTGCCGGAGAATCGGGCTGCGGTAAGTCCACACTTTCAAGATCGATACTCGGCATCCAGAAAAAGGGCGTAACGGGAAGCATTAAGCATTATTACAAAAGGCCGCAAATGGTATTTCAGGATCCCGCAGGCTCGCTCAATCCGTGTAAGACTGTTGAATTTATCCTTAAAGAACCCATAACGGTCAAGGGAAATTTCTCAGCTGCCGAAAGAGACAGGAGAGTCCGGGAAATGCTTCATATGGTCGATCTCGACGAGGGTTATCTTTCAAGATATCCCGATGAACTGTCAGGCGGTCAGAGACAGAGGATATGCATTGCTGCGGCACTGATGCAGCAGCCCAGATTCCTCATTGCCGATGAGCCGGTCTCCGCACTTGATGTTACGGTACAGAGTCAGATCCTTGACCTTTTACGGCGTCTTCATAAGGAGCTTGATCTTTCCATATTATTCATTTCGCACGATCTGAGAGTCATCTTTAATCTCTGTGACAGAGTAATGGTCATGAAGTCCGGAAAGATCGTCGAAATGGGTGATAAAGACGAAGTATACTTCTCGCCAAAGCATCCTTACACGAAAGAACTCATGGATGCCGCCCGTACCAAATACGAAAAACGGTAATAATATAAATAAATCGTACAATTACAAAAAAATTAACAAAAAAAGTATTAAGATTTGCTCCAAAACTCCGATATAATGATTGTAAAAAGGAATTGAATGTTATATAATCATAAATGTAATTGGTTATGTAAACTTTTCAAAAGGAGGTGAGCTTATGGCAATCAACGGATTACTTGATTTCGGTGGTCTTTATAACAACTATCGTCCGGTACAGATACCCCAGGTTGATGTTAATGCAGTTAAAGAGCAGGATGAACTTAAAGCAAACAAGACCGCAGCTGAAGCTGTAAGCGCACCGGCAGCCGAACCCGAAGTTATCGATAACAGAAGCAGGATCGCTAATCTTGACGATATTTCGCTTAACTTCAACGCAGGCGATGATTTCTCATATATAGGAACGGAATCCGATGTTCAGGCACTTGATATGGATAAGCTCATATCCGATATGCGTAAGGATAAGATCCTTGAAGATTATCAGTACTTTGTAGGTTCTTCACAGAATACGACTCCTCAGGCCGCAAGCGAAGACGGATTGGTATTCCTTAAGTATTGATTTTGACATAGCTTATACTTTATGTGATAATAAATACGTTTTCATTTATCTGATAAATGAAAGCGTATATTTTTTTGCGCATTAAGCGGTCACGGATCCTGCTCGGCGCATGGGGTTTTTATATGTTTAAGTGCTTCTATCCGTCAATGCGGATCAATTCCGCGTATGAGATCGATTATACAAAACTCTATCATAAGGGCTGCAGGTGCCTTATATTCGATATTGACAATACTCTTGTCTGTCACGGTAAACCGCAGAATGAAAAAAGTCTTCCCTTTCTCAAAGATTTGAAAGCCAAAGGGTTTAAGATCCTTTTTCTTTCAAACAACAAAGAAGAGAGGGTAAAGTCTTTTAACGATCCGCTCGGCGCCGATTATATATATAAAGCGGGCAAACCGAATCCGAAAAATTATATTAAAGCTTACGAAAAAGTCGGAGAGAAAAGAGAGACCACGGTATTTATAGGCGATCAGCTCTTTACGGATGTCTGGGGAGCCAACAGGGCAGGCATTTATTCTATACTTACAAAGCCGATCGACAGGCATGAGGAAATACAGATAATACTTAAGAGAAGACTTGAAAAAATTGTTCTTTTCGCCTACGATAGGGGCGTTAAGAAAGGCAAAATAAAGGTACGGGAGTATGGTGAACAGCAATGATAATTCTTGTGATCAACGGACCAAATCTTAATATGCTCGGCAAAAGGGATCCCAATATCTACGGATCCGAAACCTATGACGATCTTGTTAAAAAGATAAAAAGAAAAGCCGATGAACTTTCCGTAGAGGTCTACTTTTTCCAAAGCAACCATGAAGGTGCGATAGTGGATCGTATTCAGGAAGCTTTATCGGACGGAACGGACGGGCTTATCATAAATCCGGGTGCTTATACGCATTACAGTTATGCGATCCGGGATGCTCTTGAAATACTTGATATCCCCAAGATTGAAGTACATATTTCCGACATCGACAACAGGGAAGAGTTCAGAAGATGTTCCGTAATAACGGAAGTATGCGATGTAAAGATTGCGGGCAAGGGTACCGACGGATATACCGAAGCCTTAGAAATAATCGGAAGGTCACTTGGATGAAAAATCTGTTTTTAGGTAAAAATTCAACGATACCCGGCAGGGTAAAAGATAATATCATTCTGGTCTTTCTTGCATTTATCGCAACCTTCCAGGTGGGATATTTACTTTCAACGGCTTCCTTTTTCGGCGCCGCATGGGGGCTGGTGCTCTCGGGGTTCTTTGCCGGAGATGCTGCTTTGCTGTTTTATACAAGGAAGTTTATTCTTTCGCATGATGACGGCTCTTTTAAAAGAAGAACGATTTGGGCTTCTTTGCTCGGTATACTTCTGGGCCTTACATATGTGTTCGGTTATCAGCTTCAGTATGTGGGTAATTCCGCACCGGGTTTTATGGGTAAAGCATCGATATTGTTAAGATCAATCTGCCTTCTTCCCATATTCTACCCCGCATTTTACCTGTTGCTTTACGCAGTCGATCATGTAAAAGAGATTGAGATCACGGGCGAATGCGCATATCCCAAAAAGAAGATCTTTTTTATTTCATGGCTATGCATATTTATATCTTGGATACCTGCTTTTCTTGCATATTATCCCATGATATTGTCATACGATTTTCATGCACAGGTTTTATATTCGGCACTCGGGTTTGATGCGATAAGCTCGCACCATCCGTATCTTTCCACGCTTGAGATCGACCTTTTCTATCATATCGGGCTTTGGATCAACAATACGCAGCTTGGAATGGCATTTATGGCCGTATTCCACATGATCATAAACAGTGCGGCATATGCGTGTGCGGTAGTGGTCCTTTCAAAGCTTATACCGAAGAAGCCCACACCGTTTATCGCGGCTTGTGCGTTCGGACTGTTTCCCACGAATCCGGTAATGATTTTAAGCACCACAAAGGATGTTATCTTTTCACTGTTTTTCCTTTTGTTCATATGTGCGATATTTGAAAGATTCTTCTTTTCCTTTACAAAGAAAAGAAAGATCGTTTTCGATATTCTTATAGCGGTTACGGGTATCATGTCATGCTTATGGCGGAATAACATGGTATATGCCGTGGCTGTTGCCGGCGTTTTTTTGGTCATTTTTGTAAAAAAGCAATATAAGCTGCTTATCCTTATACTCACAGTGGTCATATTCCTCGGCAATAAATTGGGAATACTTGGATTAAAGACTCTGGTCCACGACGAAAACGATACCAACAAGATGGAAATGATGAGCGTTGTTGTGCAGGCTTACGGTCGTACGGTCACTAAGAATATGGATTCGCTCGATCCGGAAGTTTCCCGCATCATCGAATACTATATTCCGAAAGAAGGCTGGGAATATCATCCGGGTATTTCGGATGCGATGAAGAATGCACCGCTTGTTTACGATACTTACGGACATTTTGTAGATAACTGGGGAGATACGTTTAAGGATTTCTTCTTTGTAATAAGGCGATATCCCAATGAATTTCTGGATTCGTTCCTTGATACCACAAGGGGATACTGGTTTTTGGACGATACTTCTTTTGCCGATGTTCTGGGTGAAGGCTACGAAGGACGAATGGGTATCATCTATACGTACAATTCTTCGGAATCGTGGGTGGTGGATGAGATCAAGCATGAGTCAAAACTTCCTTTTGTGGAATACCTTTACGAATCCGTGGTAAGCGAAGATGTGCTGCTGCGGGCACCGGTCATAAACCTTTTGTTTAAGATATCGTTTTATACAATGTCCACCGTACTTGCGGC
>JAEEMP010000054.1 GCA_016283275.1 Lachnospiraceae bacterium
ACAGATGGCGTTGTTTTACCGTTATTCGGGAATAGTGTATAACTGGATGGACTTAAGGGATAAATACTTTGAATTTGTCGAGAAAGAGACCAAACATCAAAGATATGAAAATAAGTCGAAGAACAACCATGAATCCTACCCGGAGATAAAGATCGAGAAGGTCTTTTCCGATCTTTACAAGGAAAAAGGCATTGAAGCGGACGACGAGCTTATAAAGAAGACCGCTATTTATTTCCGACGTATCACGACGAGAAGGCTTAAATTATATAAGGGCGCAAAGGAGCTTTTGGAAGACCTTAAATCACGCGGCAAGAAGATATATTTACTTTCAAACGCGCAGAGGATCTTTACGGAGTATGAGCTTGAAGGTCTTGATATATTAAAGTACTTTGACGGTATACTCATTTCTTCCGACGAAGGCATCAGAAAGCCCGACAAGGCCTTTACGGAATTGTTAAAAGAACGCTTTAATGTGAACTTTAACGAAAGCTTACTGATAGGCAACGATGCCGAAAACGACATAGGTTCGGCAAAAAGGGTCAATATGGACGGTTTTTACATAAGATCCAATATTTCACCCAAAGGCGACAAAACACCGAACTGCAAATTTGTGCTTGAAAAGATGAATCTTTTGAAAGTAAAGGATATGCTTAAGGATTTGTAATTTGGCATAAAAACATTTTGGTATAATCTTGAATCCTTCGCAAGTTATGTATATAATCATTTACGTTGGCACGTTCTTTTTGCCGACCTTATATACAACTTACGGAGGATTTTTTATGGCACGTTTGGTAGGAACTGTTTCACGCGGTATCAGGGGTCCCATCATCAGAGAAGGAGACGATCTTGTTAAGATTACCGTTGATTCCGTACTCTCGGCAGCTGAAAGCGAAAACTTCTATTTAAGAGACAGAGATGTTATTGCGGTAACAGAGTCGGTAGTGGCACGTTCACAGGGCAATTACGCGACCGTTGACGATATTGCGAAAGATGTAAAGGCTAAGCTTGGCGGCGGAACCGTCGGCGTTATCTTCCCTATCCTTTCGCGTAACAGATTTGCGATCAACTTAAAGGGTATTGCAAGAGGATGCAAAAAGATAATCCTTATGCTCAGCTATCCTTCGGATGAAGTGGGCAATGCTCTTATCACATACGATCAGCTCGATAAGGCGGGAGTCAATCCTTATTCGGACGTTCTTTCGCTTGAAAAGTACAGAGAGCTTTTCGGAGACAACGTTCATGAATTTACCGGTGTCGATTATGTACAGTATTATTCGGATATCATAACCGGCGAAGGCGCAGAGGTTGAAGTTATCTTTGCCAACCAGGCAAAGACGATACTTGAGTATACGGATTGTGTTATAAACTGCGATATCCATACAAGAGAGCGTACAAAACGCATCCTTAAGGGAAGCGGTGCAAAGGTCGTATGCGGTCTTGACGATCTTATGACAGCTCCTATAGACGGAAGCGGATGCAATGAAAAGTACGGACTTCTCGGCTCCAATAAGTCTACGGAAGATAAGGTCAAGCTCTTCCCGAGAGACTGTAAGCCGCTTGTGCTTGATATACAGGCCGAGATCCTTAAGAAGACAGGTAAGCATGTAGAAGTCATGGTATAAGGCGACGGTGCTTTCAAGGATCCTCAGGGAAAGATCTGGGAGCTTGCCGATCCTGTAGTATCCCCCGCATTTACGGACGGTCTTATCGGTACACCTAACGAGCTTAAGCTTAAATATCTTGCAGACAATGATTTTGCAAATCTTTCCGGTGAAGCACTTAAGAATGCCATTTCCGAAAGTATCAGGGCAAAGGATGCAAACCTTAAGGGCAACATGGCAAGTCAGGGTACCACACCCAGACAGCTTACCGACCTTATCGGTTCGCTCTGCGACTTAACTTCGGGTTCCGGCGACAAGGGTACACCCATCATCCTTATCCAGGGTTATTTTGATAACTACACAAACGATTAAGAATATAAAAAATAAAGCCACTCCGAAAGGAGTGGCTTATTTGTTTTATTAAATCGATCAGCACATCTGTGCATTCTGTAAGTTGTAATAAAGACCGCGTCTTAACATCAACTCAGAGTGAGAACCCTGTTCTGCGATACCGCCGTTTTCAATAACAAAGATCCTGTCGGCGTTCTTTATCGTGGAAAGTCTGTGTGCGATCACGAAGCTTGTACGGCCTTTCAAAATGGCTTCGATTCCTTTCTGAACAAGCAGTTCGCTCTTAGTATCGATCGATGAGGTTGCCTCGTCGAGTATCAATATCCTGGGATCGGAGATTATAGTGCGTGCGAAGGCCAAAAGCTGTTTCTGGCCTGCACTAAGGTTTCCACCCCGTTCGGTAAGCTCGGTGTCATAACCCTTTTCAAGCTGAATGATAAAATCATGGGCATTGACGGTCTTGCAGGCATTTATTATTTCCTCGTCGGTCGCATCAAGCTTTCCGTAACGGATATTGTCCTTGATGGTGCCCGTAAAGAGGTAATTGTCCTGCGTCATTATACCGAGCTGTTCTCTTAAGCTCTCGATCGTGACATCCTTTAAGTTACTATGGTCTATTATCACATTTCCTTCTTCGACATCATAAAAGCGGGAGATAAGGTTCACTATCGTAGTCTTGCCCGCACCTGTGGGTCCCACGAGCGCTATCGTCTCGCCGGGTTTAATGTCAAAGCTTACATTGTTAAGTACCTTTACGCCGTCTTCATAGGAAAATCCTACGTTTTCAAAACGGACATTTCCTATTATCTCGGGCATCGGCACGGCATTTTCACTGTCCTTTATCTCGGGTTCTTTGTCGATGACTTCAAATACACGCTCCGCAGCAGCCAGATTTGTGATTATCTGGTTATAGAAGCTTCCGAGGTTCGCAATGGGCTGCCAGAACTGGAAGAGGTAGCTTGAAAATGCGATGAGCATACCCACAGAGCCTGCGCCGATATGAAGCACTTTTATCGCCACATAATACATGCATACGATACTTACAGCCTCGGCTATCTCGATAACAGCATTGAACGCATCGTTGACCCTTACGGCCCTGATAAAGCTGTTCTTGTGTTCTTTTACCAGTTCATCGAAGGTATCAAGTGTTTCCGCTTCGGCGTTATATGTCTTTACGATCCTGATGCCCGCGATATCCTCATGTAAGAAAGCGTTAAGGTTTGAAGACTTCTTTCTTACTATCTGCCAGCGGACTCTCGATAATGTCTCGATCACGAAAAGTCCGATTATAAGTATCGGAAGGCCCGTCATGCCTGCAAGCGCAAGCTTGGGACTTTTAACGAGCATGATTATCATTACCGCAAATACCAGTATAAAGTCGGGCAGAAGAGTAAGCACAAAGTTTTTGAGCACTTCCTTAAGAGAGTTAACATCGCTCATTACACGTGACAATATCTTACCCGTGGGCCTTGAATCAAAAAACTTAAAATCAAGTGTCTGAAGGTTTGTATACACTTCCTCGCGTATACGCTTTATGATCTCGTTGCTGACAAGACTCATTACATAAACCCTTACTTTTACGAGGATCACCCAGACAATGTTTATGATAAGAGCGATCACGATGAGCTTTATAAGCCCTATGTAATTACCGGGTGTGATGCAGTCATCTATAGCGGATTCTATTATGAGCGGGTTTACAAGGCTTACGCCTACGCAGTAAGCCATTATAAGAAGTATTCCCACTATCTGTTTTTTAAATGCAAAGAGGTAGCTTAACAGTCTTTTTACGGTTATCGATTTTTTGACTGTTGAGACGTCTTCATCGTCTTTGACAGCATTAACGGCCATATTAACACACTCCTTCCGTTAACATATTTTCGGGCTCACCGAACTGGGAGACGTATGTCTCATAATAAAGCCCTTTAAGTTTTAACAGATCTTCATGCTTACCGCGTTCCGCGATCTGCCCCTTGTCGAGAACGATTATCTCATCGGCATCCTTAACGGAACTTATGCGGTGGGCGATGATGATCTTGGTCATATTGTCGAGTTCTTTTAATTTTTTTTGGATATCCCGTTCGGTTTCGGGATCCAATGCGGAAGTCGAATCATCAAGTATAAGTATCGGAAGCCCTTTGGCAAAAGCACGCGCTATGGAAATACGCTGTTTCTGACCGCCGGAGAGACCTACACCACGCTCGCCAATGACCGTATCGTATTTGTGTTCCATCTTTTCGATGAATTCGGAAGCGTCTGCATTCTTGGACGACTGTCTTATGATCCTGTCGGTCACGTATGCGCGTCTTCCCATTTTGATGTTTTCGGATATCGAATCCGAGAAAAGGAAAACATCCTGCATAACAAGCGATATGCTGCCTCTTAACTGCTTAAGGGTAAGATCTTTGATCGGAACTCCGTCAACGCGTATCTCACCGCTCGTGACATCATAAAGTCTTGTAAGAAGCGAGATTATCGAAGTCTTGCCCGCACCTGTGGCACCCATGATGCCGAGCGTCTTTCCTGCGGGTATCTCAAAGCTTATATCGCTTAAGATCTCATGCATGTCTTCCTTGTGGAAGCCGACCTTATCAAACCTGATGCTGCCCTCAACCTTATCAAGGATGACGGGGTTTTCGGGATCATTGATGGTCGAAACTTCGCCGTATATCTTATTTAATTTCTTGACCGAAGCGACTGCCTCGGA
>JAEEMP010000055.1 GCA_016283275.1 Lachnospiraceae bacterium
AGAATTACTTTTAACTTTTCAAAATCGATATTTATGATAACATAATAAATCAATAATTTAAACAGTTATAAGGTGTTTATTTTTAAGCTGCTGAACAGTGGACAATATGCCGTATTTTACGTGCGGCCACGTGATCCCGCCTTGAAAATATGCGGCATAGGGAGATCTTAACGGACCGTCCGCGGATAATTCTATACTTGCTCCGGATATAAACGTACCGGCTGCCATTATGACCTTTGAATCGTATCCGGGCATATCGGAAGGCTCGGGTCTAACAAAGGCATCGATCGGTGAAGCGGATTGTATGCCTTCGCAGAAAGCGATGAGCATGTCCGGATTATTAAATGTTACGGCCTGAATGATATCGTGTCTGGTCTCATTCATCGAAGGGACGCATTTAAAACCCAAAAGTTCATATATTCCCGCTGCAAACAAAGCTCCTTTTAAAGCGGATGCGGTTACGGTCGGAGCAAGGAAAAAGCCCTGGTATAAGCTTCTTAAAGCATTAAGGGAGGCGCCGACTTCTCTTCCGAGTCCCGGGCTTGTAAGCCTGTATGCGGCATTTTCAACACATTCTTTCGTGCCGGCAATGTATCCTCCGATCGGAGCAAGCCCGCCTCCGGGATTTTTGATCAGTGAACCGACTACCATATCGGCACCGTATTCGGAGGGTTCGTGTACCTCGGTAAATTCACCGTAACAGTTATCTACCATGACTTTCACTTCGGGCTTTACTGACTTTATATAGCTTATAAGATGTGCGATCTCATCAACGGAAAAAGATTTTCTTGTCTGATAGCCTTTGGATCTTTGGATAGTGACAAGTTTTGTTTTTTCGTTTATCGCATTCTTTATGCCTTCGTAATCAAATGCATCGTTTTCAAGAAGATCGACCTGCCTGTATGATATGCCGTATTCTTTAAGAGAACCCACAGACGGCCTTATACCGATCACTTCCTCCATGGTATCGTATGGCTTTCCCACGGGGCTTAAAAGTTCATCGCCGGGGCGTAAGTTGCTCATAAGGGCAAGTGCAAGCGCATGGGTTCCGCATGTTATCTGCGGGCGTACCAATGCGTCTTCGGTCTTAAAGACTTTCGCATACACTTTTTCCAGAGTTTCCCTTCCGAGATCGTTGTATCCGTACCCTGTGGTACCGTTTAAACATGCTTCGCTTACATTGCATTCTTTAAAAGCATTTAAGACTTTAAGCTGATTGATCTCGCTTATCTCATCGATCCGGGCAAATTTATCCTTAAGTTTAAAAAGGATCTTTTCACCCAACAGGTATACATCTTCATCAATACCCGCTTCTTTGTAAAACACATTTATGTTTTCGGTCATAAGACTATTTTCCTTTCGTTTAATACATTGAGCATATATTCAAGGATTGCTTCGTCATCCGCATAATCGTCTTTGTCGATAAATATGATCTCTTTTTCGCGTCTGAACCAGGTCATCTGTCTTTTGGCGAAATGTCTTGTTTCCTTTTTTATGATATCGACGGCTTCTTCGAGAGAATACTTTCCGTCAAGATGATCGAGGATCTCCTTGTATCCTATACCAAGCATTGAAGTATTGGCTCTGCTCAGACCTTTGTCTTTAAGAGCCTTCACCTCACTGACAAGGCCGTCGCTTATCATCTTGTCGACACGCATGTCGATTCTTTCGTATAATTTCTGTCTGTCAAACGTTAACACAAAATATGCAAAATTGTAAGGGGAAATGTTTTGGTGCATTTTATCGTTGTGCGCACTTAACTTCTCTCCTGTTTCTTCGTAAAATTCAAGAGCTCGGATCATTCTTTTAACATTGTTTGAATGTATGATCTCTGCACTCTCCGGATCGACGGATTTAAGCCTTTCGTACAGATATAAATTACCGTGCGTTTTGAGGTCTTCTTCAAGTTTTTTCCTGATCTTTGGGATATCGCCTTTGCTCTTGTCAAAATCCACATCATATAAAAGACCCTGGATATAAAAGCCCGTGCCGCCTGCGACGATGGGTATATGACCTCCGGAGCGGATATCTTTTATCGCTTCAAGCGCATATTCTTTAAACAATGCGGCATTGAATTCATCGAAAGGATCAAGTATATCGATAAGATGATGCTTTACTCCCTGCATTTCCGAAATGCTGATCTTTGCGGAGCCGATATCCATACCTTTATAAACCTGCATGGAATCGGCGGAAATTATCTCTCCGTTTATTTTCTTTGCAAGCTTTACGGATATATCTGTTTTTCCTACGGCCGTCGGACCGGAAATGATGATCAAAGGTTCCATTCAGACAATACGTTTAAATTTCTTTTCAAGTTCGTTTTTGGTTATCAATATAAAGACAGGTCTTCCGTGAGGGCAATGATACGGATTTTCAAGGCTCATAAGCTGTTTCATTAGTTGGCTCATTTCCTCGAAGCTTATCTTCATTCCGCCTTTTATGGCAGCCTTGCATGACATGGATGCAAGTTTTTCAAGGACAACCTTGGGGTTGTTTATCTTTTCGTGTTCATAAAGCTCATATAAAAGGCGTTTGAACATTTCTTCGGCGGTATTACCGTATAGTTCGATCGGAACACCTCTTATCGCATAGCTTTTATCGCCGAAATCATCGATCTCAAAACCGACCCTTGTAAAGGTATCCATGTTTTCTTTAAGAGACATCTCTTCCTGCCTTGTCAAATGCATGACCATAGGCGGGTTGATGTATTGGGTATAAGCACCGTTCTTATCTTCAAAAGCTTTTAAAAATCTTTCGTAATTAAGCTTTTCATGTGCGGCATGCTGATCAACGATATAAAGATTGTCGTTTAACGTTATAAGCCAATATGTATCAAAAACCTGACCGATGATCCTGTATTCTTTTAAAGGAGCATCATCTATGAGCCTTTCCTCAAACATATTGTCCTGTCTGTATTCCGGTATTGACGGCTCGGTCGGTGCTTTGGTAAGTTCTCTTTCAATGATCCTCTTTGTTTCAAACGGTTCGGGAGAATGTTCAACCGGGCGTGGCTTTTCGACAGCACTTATAATGGCCGGTTCAACGTTTACATTTTCCTCCTCAAAGTGAAGATCGGGCGTTCTGTCCTCTTGCGCGGTAATAGGATTTTGTTTTACATTTTCGGCTTCGATCACTTTTTCCGATTCATCTGAAACGCTGACGACGGGTATAAGTTCGGGCTCATGCAGTTTCTTTGCCACACAATCGATGATCGCATCCCTTACTTTAAAGATATCATCGAAACGTATCTCGGATTTTTGAGGGTGGACATTTACATCGATGGATGAAGGATCGATATCGATAAATACAATGCCGAACGGAAATCTGTGCTGCATAAGATATCCGTGGAACCCGTCTTCCAAAGCCAAAGAAAGATCTTTGGAGGTTACAAGCCGTTTATTTACAAAGAACACTTCCTCTTCTCTCGTACCGACATTATATTCGGGTCTTGCAATAAATCCGGATATCTTAAGACCGTCATCATCATGTCCGACAGGTAAAAGCCTGTCATATATCTCGCGTCCGCGTATCCTGTATATTACGTCTTTTAAGTCGCCGTTGCCGCTTGTGGTGAATTTGGTCTTTCCGTTTATTATAAATGTAAATGAGATCTCAGGATGACTTAATGTAATCTTTTCAATAAGGTCTTCTATCCTTGCGGCTTCTGCCGTCGCACTTTTCAAAAATTTCTTTCTGGCGGGAGTATTGTAAAAAAGCTGTCTTACAATTACCGTCGTACCGTTTGGCGCACCGATCTCTTCAAACGAGGATAATTTTCCGCCGTCTATGGTTATATATGTACCCAGTAAACTTTCTTTTGTCTTGGTGATCATTTCTGTTTTTGAAACGGCACTGATACTCGATAACGCTTCGCCCCGAAAACCGAGTGAATGTAAAGATTCAAGGTCTTTGATATCCGTAAGTTTGCTTGTAGCATGCCTTAAAAAAGCGGATTTTACCTGATCTTTTTCGATACCGAAGCCGTTATCGGTAACCCTTATAAGATCCTGACCGCCGTTTTTTATCTCGACATTGATTATATCGGCACCGCCGTCGATCGAATTTTCAAGTAATTCCTTTACAACATTTACAGGCCGTTCGATCACTTCACCTGCTGCGATCTTGTCGATCGTTGCACTGTCCAAAAGAATGATGTTGCTCATTTTTACCACCTGTTTATAAGCTTGTTCTGAAGGCGGGATAAGTTGTTTAATGCATCAAGCGGTGTCATGTTTGTAAGGTCCAAAGATAAAAGATCGTCTATTATATCTTCGTCTTTGACCGTGTCAAATAACGACATCTGGTTGATATCCTCTTCCTCCTTAACCTTGGGCTTATCGTTTGTGTTTTTGATATTTATCTGTATGTTCTGAATTTTTTCGGTTATATCGTTATCGGATATCTGCTCCGATATTTCTTTTGCTCGATTTAACACTATTTCGGGTATACCCGCAAGTCTTGCAACCTGTATACCGTAGCTTCTGTCCGCACCGCCTTTGATGATCTTACGCAAAAAAACAATGTCCTCACCGTTTTCTTTTACCGCGATGCAGTAGTTGTTTACATTGTTCATCTTGCCTTCAAGTTCGGTAAGTTCATGATAATGCGTCGCGAATAAGGTCTTTGCACCGAGAATCTTTTTGTTGCTTATATGTTCGATCACAGCCCAGGCGATACTCAAGCCGTCAAAGGTTGATGTTCCGCGTCCGATCTCGTCAAGGATCAAGAGAGAATTTGATGTGGCATTCCTTAAAATATTGGCCACTTCATTCATCTCGACCATAAAGGTACTCTGACCGCTTGATAGATCGTCCGATGCTCCGACTCTTGTGAATATTCTGTCCACTATACCGATATTGGCTTCTTTGGCGGGTACGAAAGAACCTATCTGAGCCATGAGTACGATCAGCGCCACCTGTCTCATATAAGTTGATTTTCCTGCCATATTGGGGCCCGTTATAATGGAAATGGTGTTTTTGCCGTTATCAAGAAGCGTATTGTTCGGGATGAACAATCCGCCGTCCATAAGCATCTCGACAACAGGATGCCTTCCGTCAAAGATCTTTATCTCTCCTTTTTCATTAAGTTTCGGTCTTACATAATGATTTCTTTCTGCCACATAGGAAAGAGAAGCGAAAACATCCAGTTTTGCGATCGCTTTGCTTGTTTTGTATACCCTGTCCACTTTTGCGGCGATCGAATCCCTGATATCGCAGAAAATGTCATATTCAAGACCGTAGAGCTTGTCTTCGGCATTTAATATCTTATCTTCCATCTCTTTAAGTTCGGGAGTCGTATATCTTTCCGAACCGACAAGAGTCTGTTTTCTTATATAATCTTCCGGTACGAGATTTAAAAACGAGTTTGTGACATCGTAATAGTAACCGAATACTTTATTGTATTTGATCTTAAGGTTCTTGATGCCGGTCCTTTCCCTGTCTTTGGCTTCAAGTTCCAAAAGCCACTGTTTGCCTTCCGTCTTTGCACGCTTTAATGTATCTATATCATTTGAAAAACCGTCTTTTATGATACCCCCTTCTTTAAGCGTAAGAGGCGGTTCTTCGACTATGGCTTCTTCTATCATCTTATAAATATCGCCCAGAGTATCGATCTCATCTTTTATCTCGGTCGCAAGATCCGAATCGAAATCGTTTAACAGGGTCTTTACATGAGGAAGGATGTAAAGAGAGTTCTTAAAAGCGATAAGATCTCTTGCATTGGCGGTTTTGTATGAAATACGGCCCAGAAGCCTTTCAAGATCGTAAACGCTTTGAAGATATTCTCTTAACTCGTCTCTTGAAACCGGATTCTTACACAATTCGGAGATAAGATCTAGGCGTCGGTTCATCTCGCCGATCTCAAGAAGCGGCTGTTCTATATATGATCTTAAAAGACGTCCGCCCATAGCTGTCTTGGTCTTATCAAGAACCCACAACAAAGATCCTCTCTTCTGCTTTTCGCGCATTGTTTCGGTAAGTTCCAGATTTCTTCTGGTCGCTGAATCAAGATGCATAAAACTGCCCGATTCGTAAGGCTTTATGTTCGTAAGATTTGAAAGGGAATTCTTCTGGGTCTCAAAAAGAAACGAAAGTACGGCACCGGCGGCAACCGTTGCGTTCTTAAAATCATTTAATCCGAGTCCTTCGACGGAATTGACTTTAAAATGAAGTTTTAAGGCCTTAAGCGATTCTCTTTCGTCAAAATGATGAGCCGGGATGGCCGAATATGAAAGACCGTTTTTGGCTTTTAAAGTATCGAAAGGAAAATCCGACATTAAAAAGGCATCATTACAGATGATCTCCTTGGGTGAATATCTGTTAATCTCATCCGCTATGCCGCGTATATCCTTTACTTCCGTTGCATAAAAATCACCGGTAGTAATGTCAACGACACTTATACCGGTTCCGTTATCAAGATATACTATGCACATTAAGAAACTGTTTTCCGATGCTTCCAAGGACTGAGTGTCAAGATTTGTGCCTCTTGAAACTATTCTTGTAACTTCTCTTTTTACAAGTCCTTTGGCAAGTTTGGGATCTTCAACCTGTTCACAGATAGCAACTTTGTAGCCTTTGTTGACGAGTCTGTTTAAGTAATTGTCGACAGCATGATAAGGAATCCCGCACATAGGTGCGCGTTCTTCCTGTCCGCATGATTTTCCGGTCAATGTAAGTTCGAGTTCTTTTGATGCTATCTCCGCATCTTCAAAAAACATTTCATAAAAATCGCCGAGGCGATAAAACAGGATACAATCTTTATAATCTTTTTTTGTCTCCAGATACTGTTGCATCATGGGAGTAAATTCAGCCATTTTGTCCACTCTCGTTTTCGTTGATTATCTCACCGGTATAATAAAAGCCGTGAAATTCGGTAAGCTTTACTTTTACGAATTTTCCGATAAGATCCGGGGTACCTTTTATATGTACAACGTTATTCGATTCCATTCTGGTGTCGATAAAAGAAGGATCGCTTTCGTTGACTTCTTCGCAGAGAACGGTCTGAACAGTGTTCTCAAAACGCTTTGTACGTTCTTTTGCACTTTCCTGCACTTTTTTAAGGACCAGGTCAAAATGTTTCTTGACACATGCTTCATCGACCTGATCTTCCATTGCCGCCGCAGGCGTACCGGTTCTTTTTGAATATATAAAGGTAAACGCATTATCGAATTTAACTTTGTCGATAACATCGATAGTCTCAAGAACATCCTCATAAGTTTCACCGGGAAAACCGACGATGATATCGGTAGTGATCGAAACGTCGGGGATCTTGGCCTTAATCTTATCAACTAAAGCAAGATACTGTTCTTTGTCGTATCGACGGTTCATCTTCTTTAATATTTTTGACGATCCCGATTGTAACGGAAGGTGAATGTGATGGCATATCTTTTTTGATGCGGCCACAACATTGATAAGTTCATCGGACAGATCCTTGGGATGAGGCGTCATGAATCTTATCCGCTTAAGTCCGTCTATCTTTTCGATACGTTGTAAAAGTCCGGCAAAAGAAACCGGTTCATTCAAGTTTTTTCCGTATGAGTTGACATTTTGCCCGAGCAGCATTACTTCGACAACTCCGGTTTTAACAAGTTCTTCTGTTTCACGTACGATATCTTCGGGTTTTCTGCTGCGCTCTCTTCCTCTTACATAAGGGACGATACAGAATGTGCAGAAATTGTCGCATCCGAACATTATATTTACGCCCGATTTAAAAGAATACTTTCTTGAGACCGGGAGCTGTTCCACTATCATATCGGTAGCATTCCATACTTCCACGACCCGTTCGCCCGTCTCATACATTTTAACGAGCAGCTCGGCAAAACAGAATATATTATGCGTACCGAAAATAAGATCGACAAAACGATAACTTTTGTTGATCTTATCTACACAGGAAGGCTCCTGCATCATACAGCCGCAAAGAGCGATCTTCATTTCGGGATTTTTCTTTTTAAAAGGTTTTAATGCACCAAGCCGACCGTAAAGACGCTGATTGGCATTATCTCTTACGGTACAGGTATTGTAAATGACAAAATCCGCCTCATCGGAATCGGTTTCTTCAAAACCCACTGTTTTTAATATTCCCAGAAGTTTTTCGGAGTCCCTTGCGTTCATCTGACATCCGAACGTTGTGACCTGACAGGTCAGTTTTCTGTTTAACGATCTTTCTTTATCACTTACTATCTTTTTGAGTTTTTCAATATAATCAAGTTGTCTTGTTTCTTCGGAATTTAACATATATATCCTTACTTAAATTTGTCTGAATCAATTTTATCCAACGGTGTTTTTTCCGTAACGATTAGATCAAGCTTAACATCAGATTCGTCTGCGGGGATCTCATCTTTAAGCTGCATGGAAAAGCATACTCCGACAGTCACGATATTGGGCTT
The DNA here is from genome assembly GCA_016283275.1 of Lachnospiraceae bacterium. Taxonomy (GTDB): domain Bacteria; phylum Bacillota; class Clostridia; order Lachnospirales; family Lachnospiraceae; genus UBA1258. The sequence goes on from JAEEMP010000055.1 coordinate 8,384, forward strand.
ATCTTTAAGATAATTGTCATAATAACCCTTGCCGTATCCGAGTCTGTTTCCGTTAAGATCAAAAGCCACACCGGGAACGATCATAAGAAGCTTTTCGTCTTTAAAATCTTCGTAAGAGAAGCACTTTTCAACGTTCGGTATGGGCTCGGGTATGCCTAAAGGTCCGTCCACAAGCTCGTACGAAGATGCGATCCTGTAGAAATCCATTCTGGCTTCGTTAAATCCTTCATGAACCTTGGGAAGATATACGGCTTTTCCGTTTATAAGCGCATCTTCAATAAGTGTAAATGTTCCGACTTCACCGTGATAATCAACATAAAGAAGTAATTTTGAGCACTCTTTGTATAACCGGCTTTTCATTATGTTCTTTTCTATGGTTTTTGAATGTTCGTTCCAGATATCGTCGGATATCTCGTCCCTTTTTTTGATTAATTCCCTTCTGATCTCTGACTTTTCCATATTATTGCTCATTCCCCTCTTTTGTGTAAAGCATGAATACTGCCGTCTTTTTCTATAACCTCAATGTTATCGAGCTGACTTTTAAGATTGGCTTTTATTGAATCTATGTAGACTTTTCTGAGTCTTGTCTGTTCGTCTTTTTCATCCGGCGACAATCCTCTTTCTTTGGACAGATGATAAAGCTCATTTATCCTTTTTATGGTTTCATCCATGTTCATATTCGGTTCTCCATTGGCTTGTATACCCTCGCTATAGCCTCAAATACCTTCATTCCGTCCATGGCCGCACTCATTATGCCTCCGGCATAACCGGCGCCCTCTCCGGCCGGATAAAGGCCCTTTAAACCGGTGCTTTCAAAAAGATCGTTTCTTACTATCCTGACCGGTGAAGAAGTTCTGCTCTCCACACCGGACAATATAACGTCATCATCGTTAAAGCCCGGTATTATACGGTTAAAATACTCCATGCCCTCCACAAAAGCTTCGTTTATCTCTTTCGGAAGGATCTCGGATAACGAAGTAAAGAGGTAACTTCCTTTGCATTCGGGCACACAGGTAAATATCTTTTCGGGATTTATGTCGGTCATATCCGTAAGACCGGTTGTTATCTCTCTTTTGAAATCCGAATAATATTCAACGGGTATATGTCCTTTACCCACGTTATAGGCGCGTTCTTCAAGTTTTCTTTGAAATTCCATACCTGCCAGAGGATGATCGCTCTCAAAATCTTCTTTTCCGACCGAGACGATTATAGCGGAATTTGCATGTTTAGAATCTCTTTTTTTATAACTCATGCCGTTAACGCATGTTCTTGAATATTCCGAAGAAGCATTGACCACATATCCGCCGGGACACATGCAAAAAGAATATACTCCGCGGTCATTGGAAGCCTTGTATGTCAGTTTATATGTTGCGGGCGGCAGTATCTTTAGCATATTCTCGTCATTGCCGTACATTGCCCGGTTGATCTTGTCCTGGGAATGTTCCACACGCAAACCGACCGCGAACTCTTTCTGTTTCATCAATATACCCTTATTGTATAACATTTCAAAGGTATTTCTCGCACTGTGGCCTATCGCGAGAATGCATACATCGCACGGCTGATCCACAAACCCGTTTATGGTAAGGCCTGTGATCTTTTCGTCGGAGATCTTTATATCCGTAACTTCAGCGTTGAATCTGAATTCTCCGCCGAGTTTTTTGATCTTTTCCCTCAGATTTTTGACTACGGTCACAAGGACATCCGTACCTATGTGAGGTTTGGCCTCGGTCAATATATCCTCGTCCGCTCCGCATTCGGTAAATATTTTAAGTACCTGTTTGTTTCGTCCTTCTTTGTCTTTTACAAGAGTGTTCAGCTTACCGTCAGAGAACGCACCCGCTCCGCCCTCTCCGAATTGAATGTTCGAATTTAGTTTTAGGCGTCCGCCGTCAAAAAAGTCATTTACATCGTTTATTCTTGAATCGATATCATAGCCGCGTTCAAGCACGATCGGCTTATAACCGTACGATGCAAGATAATATGCCGCGAAAAGGCCGCATGGCCCCGCACCGACCACGACCGGCCGTTCTTTTAATACAGCTGTACCGGTCACCTTAGGTGAATATACAACGGGTTCATATTTTAAAACGCTGTCCGTATTCAGTCTTCTTAAAACGGAAGCTTCGTTTTTTACATTTACGATGACTGAAACGATCAGAAATATATCCGGTTTTTTCCGTGCATCGATCGAGATCTTATCAATCTTTAAATCCGTTATCTCGGATTCAAAAACTTTAAGAACCGAAGCTGCTTTCTTTTTAAGTTCTTCGGAAGAAAAACCCGGATGAAGTTTTAGCTGGTTTATGAGTAACATGCATTCTCTCCGGCAATCGAACCGCTTGTGAAAGCCCATTGAAGATTATATCCTCCGCATGGACCGGAAACATCTGTCATCTCCCCAATGATGTAAAGTCCCGGAACATTTTTGGATTCAAAATCATTCGTAAGTTCATCGGTCCTTATACCACCCAACATTATCTGCGCATCCGTAAAGTCAGCGGTACCTTTTACAACAAGATAAACATTTTTAAATTTATGTGAAACGGATAAAATGTTATCCGCCCCTACACTTCCGACTTTGTCTGTTAGATTGATGTCGCTTGTTAAACATATTTCTCTTACGAGTTTATCGTTAAGCATACCGGCAAAAAACTCTTCAACGGTTTTGTCGATATTGACAAGACACATTGCCTTTATGAGAGAAGCAAGATTTTCTTCGTCAAAATCGGGAAGGAAATCAAGTTTTACGACTATTTCCTTATTGTTTTCCAAAGCTTTGGCGCAATGATTCGAAAGACTGAAAACACATATGCCGGATATTCCTTCATCCCAGAAGATGAGCTCACCCGCTTCTTCTCTTGCCGGTTCGTCTTCCACAAAAAGGGTAATGTTACAATCACATCTTGAACCTTTTAAGTTTTTAAAATCCAGTCCTTCGCATTTAAGTTTTACAAGTCCGGGTAAGGCTTTTTCCCTTTTAATGTTAAATCCGTCGGTCAGATCAAAACCGTTGAATTTTTCTTTGCCGACAAGTCCCGAAACTCCGCCGGTTGCGATGATCACTTTATCAAAAGCTTCCCGTTCTTTAAGACCCGATACGGACACAAGAAACTTATCGTTTTCTTTAACGATCATGTTGACGCATGAATCGGTTCTTATATCAACTCCGTAAGAAACGGCTTCGGCAAGCAAAACATTCCTTACCGCTTTGGCCTGTTCGTTGAAAGGATAAAGCCAGCCGCTTTTTTCTTTTATAAGAAGACCGAGCCTTGTAAGAAACATTACAAGATCTTCGTTTGAAAAACGGTCAATAGCCTGTTTTACAAATGAAGGATCGTCCGCTTTATAAAAAGTTTCATTAAGATCCAGATTTGTAAAATTGCATTTTCCGTTGCCGGTCCTTAATATCTTTGAACCGACTTCGCTGTTTTTTTCAAATATAGTAACTCTTCCACCGGACTTTAATGCAGCCAATGCCGCCATTAATCCCGAAGCTCCGCCTCCGACAATACATATTTTTTTCATAATCGATCCTTACATTAAATGTAATCTGTTAAGTACCGTATATAACTTTGTGCCTCCGGGAACAGCCATTAAGTCATTTTCGGTAATGCCTTTTGATACGATCATAGCGACAAAATAGACTATGATGCCTACAACTATCTCAAGTAAAGTTACGGGCCTGGATAATCCCGATCTTGAAAGTATGAATTTTAATCCGATAATGACAAGACTCATGATGACCGAGCTTACCAGAGGATATACAAAAGTCTTTAACACTTCCTGCCTGTATCCTACAGTCCTCTTTATGGAAAAGACATTGAGAATGCAGATCACAAGTGAAAAAATGTTATTTGAAAATGCAACGGCATAAATGTTTAATTCGGTAAATTTCAGTAAGACCACAAGTAAAGTAACATGGACAGCCAAAGCGATCAGTCCGTGTATTATGGGCTTACTCAGCTTACTCATACCCTGAAGGATGCCGTTTGTAAGCGTTGAAAACGAAAACAGAACGATACCGAGCGCACCGATTCTTAACAACGTCGGCGCCGTCATATCGGTCGTTGAAAACAAAAGATACATGACTTCGGGCGCAAGTACTGCCATTCCCATCGCACAGGGTATGGAGATCATCATTGTGATCTTGATCACTCTTCCGATCTTCTCTCTTGCTTCATCATATGATTTTCTTCTCATGATACCTGCAAGCGTAGGAACGGACGAAGCTCCCATTGCGTTGGCCATGGCAATAGGAACACCTATGAGTACCAGATATTTACCCGAGTAAATACCCCAGTTAACGGATTTTATAGATTCAAGACCCTTTTCGACCATTATCCTGTTGTGGATATACTGGTCAAGGAAATTTGAAACATTATTTACCGTTGAACTTATAACGACGGGAACGATTGTAAGGATAAGCGTCTTATATACATAACCGGTGCTCTCTATCTTATCCGAAGGGTCTCTTAAGACCTTTCTTTTAAATGATGAATGCGATCGCCTGTATATAAAGATCAAAAAAGCAAGGGATGCCAGTGCCCCTACCGAACAGCCGAGCGTCGCACCTGCGGCACCGTAAGCATTTTTATAATTCGGATTCTTTAAGAAATCACCGACCAGACTTCCTTTTTTGGAAAGCAGGTAAGCAGAAGTCAAAGAAACCGCGATCAGTATTATCTGTTCTATAAGCTGAGAAAAGGCGGTGGGGACCATTGTTCCCTGGCCCTGGAAAAAGCCTCTGAACACACCCATTATCGCCACGACAAACAAAGTGGGCGACAAAACCCTCAAAGCAAGGTAACTCATGGGTTCGTGCATCATGTTCGAAAGCGGTGCGGCAAATACAAAAACAAGAGAAGAAGCCAGGAATCCGACTACAAGAGCAAATAATAACGTACATTTGAATATCTTGTCGGCATTCTTGTATTGACCTTTATTGACTCTTGCGGCAACGAGCTTTGATACTGAAAGAGGTATGCCGTAAGATGAAACAGTCAGGACGATATTGTATATTTCATATGCGGCCGAATAATAACTGTTTCCGACATCTCCTATGATGTAAGTGAGCGGTATACGCTTGGCCAGACCGAGTATTCTTACGAGCACACCTGCCAAAGCAAGGATTCCGCCCTGCACTATAAAATTATTGAACTTGCTTTTGTTTGCGTTTCCGTTTCCGGACATTAACCATTCTCCCGTGTGATCCCCAATGAATTAAGTATTTCGTTCTGCAGGTCTTCCATTACGATGCGATCGTCATCGGTCATGTGATCGTAACCGCATAAATGCAGCAAACTGTGAGTTATCAAAAAGGCGATTTCTCTTTTAAATGAATGATTGTACTCTTCGGCCTGTTTGTGAGCATGTTCCAAAGATATCATTATATCGCCCAATAAAAGCTCGCCCGTTTCAAGATCGAAATATGATGAATCGTTTTCCTTTATCAGAGAAAAATCCCCGGGAACATCAAGATCAAGAGCGGGAAAAGAAAGTACATCCGTAGACTTGTCTATTTCCCTGAATTCTTTATTTATTTCCTTAATGGATTCATCATCGGTAAAGGTTACATTAAGCGAGATATCTTTATACGGACAATCAAGCTTTTTTAAAACTGCATCCGTAAGCATTTCTATCAGTTTTTTTTCATCAAAAGAAAACTCTTCGCCGGTCTCGTTCTCAACGTAAAAAGTCATAATAAAGAGTCTCCTTTTTCATTATTTCTCTTATGGCTTTGTAGTCCCTTCTTGAAAGATCGGAATCTTCCAAAGCGTCTTTAACATATTGTTTATCGAGGATCGTGTCGATAAGTTCATTATAATCGACTTCCGATTTTTTGTCTTTTTTAAATATTGCCATCAATGAAGATATGAGCTTATCGGAAAGATATACAATACTTGATTCCTTTTTTATGAGCGGAGCGTTTTTGTCGGAAAATTCAACAACAAGCCGTGCGGCTTCGGGCGGAAATCCGTTATCCACGACAAAACGCTTGATATCATTCTGGCTGTAACCGAAAACCTTTTTGATCCTGTGATAATAAGCAAGGTTTTTTGCAAGATTAACGTTACAATCGCAGGCCTTTGCTATTCTTTCGGTAAGATATGCGGTATGTATTGATCTGAAATATTCGTCTCTTGATTTATCTTTAAGCCTGATAAGCTGTGAATATTCCTGATCGTTTAGTTCAAGATACTTATTGCGATAGCGGTTTGCAATGTTTTCCTTGTAATATTTGAGCACTCCGAATAAAAGCATGGTCGTTATCGCCACATTTACAAACGGAAGGATGAACTGTTCAAGAGACAGTTCGGTATTCTCAAGGAAGATAAATCCTGCGGTCTCAAGTATAAATTGAGACAGAACCGTTATGAATATGGCGACGGAAACATTGTAATCCTCATCCACGATCCTGATGATCATGATCCCCGTAAGCGACGCCAAAGTATACACAACAAGCGTCATAACGTCCTTCGAAGAGGAAAGCATGCATGTTATCATCATAAGCCCGGTAGATAAGAACATTCCCAATAATTTATTGGAAAATAATGCCAACGATACACAGACGGCCACAAACGGCCATCCGGCCCTGTCCATAAAGCAAAACAGCACGGATAACAATAAAGCGATCAGATATACACATAAAAATCGGTATAAATGTTCTTTATTGTCATTATCAAAAGCATCAATGTTATATTCGTATAAAACGGTAAAAACGGCAAATATCGCAAATAATCCGGATATAACACCTATTCTTATTATTTCACCCACCGACATCTTTTTTAACAGACCCAAACACATCGGCAGCACAGTTGTAGTAAAGAATAATGTCAAAGCAGTTACGATCTGCGTTTTATTGTATTCCTTATTCACCTGATCTATTTTCCCCTGATTGTTTTGTTACCTTTATTCCCCTGCCCGGCTTTCTTTTCAAATGCTTCGTATGCATTGACTATCTTCTGTACAAGCGGATGTCTTACGACATCTTTGCCGGAAAGTTCACATATTGCGATCCCCTCTATCTTTTTAAGGATCTTTACGGCCACATCCAGTCCGCTTGTTACATCCTTAGGAAGATCCTTTTGCGTTGAGTCACCGGTAATGACTACTTTTGAACCGTAACCGATCCTTGTCAGAAACATTTTCATCTGAGCGGGTGTCGTATTCTGTGCTTCATCAAGGATTATATATGCATCCTCCAGAGTACGCCCTCTCATATATGCTAACGGAGCTACCTCGATCAGCCCCTTTTCCATATTTTTCTGAAAATTATCGGCTCCCATGATCTGATACAGAGCATCATACAAAGGTCTTAGATAAGGATCGACTTTGCTTTGCAGATCTCCGGGCAAAAATCCGAGCTTCTCACCCGCTTCGATAGCGGGTCTTGTAAGGATTATCTTGCTTACTTCATTGTTTTTAAATGCAGTGATGGCCAATGCCATTGCAAGATATGTTTTTCCTGTTCCCGCGGGTCCGATGCCGAAAACGATCATGTTCTTTTTCATCGCATCGACATAGTTTTTTTGCCCCAGAGTTTTGGGTTTGATCGGTTTTCCGAGCATTGTATGGCAGATAATGTCTTTATCAAGTTCCGATAATCTGTCCGGATCTTCGGTCTTGCTGATATCTATGGCATAGTTCATCTTCTGCTCTTCGATCTCCATATCGGGAGAAGACTTGACAAGCTGCTTCATCATCCTTATTGCGGAATCGACTTCGGTTTCATTTCCGATGACTTTAAGTACGCCGTCTCTGTTTATCAGGATTATATTTAGTTCCCGTTCCATCTTTTCAAGGTAACGGTCATTTTCGCCAAACAGTGTTCTTAATTGTTCGGCACTGAATTCAACGGTTTTTTCCATATTATTTGTGATAAGGTTCGTTATTGTTTATCTTAAATGCTCTGTATATCTGTTCAAGCAGGACAACCCTCATCAATTGATGGGGAAATGTCATATCCGAAAACGAAAGTTTCAGATCGCTCATGCTTTTTACCTTTTCGGAAAGTCCCAAGGAACCTCCGATGATAAAAGAAACCGTATCGGTTTTCATGCATATATCGGAAATTTTTCCGGCGAAGGCTTCGCTGGACATTTTTTTACCCTCTATACATAAGGCAATGACATGATCTTTTTTATCGATCTTTTCAAGTATCCTGCTGCCTTCTTTTTCAAGGACTATTTCATTTTCCCTTAAAGATGCCGATTCCGATGTCTTTTCATCGGGAAGTTCGATGATCTTTACATCCGCAAATTTTTGAAGCCGCTTCAAATACTCATCAACGGCATCTCTGTAAAATTGTTCTTTGATCTTGCCGACAGATATTATCTTAATCTTCATTTTCGGTCTCGGTTTCGGCTTCCGGTTCTTCGTCGAACAGTTCCGAATAAAAGCTGTCCGTTACATAATATGAAAAACCGGGCTCAAGATCGTCAAATTCCTCTTCGAGAGCAGCAACTGCCATATTGGAAACGATAAGACTTTTTTCCTCCATGGAAATATCGGGATCGTCGATCTCAAAACGTTTTTCTTCTTTGGCCTTTTTTAAAAATTCAAGTGCTTTTTCCGTATTTTCCTCTTCCCTGGCGATCATGGGCTTAAGTTTTTTGTAGGATAAATATGCTTTGACCCCTGATGCGACAAAAATAAGGAAAAGAACGCCAAGAACACCTGTCACAAGCCACTTTGAGCTTCCGGTTATCGGAAGTGTTATCACACCGATCGTATTTAATACAAGAACGATAAGGCCGATAAGACCGAATACGATCAAAACTCCTGAAGCGGATTTGTTTTCGGCATATTTTTCTTTGTACGATCTGTATTTTGGTATGGTGTTCATTGCACGTCTTCGTGCGTTTTCAATGATACCCGCGATCTCTTCTTCGGGTATACCCTTGGCTAAGAGGGCACTTTTAATGGCTGCCATGGCATCATCGGCATATAAACCTTCTTCAACGTCACTTCCGCCAAATTCGGTATCGGGATCTATCTGCCCTTCTTCATCGACCGATTCGTATGATATTTCATTAAGCTCGTCTTCGAGATTGCCTATCTCTTCGGCTTCTTCAAGAGTAGCAACAAGAGCGGTCTTACAATCGGGACAGATCTTTATTCCTTCAACATATTCAAGTTTACAGTTCGGACACCATGGCATAGTTAAATACTCCTTTTATTTGGAAAGATACTGATCGATACCCTTTGCGGCAGCTTTGCCTGCACCCATTGCAAGGATAACGGTTGCGGCGCCCGTTACGGCATCGCCGCCGGCATAAACACCGTCTTTTGATGTTTTACCGAATTCTTCTTCGGCTACGATACATTTTCTCTTATTGACTTCAAGACCTTTTGTGGTCGAAGAGATAAGAGGGTTGGGACTTGTACCCAAAGACATGATCACGGCATCAACATCGAGTACGAATTCGGAGCCGGGGATCTCAACGGGGCTTCTTCTTCCCGATTCGTCGGGCTCGCCGAGTTCCATTTTTATACACTTGATACCGTTTACCCAGCCGTTTTCATCGGAAAGGATCTCTGTGGGATTGGAAAGAAGGTTAAATATGATCCCCTCTTCCTTTGCATGATGTACTTCTTCAACTCTTGCGGGCAATTCCGCTTCGGAACGACGGTATACCACATGCACTTCCGCGCCGAGTCTTAAAGCTGTCCTTGCGGCATCCATTGCAACATTACCGCCGCCAACAACGGCAACTTTCTTTGCTCTCATAATGGGAGTTGCGGAATTTTCATCAAAAGCTTTCATGAGGTTGCTTCTTGTAAGATATTCGTTTGCCGAGAAAACACCGTTTGCATTTTCACCGGGTATGCCCATGAATTTGGGAAGACCCGCACCGGAACCGATAAATACCGCGTCAAAACCTTCATCTTCCATAAGTTCGTCAACTGTAACGCTCTTTCCTACCACAACGTTTGTCTCGATCTTAACGCCCAATGATTTTACGTTTTCGATTTCCTTGGCAACAACCTTTTCTTTGGGAAGACGAAACTCGGGAATACCGTATACCAAAACTCCTCCGGGTTGATGAAGGGCTTCAAATATCGTTACGTCATATCCCATTTTTGCAAGGTCGCCGGCACATGTAAGACCAGCGGGGCCCGAACCGATAACGGCAACTTTTTTATCCTTTTTATCTGTGGCGCCCTGAGGCTTTCTTCCGTTTTCTCTTGCCCAGTCCGCTACGAATCTTTCAAGCTTACCTATGGAAACGGGTTCGCCTTTAATACCTCTTATACACTTTCCTTCGCACTGACTTTCCTGAGGACAGACTCTGCCGCAGACAGCTGGAAGAGCCGATGATTCGGAAAGAATGTCATATGCTTTGTCAAAGTTTCCAAGCTTAACCTGCTCTATAAAAGCGGGAATATTGATGGAAACGGGGCAACCTTTGATACACATGGCATTTTTGCAATTCAAACATCTTGAAGCTTCGGCCATGGCTTCCTCGGCATTGTATCCGAGACATACTTCTTCAAAATTTCCGGCGCGCTTTACGGGATCCTGCTCACGTACCGGCACTTTTTTTAACATATCCATTTCTTTATCTCCTAATATTATTTCGTTAAGTACTTATGAACAGTTACCGCATCCGCCGTGATGCGTATTGCCTTCTTTGGCGGCAAGGAATGCTCTTCCTTCGGCTGTTTTATAAAGTGTCTGACGCTTCATTGCCTCATCGAAGTTAACAAGATGACCGTCAAATTCGGGGCCGTCAACACATGCAAACTTAACGGAATCACCGACGGTCACACGGCAGGCGCCGCACATTCCGGTTCCGTCCACCATGATGGGATTTAAACTTACTACGGTCGGGATATTGAGTTCCTTTGTAAGTTTGCATACAAATTTCATCATGATCATGGGACCGATGGCTATGCATACATCATATTTATTGCCTTCGTTTACAAGATCCTCGATAGTCTTTGTAACCATACCGGAGCGGCCGTATGACCCGTCATCTGTGGTAATATAGAGATTTCCGGCAACTGCCTTCATCTCATCTTCCAGGATTATGAGGCTCTTTGTTTTTGCACCGACTATAACGTCTGCATTAATGCCGTTCTCTTTAAGCCATTTTACCTGAGGATAAACGGGTGCGGTTCCGACACCGCCGGCAACGAAAAGAATGTTCTTTTTTGATGTTACATCAACTCCGTCGGTTATAAGTTCCGAAGGCTTGCCCAAAGGACCCACAAAATCGTGGAAAGCATCTCCTTCTTTAAGTTCAGACATAAATTTTGTACCTGCGCCCACTATCTGGAACACGATGGTTATGGTACCCGCTTCTCTGTCATAATCACAGATGGTAAGCGGTATTCTTTCACTGTCTTCGTCTGTCCTGACAATGACGAATTGTCCGGGGAGGCATGTTTTTGCCACTCTCGGAGCCTTCACAACCATAAGAAAAATATTGGTCGTGATCTCTTCGGCTTTTAAAATCTTAAACATCTTGGTTTTCCTTTCGAATTGATTTTATAACGGTGAAAGAACGTATCCGTTCTCTCCCTCTACATCAACGGTATATAACATACCGTTGTAGCAATCTATGGCATAATATGTTCCGGTCATTCTGTTGTTGCCCAGATCATCCTGAATATATTCAACGACAAAGTAGAAATCACCCATTCCTTCAATGGGATAGATCGTCGAATACATAAAAATATATGTGCCGTCAATGCCTTCGCGGTGGCGGCCCGATTCATCAAGGTAGCCTCTGTCGATAAGCCCCTGATTTAATGCCGTTACGGCATCCGCTGCGGTGATACTCGTATTTAAAACAACGTTATAATTTCTTTCAACGATCTCGGATTGCGTTCCGTCATTGGCATATACGACAAATTTGTAAGTATTGTATCCTTCGGCTGCCGGAACCGGATTAATGTATCTGTTCGATTCCTTGGTGGGATCCGAGCCGTCTGTTGTATAATAGCACGTATACATAACGGGTACATCCACTTCGATCAAAAATGTATGTTCGTAATCTCCGCTTTCGGGTTCGACCTCGGGTGCAAAAGAAAATGCAACATCGATAAGATAATCTTTTGTAATAACCTCGCTGGGGATATCGTAATCGTTAAATACGACCGCTTTTACGGTATAACTTCCGTATTCAAGCGTTAACGGTTCGGAATATTTTGTGCCTGAAGTAACGGGGTCGGAACCGTCGGTAGTATAATAGATATCTCCGTCTCCGGGTGTTGTTATCCTTACAATTATGGTATCGGTATATGTACCCGATTCCAGATTAAATTCGGGAGAAGTGACCCTGTATGAAGAATATTCGCTCAAAACACTTTCGATATCGCATTTTTCAAGAGCATAACTGATCCTTGAATAATCGGCATTGTCCTTATAGATCGTGAACAATCTGTTATATGCCTGAATACGGGTTGCGTTATCAAAATTTTTGTTTTCGGCGGCATCCGTCAAAATATAAATACAATCGTCTGTCCTGTCGAGTTTCTTGTAGTAATCGGCAAGCTGAAATCTATAATCCGGATTTTCGGGATCTAATTTGACGGCTCTTTCAAGATAAGTCACCGCTTTAATGTAATCGTCGTTATCGATGGCTTTTTGAGCCATTTCAACCTGATAATCCAAAGAACTTTCTCTTGAAACTTTTATTCCCATTCTTATGGCAAGAATGATAACGGTCAGGATCAAAACGGAAATGATCACATAAAAGATCTTTCCGAAACGACTGCCGGATTTAAGCAATATTCTTAATATGGACGGATTGTCGTCGTCATCGAATTCGACATCGTCATCAAATTCATAATCATCGGGAAATTGTTCGTTTGCGATATCTTTAATGGTCTTATGCATTTCAAGTTCCATATCGATATCGGATACGATCTCAACTTCCGTGCCGCAATTATCGCAATATAATTTTCCGTCGGGCAAATCCTTGCCGCAGTTGGGACATTTCATTTTTCTCAACACCTTTCGCTGGCTTTGATCACATTCTTCATGAGCATAGCTATGGTCATGGGGCCGACGCCTCCGGGAACCGGAGTGATCTTTGAAACGATATCTTTAACATCGTCAAAATCTACGTCGCCGCACATTTTGTTGTTTTCATCCCTGTGGATACCCACATCGATCACAACGGCATCTTTTTTTACAAATGAAGAATCGACGAATCTGGGCTTACCAATTGCTACGATCAAAATGTCTGCGTTTTTGCAGATATCTTTCAAGTTTACGGTTTTGGAATGACAGATCGTAACTGTGGCATTCTCTCTTAACATAAGAAGTGCCATCGGTTTTCCGACTATATTGCTCCTGCCGATAACAACACAATTCTTGCCGGTGATATCTACATTGCTTCTTTTTAAAAGCTCGATTATGCCTGCCGGGGTACATGAAACGAATCCGTCAAGTCCCGTACACAAAGCACCGACATTATTTACATGGAAACCGTCGACATCTTTTAAAGGACTGATCCTGTCGATGACATGATCTTCATTGATATGTTTCGGAAGCGGTAATTGCACAAGGATACCGTTTACCGAATCATCATTGTTCAATTTATCGATAAGTTCAAGAAGCTCCTCTTCGGAAGTGTTTTCGTCAAGTTCATATGAAAGTGACTTTATATTGCAGAATTCACATGCTTTTTTCTTGTTGTTGACATATATGGAGGAAGCCGGATCGTTTCCGACAAGTACCACCGCAAGACAGGGAGTGATACCTTTTTCAATAAGTTTTAAAGAGGCTTCCTTACATTCTTCTTTTATTTCAGAGGAAATTTTCTTTCCGTCAATTAACTCCATGATCGATCTCCTTTAGAAAAGTCCTGTTATATTTCCGTTATCATCCACATCTATCGAATATGCTGCGGGATTTTTGGATAATCCGGGCATGGTAACGATCTGTCCGGTTAATACTACCACAAATCCGGCTCCTGCGGATATATAAACATCTCTTACATTCAGCACAAAATCATCGGGCCTTCCCAAAAGCGAAGGGTCATCGGAAAGAGAATACTGTGTTTTGGCCATGCAGACAGGCAGATCGGCAAAGCCTAATTCGGTAAGTTTTGCAAGCATTTTCTCGCTTTCCTTTGAAAAACTTACATCTTTGGCGCCGTATATTTCTTTGGCCACTGTGATTATCTTCTCTTTTAAAGAAAGATCATCGTCATAAATGGGCTTAAACTCACTCTTTTTCTCTGACAGAGTCTTTAATACCGCATTGGCAAGATCGATCCCGCCTTCTCCGCCCGATTCCCAGACTCTTGATAAAGCAAACTCGCAATTTCTGTCTTCACAGAATTTTTTGACGAATGCGGTCTCGCTTTCGGTGTCGGAAGAAAAAGCATTTAACGTAACTATGACCGGCACCTTGTATTTTTGAAGATTTTCAATATGCTTTTCAAGATTCACGATACCCTTTTTAAGAGCATCGAGATTTTCAACCGAAAGGTCGCTTTTTGCGACTCCGCCGTTATATTTAAGCGCTCTGATCGTTGCCACAAGAACAACACAATCGGGTTTTAAGCCGGCTTTTCTGCACTTTATGTCAAAGAACTTTTCTGCGCCGAGATCCGCACCGAATCCTGCCTCGGTAATAACATAGTCGGCCATTTTAAGTGCAAATCTTGTAGCTCTTACAGAGTTGCATCCGTGAGCTATATTGGCAAAAGGACCTCCGTGCACGATAGCGGGAGTGTGCTCAAGCGTCTGTATTATATTGGGCTTTATTGCATCTTTTAGCAATGCGGCCATCGATCCCACACACTTAAGATCCTTGGCTGTTATGGGATTTCCGCTAAAATCGTATGCAACGATAATGCGGCCGAGTTTTTCTTTCAGATCCTTCAGATCTTCCGCAAGGCACAACACTGCCATGATCTCGGAAGCAACCGTGATCACAAAATGATCTTCCCTTACGGTTCCGTCGGATTTATTACCGAGCCCGACCACGATATTTCTTAAGACCCTGTCATTCATATCCATACAACGTTTCCAGACAATATTGCGCGTATCGATATTCAATTCGTTTCCCTGCTGGATATGATTGTCAAGTATGGCAGCAAGAAGATTGTTGGCGCTGGTTATCGCATGGAAGTCTCCCGTGAAATGTAAGTTTAGATCTTCCATAGGTACAACCTGCGCGTATCCGCCTCCGGCAGCTCCGCCTTTTATTCCGAAACACGGACCCAGTGAAGGCTCTCTTAACGCGATCACACATTTTTTGTCAAGCTTTCCGAAAGCTTCTCCGAGGCCGACGGTCGTGGTGGTCTTGCCTTCGCCTGCAGGAGTGGGATTTATGGCCGTTACCAGGATCAGTCTGCCGTCTTTGTCGTTTTTGTGTTCTTCATACCATTCATCACTGATCTTAGCTTTGTATTTACCGTAATATTCAAGATATTCCTCCGATATTCCGATACTTTCGGCAACATCTTTTATCGGTAAGAGCTTTGCCTCACGAGCGATTTCAATATCTGACTTCAAATTTTATCCTTTCCGGATCCGGTTATAGACCGTTTTCCTCAACATAATTTTCAAATTCTTCCATAGACATGAGCACTGTCCTTGCTTTGGTGCCTTCTTCACCGGAAACGACACCTTCTTCAGCAAGCTTATCCATGATCCTTGCGGCTCTGTTGAAACCGATCCTGAACACTCTTTGAAGATTTCCTATGGAAGCCTTGTTGTTTTGAATGATATATCTTGCGGCCTCGATAAATAATTCATCGTAGTCGCCCTGACCGCCTCCCGTATTGCCTGAACCGGAAGAACCGACCGAAGACTCGATCTTATTAACTATATCATTACCGTATGCTTCAACGGAAGAAGCCAAAGGCTTTAAATAATCGACGACTTTATTGACGTCACTGTCAGAGACAAAGGCACCCTGCAATCTCACCGGCTTTTTAAGACCTTTGGGATAAAACAGCATATCACCTTTACCGAGTAATTCTTCCGCTCCGCTCATATCAAGAATTGTTCTTGAATCAACATTTGATGAAACGGCAAAAGCAATACGGCTTGGCATATTGGCTTTTATAAGACCGGTTATTACATCGACGGAAGGTCTTTGCGTTGCGATGATAAGATGTATTCCGCAGGCTCTGGCAAGCTGGGCAAGACGGCAGATGCTCTCTTCGACCTCGTTTTTGGCGACCATGATAAGATCGGCCAACTCGTCGACTATGACTACGATCGTCGGAAGTTTCTTGTATAATTCGCTCTTGCCTTCCGTTGCTTCTCTCTCGGCAACGGCTTTATTGTATCCTTTCAGATCCCTGACATTCATGTCGGCAAATTTTTTGTATCGTTCCATCATCTCGGTAACGGCCCAGTTAAGCGCCGCAGATGCTTTCTTGGGATCGGTTACGACAGGGATCAAAAGATGCGGTATTCCGTTATATACACTAAGTTCAACGACTTTGGGGTCGATCATTATCATCTTCACATCATCAGGATGAGCTTTATAGATAAGACTCATGATGAGTGTGTTTATGCAGACTGATTTACCCGAACCGGTAGCTCCCGCGATAAGAAGATGCGGAAACTGGTCTATATCATATAATATGACCTTGCCCGAAATATCTTTACCCACAGCAAATGTAAGCTTCGATTCGGCTTTTTTGAATTCCTGTGTCTCGATGAGATCCCTTAACAATACCGATTGATTTTCTTTATTGGGTATTTCTATTCCGACAGCTGCTTTTCCCGGGATGGGTGCTTCTATTCTGATATCAGAAGTGGCAAGGTTAAGCTTTATATCATCGGAAAGACTTTTTATTCGGCTGACCTTTGTGCCGAGTTCCGGTAAAAGTTCGAAACGGGTCACGGTAGGTCCCTGGCTTATTGTATCTACTTTGGCTTTAACACCGAATATTTCAAGCGTTTCGATAAGTTTACGGGCAGTTTCCCTAATGGTCTCCTCACTGTCTCCGGAATTCTTCGAAGAATTCTTTGTAAGGAGATTTATCGGAGGAAATTCGTATTTATGGGAAGAAGCCTGAGGTTTGATGCTTATTCCTTCATCCTTTGAACTGTCCTTCGAAGGTCTGCTGTCATCAATGGATTTTAACGGAGCACGCTCGATCCGGTCTCTTGTCTTGATCTCTTTCTCGGGGGCGGTAACCGGTTCGGCTCTTTCTATCTTTATTTCATTGATCTCATCGCCCGGTGCGCTTTGGCCGTAAAATGTACCCTTTACTTCATCGAAATCGTTTAATGTGATCTCGTGCATGTTTTCGTTTGGCTTATTGGCTTCGGATTTCGGGATCAATAATGTATCTGTTGTAACGCCGCTTACTTTTTTGTTTTTCCTTAATACCTTTTCATCTTCCTTTGAGATCTTTTCAAGTTCTTTCTTTTCAAGATTCTCTTTTCTTATACGGTTTCTTTCTTCATTTTCGAGTTTTCTCTTATTTATCTCTTCTTTTCTTGAAATGATAAACTCTTCTCTTGCGATCCTGTTGTTTTCGGTATGCTCTCTTAAAAGATTCCTGGATTCATTGAACTTATTGACCACGGAATCTCTGCTTGCGATTATTATGCATATTAAGATAAGCAATGCGCTTACGATCACGGTGCCCCATACGCCGATATATTTAACTAGAAAATATGTCGCGCTTCCGGCTATGGCTCCGCCGCCTTTATGATTTCCGGATGCGTGATCAAACAGTTCTTTAAAAGAATAAGAAGTTAAACTCTTTGATATGCCTCCGATCAGGTCGAATATATTGGCGGCGAACAGGAATAATAAGCCCAATGCGATGACTCTGCTCTTAACATTGGGCTCGCCTAAGTTTCTCATACCCACAAATATCATAAAAAACAGATACAGCGGGAATATGTATTGTAAAAAACCAAAGCAGCCGAACAAAAATTTTGAAACCGCATCCCCGACTTTTCCGATGAGATGAAAATTACAAAGGAATAAAAGAATGCAGATTGCGATCGAAAGTATAAAAGTAACTTCAAATTTTATACGATAATCGTTTTGAGAAACCGTTCTTTTCTTTGCAGTGGTTCTTTTTTTTCTTGTCTGCGCACTTCTTGATGTGCTTTTTTTCTGTGGCATTTATCATTACTCC
>JAEEMP010000056.1 GCA_016283275.1 Lachnospiraceae bacterium
TAAATCTTACGATCGTAATAATCGGTTTTATAATCATAGGACATATGTATTATCTTTCGCTTGAATGTGCGATAGTGGTATTTGCATTGTTTCTGGTCTTGTATCTTTTATATTTCAGATTTGCTTCAAAAGATTCAATCGCAGGAATATTAACACCTCTTTCGTTCGTATGGCATGTTCCGTATGTGATGCCGGTTTCAATGGGTCTTGTAGGCACGCCATCATCGATGGTATCGGTGGGATGCGGAGTTATCATATATCAGGTATTGCATTATATTGCAGGCAATGCCGAAGAACTCTCTTCGGGTACCGATGCATCGAAACTTGGTCAGTTTAAGATGATAATTGATTCAATCTTAAGCAATAAGGCCATGATAGTTTATGCTGCCGCATTTGCGGCTACAGTTCTTGTTGTTTATCTGATAAGACGTCTTCCCATAAAATATTGCTGGCTTATCGCGATCGGAGTCGGAGAACTCACATTATTGTTTGTGACCGTCATCGGAAATGCAGCTCTTTCCGCGGGCATTTCGGTAGGAGGACTTCTGGTCGGAATTATCGTTTCGGCCATACTCAATGTAATACTTCAGTATTTCCTGTTTGATCTTAACTATAACAGAATTGAGCGGGTACAGTTTGAAGACGATGAATATTACTATTATGTAAAAGCCGTTCCGAAGAACGATTTTGTGGAAAACGAAAGCAAGCCTAAGAAAAAGCCTGTAAGGCGCATTCCCGCTGAAGCGGTAAGAAGGCAGGAACAGCCCGTAAGGGAAAATGAAGTAAGCAGTGCAAGACCCGTAAGAGAGGATAAAGAACGCCCCGTAAGACCCGCCCAACGCGAGATCGGTCGTTCTCAGGTCGAGAGAACCGCTGCAGCAGTCAGAAACGCCAATGCTTCGAAGGGACCGCTTGGATTAAGCGGAGGCCGCCCGGCAGGAGAAGGAAGGCGGAGGATGGAACAGAGAGCCGCCGAACACAACAACGTAAATAACCAATAAATTATATTTTGGAAAAATATAAAGCATGTCAAACATTATTGATTTTTTAAGGTCTAACTTTGAAAAATTTAATATGCCCGAAATAAACTGGACAGACATTATCGAGATTCTCGTTATTGCCTTTCTGGTCTATGAGATCATGCTCTGGATCAAAAACACAAAGGCCTGGTCATTGCTTAAAGGTATTGTTGTTATTTTGGTCTTTCTTCTTTTTGCCGAAATATTTGAGATGAACACGATCCTTTGGATCGCAAACAGATTGTTTACGATTGCCGCAACGGTCATTGTTGTTGTTTTTCAGCCGGAACTTCGAAGAGCGTTGGAACAGCTCGGTACCAGGGCAAAGATCGGAGACATCGTGTTCTTTGATCAGTCTCATTCCGAAGAGGGTCGTTTTACCGACAGAACTTTAGAAGAAATAATCCGCGGCTGCAATGAAATGGCCAAAGTTAAAACCGGTGCACTTATCGTCGTTCAGCAAAACAATTCCCTTTCAGAAGTTGAAAGAACGGGTATTAAGGTTGATGCACTGGTATCAAGTCAGCTTTTGATCAATATATTTGAGCATAATACACCGCTTCATGACGGTGCTATTGTGATAAGCGGAGACAGGGTCACATATGCGACATGTTATCTTCCGCTTTCCGATAATCTTACTTTAAGTAAGGAACTGGGAACGCGTCACCGTGCAGGTGTAGGTATTTCGGAAGTAAGCGACAGTCTTACCATTATTGTTTCGGAGGAAACGGGACGGATCAGTCTTGCTTATCAGGGACAGCTTGAGAGAAATGTCGATCAGGATAATTTCAGACGTATGCTTGAAGTTATTCAGAATAAGCCCGGAGCCGAGAAGAAACGTGTACGCTTTAAGACGGTTAGGAGGAAGGCATGAATACTGAAACTATCAAAGAACGCCTCAAAAAACTCCTGACCCAGAATATAGGGCTTAAGATCGTATCGATAATCGCCGCAACATTACTGTGGTTTATAGTAGTAAGTATTACAGATCCGGTAATACCGGAAACTTACAAAAATGTTCCGGTAAGGATCATTAATTCGGATGTAGTGACTTCCGAAGGAAAGACAATGGAAGTTGTGGATAATACGGACACTATTACTACAGTGACTATAAAGGCTCCGAGATCGGTCGTACAGGAACTCGGCAGTTCATCCGATGCAATTGTTGCGGTAGCGGATTTAAGGAATCTTTCTTTGGATGAGACAAGGGTTCCGATCGACCTGTCGGTTTCAAAATATACCGATAAAGTCGAAAGCATTAAAGCTTCGCACGAGAGTCTGGAAGTGTCGATCGAAATGCGTCGGACCACGCAATTACCTATAAAAGCCACAACATCGGGAGAAATCGAACCGGGGTATGTGGTCGGTAATGTGACACAGGCACAGAACCAGGTGCGCGTAAGCGGTCCGCAGTCCGTTATAAACAGTATTTATTCTGCAGCGGTCGATGTTCAGGTAACCGGATTTAAAGAAAAGATATCCACGTTATCGGATGTTGTGCTTTATGATATAGACGGAAATGTCATTGATGACAAGAACCTCGAGCTTAATGTGGATTCCGTCAGAGTCGATGTGGAAATCTTGGCCACCAAGAAGGTTCCCATTGCATTCTCATATTCGGGTACACCTGCTGAAGGATACAATACGACGGGTGTCCTTGAAAGTGATATTGAAGAGGTTGTCATTGCAGGTAATCCGAACGTAATAGACAGAGTCAATTCGATCTCCGTTCCTTCATCGCAATTAAATGTCACAGGACTTACATCTTCGCTTCATGCGCTTATAGATGTCGGAGATTATCTTCCTTCGGGTACAAGATTTGCGGATCCGGCGTTCAGCGGATTTGCCAATGTGACTGTTTATATCGAGGAGTATAAAGAACAGTCCGTAAGTGTATATTTAAGAAACATAGAGGTAACGGGTATACCTGACGGTTTTTCTTCAACCGAATGGGCGGAGAGCAAAGATTACGTCGAGTTTGTGCTTGTCGGCCTTGCTCAGGACTTGGAGCAGATCCAGCTTTCTCAGCTTAACTTTACGGTAGACTTCAATGATTATGCACTCATGAACGATATTTCGGGATTTAAGTCAGGAGTCTATGAGTTGCCGCTTCTGCTTGATCTTCCCGATAATGTGTGGATGAAAGAGCCTGTTGAAGTTAAGGTAAGACTTGTAAAATAATTGAATAAAGAAATTTAAAAGTTTAAGAGCCGGAAAAATTCCGGCTCTTAATGATTATATATATACATGTTTTTTGAATCGTTTTCTTCTATATCTTTTCGGATAGGTTCATAGGTGTCATTAACATTCATGAAAGAACACAAAACATTTCCGAAATATTTCTGCCGGATGATACCGTCTTTGATCATGAGCTTTTCAAGAGGTTCAAAACCGTTTATGTGCTTTGGATCCATTTCAAGGTTCCTTACATACATACTGTAAGTGCGCAGTGAAATGTTTCCGGAAGGATCGATATAATCTGCGGTGAAATTTTTTTCATATCTGTATGGAACTCCGACAAGTTTTTCAACATGGTGAATATAAGTAAATCCGCTTAATGCAGGGACACCGATCACCAATGCCTTTGCATTATATTCGCTCAATTTATCAAAAATTGTACCTTCACCGAAAGAGTTGGGAACATTTATCGAAAGAAGTTCATCTGCTTTTTTACCCCATACGGCAAAAGAATAAAGCGGATGGAAAGTGCGTTTGAAATCCGGGCGTTTAAGAGCAGCCTTTGACAGTGCGCCGGTCTTTGAAGGCGTATTATGATAATCAAAGGGAATACCTTTGCAAAAGTCCCAGTTGAAAGCCGGAATAAGAAGAGTCCCGGAAGGTCCCACTATATCCTTAAGTCCGTTGATAACATCATCAAGATCGAGCTTTTGGCCGTTATTCTTGTATTCAAGAGCCAAAGGCATCATATCGGAAATAACATAAACAACATCACCTTCATTTATAAAATTGGCATCTTTTAAAAAAACAACAAAATCCTTCATATTATCCTTCAGTATATTTAGCCACAAGATTTTCTATAGCGGCAAGATTTACAAAATTATCGGGAATGATATCACGACCGGATATCTCTATATCAAATTCACTTTCAAGTTCATCGACGATCTCAACCATCTGATAAGAATCGATAAGTCCGTCCTCTATGAAATTTTCGGAATTCTCAAAAGCCTCGCCGTTATCGAGATTTTTAAGGATTTCCATAATAATGTCTTTCATTGATTGTTTTCCTTCCTGAGTTTTTTAAGTATAATACGATGTCCGTCACGATTAAAAATGTAGTTGTCATTATAAAAGCCTTCATTTTCACATTCAGTATCAACAGCATATTTTCTGAAACAATAAATAGTATTGTCGATACGGATCTTCATTGGACCAAGCAACATTAATCCGCCATAATCCATTGAACGTAAAAATCTGCTTACTTTTTCGTAATCCCAATTAGGATCTAAGAATCCGTCGTTCGGAACATCTTTAGAATAATGCATCTTTAAA